>JBAZQH010000066.1:0-9497 GCA_041645285.1 Candidatus Margulisiibacteriota bacterium | reverse complement strand
GGTTGTCCCGTCCCAAGCAGCAATATAATTGGCGCTTTGGCCGCCCGCGGAAACAAACATTCCTCCAACGTATAATTTATCTGCTGCACCCAAAGCCAACGTGTAGGCGGTCCCATTCCCATAATATGAGTATTGCAGATTTGCCCCGATATCCTGCCAAGTTGACGAAACGGCTACCCATTTTGCGACCCCGCCGGCAGCACTTCCTCCCGCATTCATAAAATAACCGCCAATATACAAATTACCGTCACTGTCACAAACCGAAGAATAGACTGCTTCATCGCAACCGCTGCCCAGCGCTTCCCAGGTTGTCCCGTCCCACTTTGCTATTCGGTTGGCGCTAACTCCACCAGCAGTGGTAAAGTCCCCACCAACGTATACATTTCCTGCGCTATCCACCGCCAGCGCTCGTCCCTGGGCATTCAACCCGCCGACCAGCGCCTGCCACCAATATAAATCATACGCGGCAGCTGAAACCGAACTCAAATCCGCCCCGGTAGCCGAAATAGCTTTAACCGTGGACGAAACTTCAATTGAAAAAGATCCGGTGTACAAAGTGGAGCTGCGCGTTGGCGTATCTCCATTGGTCGTATAATAAATTGATGCGCCGGCAGCGGCGGTTTCAATTGTAACCGTCAAAGAATTAACTTCGTAAGAACCGGCAGTCAAAACAAAGGTAGGTGCTGCCAGTGAACCTCCTCCGCCGCCGCCTCCCGCAACCTGCCCACACCCCACCATAAGGGATAGGACGCCCAATAAAACCAAATTAAAGAAAAATTGTTTCATTTTATTTCTGCCAATAATGCGGCCAGCTCTTCACCTTCCAGCGATTCCTTCTCGATCAATTGGTTGGCTAATTTCACTAAATGGCCCCGGTTTTTTCCCAAAACTTCCCGGGCGCGGAGATGGCATTCTTCAATAATTTTTCCAATTTCAGCATCAATCGCATCCGCCGTTTTTTCGCCGTAGTCCTTCATCTCGCCAATGTCGCGGCCCAAAAATATCTGACGGTCTTTCCGGCCAAAAGTACGACTCCCCAACTCGCTCATGCCGTATTCGCACACCATTTGTTTGGCCAATTCCGTCGCGCGCTGCAGATCGTTTTGCGCACCGGAAGTAATTTCGCTTCCACCGTACATCATTTCTTCGGCCACTCTTCCCCCCAGCATGACCGTAATTTGATCCAGCGCCTCGGCCTTGGAAACCAAATGTCGATCCTGTTCCGGCAGTTGCAAGGTGTACCCCAGCGCCAAACCCCGGGGCAAAATCGAAATTTTGTGGACCGGGTCGGCCTTGGGCAACAAGTGTGAAAGCAAGGCGTGCCCAACCTCGTGGTGTGCCACCACATTTTTCTCGTGCTCCGAAATCACACGGCTCTTTTTTTGCGGGCCGGCTATGACGCGGTCAATGGCCTCCTCCACTTCTGCCATGGTAATTTGGGTCTTATTTTCGCGGGCCGCCAAAATGGCGGATTCGTTCATCACATTTTCCAGATCGGCACCGGTAAAGCCGGGGGTGCGTCGCGCCACCACATCTAAATTCACATCTTCCGCCAACGGTTTGCCTTTGGCGTGAATATCCAAAATCCCCCGCCGCCCCTTAATATCCGGTTTGTCCAAAGTAACCTGCCGGTCAAAACGGCCCGGACGCAAAAGCGCCGGGTCCAGGATATCCGGACGGTTAGTGGCCGCCACGACAATTACATTAGCCTTAGGATCAAAGCCATCCATCTCCACTAATAATTGATTTAACGTTTGCTCTCTTTCGTCATGTCCTCCACCCACCCCCGCCCCGCGGTGCCTTCCCACAGCATCGATTTCGTCCATAAAAATAATTGCGGGACTTTGTTTTTTGGCCTGGGTAAAGAGGTCTCGAACCCTGCTTGCCCCGACACCGACAAACATCTCCACAAAATCTGACCCCGACAGCGAAAAGAACGGCACATCGGCTTCCCCGGCAATGGCCCGCGCCAGTAAGGTTTTCCCCGTGCCGGGTGCGCCCACCAGCAATAATCCCTTTGGTATCCGCGCACCTAAGGCCTGGAACTTATCGGGCGTCTTTAAAAACTCAACAATCTCTTGCAATTCTTCTTTAGCTTCATCCACCCCGGCAACATCTTTGAACGTGACGTTTACTTTTCCCATCAGGGGTTTGACGCGCGACCGGCCAAACGCCATGGCCTGGGAATTGGCGTTTTGCGCCTGGCGCATCAGCAAAAACCAGAGCAGGCCAAACACCGCAATCGGCGCCAGTATCTGCCAGAATAAATTCCAAAACCATGCAGAATCCGCCGGCGATTCTATCTTAAAATTAACGTTTTTTTCGCGCAGCAGGGGAACCAACTGCGGATAATTTATGGCGCGCGTAGAAAATAACTTTTTGTCGGAAAATTTACCTTCTACCATTTCACCGCGAAGGGTAACTTCGGCAATTTTTCCATGGTCAACCTGGTTTAAAAAGTCAGAAAAAGATATTTCTTTTGGCCCAACCGGAACATTAAACAGCGGCAAAAGCAGCAAAATGCCGGCAAGCACGATAATTATGTATAAAAGTATATTTTTCCAGTTGCTGGCCAATTTTTTCCCTTAAGAAACCTTTGTTCACCGGTGATTTTCAAGGTAAATTATACGCAATTACAGTAAGGAAAGCAACAAAACCACCACCGGGTAAACGGAAAGCAAAATACGATTAAAAGAAACCTCAAACCAACCCAAGGCATCTTCGGTAAACAAAAAAATCGACAACAGTACGGCGAAAAACAGCAAAACCGCCACCGCCAACGCCAAAATTTCCCGCCTTTTTATTTTTCTCCAACTCAACAGCACACCGGCAATCGCAATAATCCAAAAAATTCCCCAAGTGCCTTCGATAAACATTTTTCCGTAAATCAGCCGGAGTAATTCCAGGGCTTGCGGCAAATGCAGGGCCAACCTTTCCCTGGAACCCCAAGGCTGCGCCAGCGCAAAGCACTGCCAGGGTAAGCCAATGATCAAACCGGCACCAATGTATTGCGCCGTTTTAATGCATTTTGCTTTTAATGCATAACTTTTATCAAGCCAAACAAATAAACCAACCAAGATCATCCCTAAAACCGCATAGGGCTTTCCTTCCAGCTTGATCCAGGTGGTCGCGGCCAAAAACAAAGAAAAAAGGTAGAAATAGGTCTCCTGTTTTGTCCGCACCCATTGATAAAAATATACAATCCCCACCGAAAAATATACCATCAGGGTAAAATCAGCATAGCCAATGGTAGACATATAAATAAAATACGGGCCGGAAAGAAGAAAATAAGTAAAAAAGAGCGCGCGCCAGCGGGTGCCGGTAGCGGACACGGTTTGGTAAAAAATCATAACCAAACAAAGCAAGTTAAGCCAGAAGAAAATTTTTGACCATTGGTCGTTGGCCTGTTGCATCAGGCTAAACAACCAACCATGCATCAGAGACACATGCTTGGGATAATTATTGCCTTGGCTCGCCCAAAACTGCGGCAAACGGGAGGGCTGCTCCAAAGTCACGTAATATAACCCTTTCCCGCAAGCGGTCCAGTTACCAGAAGCATCCCATGCATATTCTGGCTTACTGCCAGTTTCCACCAAAGCATAAGCTAATTTAAGCCCAATCAATAAAAGCAAAATCACCAGCAGCCATCGCTTGAAGGTTGCTCCGTTAAACGGACGCCAAACCAAACCTTGCTTAATTGCCGGCACAATCCGTAAAATCCCGGCCAAAATATTTTTGCGTTCGAAAAATATAATCAACAAAGACAATGTCCCCAGCAAAAGCGCCTCCCCAAAAGCCGGTTGCGGCAGGCGAAAAACCAAAAAGCCAAAAAACAGTAAGGTGGTGCCAATTTGCCCCAATAAAAAACTGATCGCCAGTTTTTCCATGCCGCGCAAAACCCGGGCACGATCCAGCAACCAAACGATTCCCCACCCCAATACGAAAATCAAAAATAGCCCAAGGCATAATCCGAATAGCATTTTATCTACTTTAAATCCTTTCCGGTTTTTGCCGGCACCAGGATAGATGCTTCTGCGTTAAATACCTTAAACATCTTTAAATTGATAGCACTTTTGCCGTCAGCCAATTTGTGCTCCGGATTTTTATAAAAAATATAATAAGTTTTTTCATCTGGCGCCGCGGCCTTTAATCCTGCCGCCAGCCGCGGGCGCAAAATATACCCCACTTGAGTAGCAGATAAATAATTAGCCGGGGTTCCCGGCAAATTTACCGGCACACCATTAATCACGTTTGCATCCAAAGGAATATTTTGATCGCAAAATTCCATAAACCGGACAAACTCCGGGTCGCCGACTACTATCCCCCTTTTTTCAGAAAGGGATTTTCCCCAGTAAAGATTAATGTCCCGGCCCATGCCTTTCAGATAAAACTGGTTATTGCGCAAATCCAACAAGCCCCACACACTGCCTGCTAAAACCAAAAAAACTACCCATGCAAACGTCCTAACCCTAGGATCCAACTTAAATGCAAAATCAACGATGGCCACCAAAAGAACGCTCGCGGTCAATATCCACAAAAACGGCACAAAAAAACCGTTGAAGCTGCTATTAATAAATAACGGAGAAGCCATTGAAAAACACGTTCCTAATTTGGGATCATAAAAACGCGTAAAATCACGCCAAACCGCAAGGCACCTATGCCATAGGTTGGCCCGAACAAACCTAATTTTTTTCAAACTAAAACTTTGAATTTTATCTGACGGCAATAACAATATACCCGTCACCGCGCCTTGCCAGGCAGGATGATGGCGCAGGTTCAGCCAGTCATGGTTGAAACGGCGGGCCGGCCCGGAATCAAAATTTACCCCGTTTTCCAACTTAAATTCCGGATTGTAGGGCGAGACAAAAAGCAGCTGAATATCTTCGTAAGCAATGGGGGTCGCAAGCTCAATATCACAAACATCAAAATTATCAGCATCAACGTAATTGCCCGGGATAACCACATAAAGCTGCGGACCGCCTTTGGAAAAAGTAATCCCGGCTGCGGAATTTAGTATTTTTGTCCCCGCAGACACCTCCCAGCGAAAATCGGGACGGGAAAAATCAAAAACTTTTTCTTCTTCCGGGGAAAAGGCCAGACAAAGCCCAATCAATCCTGCCGCAAACAATAAAACAGAAAACCAATAAAATATTTTTTTGTCAGGAGAAACGGGGTGGCCAGATTGAGCTTTAATTTTGATTTTCTTCTGTTTCGCCATAAAATTTTAATGATTTAACATGATTATTTTTGGGCAATTATCAACAGCGACATCCCGAACGGCGGACGCATTATTTTTTCTACCTTTGCCAAAACCGGAATTACCAGCCGGTCATAAAAGATGGCCTGGCTTTCGGACAAATTATCCCGGCGCAATATTTTCCCGTTAAACCACCACCCAAAAACCCCCAGCGAATTTAAATAACGACAAGTAACATTATTAAATCCCGCACGCAGCAGTTTTTGCAACAATTCTTTTTTGTCGTAACGGCGGCAATGCCCGAGCGCTTTATCCATCGAACCATACAGGCCGTGGAAGGCCGGCACCATCAATAATAAATTTCCCTTGCCCGCCAACAAACCTCTCATTTTTTCCAGTGCGGCCAAATCCGGCTCAATATGCTCCAGCACATTAATACAAATTACGGTGTCATAATTTGCGGCCGGCAGGGCTAACGTCAAAAAATCCCCCGCCATAAATCTAACCAGGGATAAATCTTTTATTTTTGCGCGTGCGGCAGCAATACATTCCGGCAACAAATCTACGCAATCCAAGGCCGCATAATTCTCCAACAAATGGGAGAACGTGCCTATCCCACAGCCAATTTCTAATATTTTACCTTTCAAATACGGCTTAAATTCAGCATGAATCCATTGGGCATAGTGCTCGGCCTGCGCCATAACATCTAAAGCCCGCGCATGCTTTTTTTGCTTATTCATTTCTGCCGCTCCCAAATTGCATCCATCTCAGGCAGGGTTAACTGGCGCTTTTTCAGCGCGGCTTCAATCGGGTGAAACCGGCGGATAAATTTGGCGGTCGCTTCCTGCAGGGCTTCTTCCGGGTTGATGTCTAATTTGCGCGCAACATTTACTACTGAAAAAATCAGGTCGCCAATTTCTTCTTTAATTCTTTCGACACGCGCGGCCACGCGGCGGCACCCGCCGGGGCGGGGCTTGCGGCCGATCTGTCGTCTTTGGTCATTAGTCTTCAGCCCAATAAGCTCATGCACTTCTTCCAACTCTTCATAAACCTTATCCCACGCCCCCGCCACCTGGTCCCAATCAAACCCCACCCGCGCCGCCCGCTTTTGCACCCGCTCGGCCCGGTACAGCGCCGGCAAGTTTTTAGGTATGGTTTCAAGCATTCCCGTTATTTTCGCCTTTTCTTTTCTCCCTGCCCCTCCCCGGGCGACGGCTTGCCGCGGCCTGCCGGCGGCTTTTTCTTCCGCCTTGATTTCTTCCCATTTTTTCCATACCGCCGCTACGTCTTTAGTTTCTTTTTTGGCAAACACGTGCGGATGCCGGCGAATCATTTTATCGGCGATGGAATCAATTACCTGTTCAATTGTAAATTTCTTCGCGCGGCGGCCCATCTCGGCGTGCATACATATATGTAAGAGCATGTCGCCCAGCTCTTCGGCCAATCTGGAATAATCCTTCTCGTCAATCGCCTCCATGGCCTCGTAAACTTCTTCAACCATGTAGGGCTTTAAGGTTGCATGGGTTTGTTCCCGGTCCCAGGGACAGCCGTCTTTGGTCTGGAGTTTGGCAACTACATTGACCAGGCGTTCAAATTTTTGGCCGGGGGAAAATTTTTGGCAAGTTTTTCTGTTCAAGTTGTCTGTAAGTATAGCGCAGGCAAAAAAGGCGGGCAACTAATGATAAAAAATTAAGATATGTTCGAGCCTGAATTACAAAGAGGGTTAGGCGTTGTCCCGTTGCCACATTCTGGACTGGCAAAAGTCCCCGTCCTGCAAGCCGATAGTCCACTGCCCGCGCCGCAAGAACTTCCATAATTTGCCGTATCGCCGTCAGCGCAAGCCGCGCCAAGAGAACTGCTTACCTTAAAATCGACAATCCCCGGTTTTTGATAATTGATTGAATTTGCCACCTTATCCATTAAAGCTAACCTTCTTTACAAATATTATAATTATAATTCTAACACAAAAATCAATATTTAAACGCAACTTAATCGTTGCCTTTTTGTAAAATCAGCTGACAATTCAGCTGACGCACATTGTTGCCGCAAATGTTAAAATCCACCTATGCCCAAATCCCGCTTAGACGTACTCTTAACCGAAAAAGGCCTTTTTGAATCGCGCGCGAAAGCGCAGGCCGCGATCATGGCCGGGCAAATATTTGTGGATGGACAAAAGGTGGAAAAGGCCGGCACCGCCATTTCGCCTGAAGCCAATGTTGAAATCCGCGGCGAAAAGCCAAAATATGTTTCGCGCGGCGGACTAAAGCTGGAGAAAGCGCTAACAGAATTTAAGGTAAGCCCGAGCGGCCGGATTTGTTTGGACATCGGCGCCTCAGCCGGCGGATTTACTGATTGCTTATTGCAAAACGGCGCCGCAATGGTTTATGCGGTTGACGTTGGCCATGGACAGCTGAATTGGAAACTGCAAAAAGACCCGCGCGTAATCCGCGTGGATAAAACCAACGCGCGCTATTTAACTCTGGAAACTTTGCTCCAAGCGGCCGAAAAGCATGCTCCCGGACAGGCCTTTTCCGCCATCGCCCTGGCCGTCATTGACGTTTCTTTTATCTCTCTGTCAAAAATTTTTCCGGCCGTCTATAATTTACTGCGCGAAAATGCCGAAGTTATCGCGCTGGTTAAACCCCAGTTTGAAGCCGGCCGCAATAAAGTGGGCAAAGGCGGAATTGTGCGCAACAAAAAAATAATCCGGGAAGTGCTGGCCGCAACTACGGCGGCCGCCGAAGATTGCAAGTTTAAAGTAATGGGAACAACCGAATCGCCAATTCAAGGTATGGACGGCAATGTCGAATATTTGATGTATTTGTTAAAAAATTAGATTATTATATATCAACTAAATTTAACGGATTGGCGTCAATGGACCACCCATACATATATATACTAATTCTCTGCGTTGGCCTGATCGCCGGCGCCTATTTGTTCAACCTGGCTAGCCGATTTTTTCGCGGCAAAGATTATCAAAATCGGGCAGAGTTTGCGCAATTTTCCGAGGCCGAAGCGGAAGCCCTCTTGCAGCGTCACGGCTATAATATTATCGGCAAGCACGTCCGAGCCAATGTCATCACCAACGTCGACGGACAAGACCATCTGGGTTATGTCGCCTGCGATTACCTGGTGCAAAAAGGCAAAAAGACCTATGTGGCCGAAGTCAAATCCGGACAGTTGGGGATTGATCCCACCGAGCCCGCCACCCGCCGCCAGCTTTTGGAATATGATTATGTTTATAAGCCCGACGGCCTGCTGTTGGTAAACATGCTGGACCAAAAAATCTACTCGGTAAAATTTTCATTCCCAAAATATGCCTCCGATTCATTAATCGTCAAAATCGCTGCGATTGCAATTATCGCATTGCTGTTGTTCATACTAATTTGGATGGGCTATCAATTGAGAGTGAGGTTTTAATATGAAAAAAATTGTGCTGTTTTATAAAAAAGAAGACAAGGAAATCAGCCGGGAAGCAAAAAAACTGGTGCACGAAGCCAAAAAGGCCTTCGGAATAAAAATCGATATTGAAAAAATATCCAAAGATTGCGCGGTGGTTTCTTTGGGCGGGGACGGCACCCTGTTGCGCGCCGCCAAAATCGCCGCGGCCAAAAAATGTCCGGTGCTGGGAATACATATGGGCGGTTTAGGTTTTTTGAACGAAATTGAGCTGAATGACCGCCTGCCGGCCATCCGCAAATTGCTGGATAATGATTTTCACGTCGATAACCGGATATTAATTGAGGCGCACGTAATTCGTAAAGGTAAAATTGTCGGCAAGGTCTTAGCGTTAAACGATATTGTAATCGGCAAATGCGACATCGCGCGCACGGTTTCGCTGGATGTTTTTTACCAAAACCACAAAATTTATTCTTACCGCTCTGACGGATTAATTATTTCAACCCCCACCGGCTCCACCGGCCACAATTATTCGGCGGGAGGGCCCATTTTGGCGCCGGATACCTCAAATCTTATTATTACTCCAATCTGCCCCATCAAATCCGGCAGCCGCCCGATTGTCCTGGACGCCAAAGGGCTGGAAATTATCGTCAAGAAAACTCCAGGAAAAAAGCAGGCGATCCTCACCGCCGACGGCCAGCAAAAAATCTATCTGCAGGACCATGATAAAATCTTTATTGAAAAATCAAAATTGTGTGCAAAGTTTGCGCGGTTAAGCCCGTATGACTTTTTTGCAAAGCTAAGAAGCAAGCTGGGGTAAACTAATTTTCTGCGTTTTTTCCAAACAAGGCAAACAGCGAAGGCATCTCTTTGAGGATTAAAATATTAACGGCATCGGAAA
>JBAZQH010000065.1:0-9861 GCA_041645285.1 Candidatus Margulisiibacteriota bacterium | reverse complement strand
CATTGACGGCGGCGGGACCAATATCCAATTTGCGGTGAGCCCGGTTAACGGTGAGGTCCGGGTCATTGAAATCAACCCGCGGGTTTCGCGCTCATCAGCGCTGGCTTCCAAAGCCACGGGTTTTCCCATTGCGCGGGTGGCGGCAAAACTGGCGATAGGGTTGTCACTGGATGAAATCCAAAACCAGGTTACCGGCAAAACCTACACGTTTTTTGAGCCCACCGTGGATTATTGCGTGTTTAAGGTATGCCGGTTTGCGTTTGAAAAATTTCCCGGGGCGGACCAGACGTTAACCACTTCGATGAAGGCGGTGGGGGAAGCCATGTCCATTGGCCGCACTTTCAAAGAATCACTGCAAAAAGGCATCCGCTCGCTGGAATACAGCCGGTTTGGTTTGGGCGCGGACGGCAAAGATGTCCCGCCGGAGCTCTCCGAAGACGCCGAATTGATTAAGCAAAAATTAGCCGTGCCGGGCCCGGACCGCGTTTTTTGGATCCGTTACGCAATTAAAAAAGATTTTACCAACCAGGAAATTTATGACCTGTCCAAAATTGATGTTTGGTTTGTGGACCAGATGCGGCAGATTGTGGAAATGGAAATCAAGCTGGCCAAATACAAACTAAGGGACTTGCCGGCCAAGCTTTTGCGCGAAGCCAAACAAATGGGATTTTCGGATGTTCAGATCGGGCATTTGACCAAATCCAATGAACTGGAAGTATACAATTTGCGCAAAGAAAAAGGCGTGACGGCGGTTTATAAACTGGTGGATACCTGCGGCGGCGAAATCAATCCCGAAAAACCCTATTTTTATTCGACGTATGACGACAGTAAAGATGAATGCCGCGCCACCACCAAGCGAAAAATTATGGTTTTGGGCGGCGGGCCCAACCGGATTGGCCAGGGGATTGAGTTTGATTATTGCTGTGTGCACGCTTCCTATGCCATTCGCGAAGAAGGATTAGAAGCCATTATGGTCAACTCAAACCCGGAAACGGTTTCCACCGACTTTGACACTTCCGACCGGCTGTATTTTGAGCCGCTCACTCGGGAAGATGTATTAAATATTGTAGACAAAGAAAAACCCGAAGGCGTCATTGTGCAGTTTGGCGGGCAAACCCCGCTGAATTTGGCGCGCGCGCTGGAAGACGCCGGTGTGCCCATCATTGGTACCTCGGTAGATTCAATTGACATTGCGGAAGACCGCAAACGCTTCCAGAAATTGCTAAAAAAATTAAAATTAACCCAGCCGGACAACGACACCGCGACTTCATTTGAAGAAGCCAAGCAGGTGGCTGACCGGATTGGGTATCCGGTGATAGTGCGTCCGTCATACGTTTTGGGCGGACGCGCCATGATGATTGTTTACGATGAAAATGATTTGCAGGAATATATGCAAAAAGCGGTAATTGCCTCTCCCGACCGCCCGATTTTAGTGGACAAATTTTTGGAAGACGCCATTGAGGTGGATGTGGATTGCGTAGCGGACGGAAAAGATGCCGTAATTTGTGGCATTATGGAACACATTGAAGAAGCGGGAATCCACTCCGGCGATTCGGCCTGCTCTATCCCTACTTTTTCGTTAAGCAAAACGGTATTGGCCGAAATTCGCCGCGCCACTTTTGCCATGGCAGATGAGCTGAAAGTAAAAGGGCTGATGAATGTTCAGTATGCGGTCAAAGGTTCAAAATTATATGTCTTGGAAGTTAACCCGCGCGCGTCGCGCACCGTGCCGTTTGTGGCCAAAGCTACCGGCGTTCCCTGGGCAAAAATTGCTACCAAAGTGATGCTGGGAAAATCGTTAAAAGAGCAAGGAGTATCCGACGAGGTTGTGCCCGAACATTTTTCGGTTAAAGAAGCGGTGTTTCCGTTTAACCGTTTTCCGGGAGTTGACCCGATTTTGGGACCGGAGATGAAATCCACCGGCGAAGTTATGGGAATTGATGCGGATTTGGGAGTTGCTTATATCAAAGCGCAAATTGGGGCGGGGCAAAAACTGCCCAAAGAAGGCAAAATTTTTATTTCCGTCAACGACCGCGATAAACGCCGCATCGTGGATATTGCCAAGCGTTTTGACACGCTGGGATATAAAATTGTTTCTACCGCTGGAACCGGCGAGGTACTGCGCAAAAGCGGTTTGGAAGTGGAAGTGGTGGCAAAATTGGGGGAGGGGCGGCCGGATGTTTTGGACCATATTAAAAATGGCGAAGTAAAATTAATTATCAATACGCCGGGCGATAAAAAAACCAAATCCGATGAGACCAAAATCCGCTCGGGCGCAATTATGCATATGGTCCCCATTATTACCACTTTGTCGGCGGCGCAGGCCACGGTTAGCGGGCTGGAAGCGGTGAAGAAAAAGGGCTTCAAGGTAAAAGCACTGCAGGATTATTACAAATAAGGATTTTCTGCGATAAATATTTTGTGGTATGATTGCTGATTATCGAGGAAATCTTTTTCGCGGAGAGATCATCAATGCAAACCAAACATAAAGCACTGAAAAAATGGGTCAAAGAATGTGCTGACCTGTGCCAGCCGGACAAAATTGTCTGGATTGACGGAACGGACGAGCAGCGCATAAAGCTGGAAAAGCAGGCGCTGAAAACCGGAGAAATCATTAAGCTCAACCAAACTGTTTTGCCGGGATGCTTTCTGCATTGCACCGCGCAAAATGATGTAGCCCGCACCGAACACTTGACTTATATTTGTACCACCCACAAGCGTGATGCTGGCCCAACCAATAACTGGATGTCACCCAAAGAGGCCTACGTTAAAGCCGCCGAATATTTTAACGGTTCCATGCAAGGACAAACACTGTACGTCATCCCGTTTTCAATGGGTCCGGTAGGATCTCCTTTCAGCAAAATCGGGGTGGAGCTGACGGACAGCATTTATGTGGTCTTGAATATGTTGATTATGACCCGTGCCGGAGACGCGGTTTTAGGTGTTTTAGGGACTGACGGTGAATTTACCCGGTGCCTCCACAGCAGAGCTGGTTTAGATATTAATAAACGTTTAATTTTGCATTTTCCGGAAGATGACGCTATTTGGAGTGTGGGTTCGGGGTACGGCGGCAACGTTTTACTGGGGAAAAAATGTTTGTCGCTGCGCATTGGCAGTTACCTGGCACAAAAAGAGGGCTGGATGGCGGAGCACATGTTGATTATGGGGATTGAGGATCCGTTTGGCCACATTGAATACGTTGCCGCGGCCTTTCCCAGTGCTTGCGGTAAAACCAACCTGGCCATGTTAATCCCACCGGAAGGGTTAAAAGCCAAAGGTTACAGAATTTGGACGGTGGGGGATGATATTGCCTGGATGCGTATTGATACCGATGGGCGGCTCTGGGCGGTAAACCCCGAATACGGGTTTTTTGGGGTGGCGCCGGGAACCAATTCAAAAACTAATCCCAATGCCATTGCCACCATCCGCAAAAATACAATTTATACCAATGTCCTTTTGAAACCGGATGCGACGGTGTGGTGGGAAGGCGGCGACGGCGATATCCCTGAAGAAGGAATTGATTGGACCGGTAAGCCATGGAAACCGGGAATGGTTGACCTGGATGGCAAGCCGGTGCGGGGCTCACATCCCAACGCGCGTTTTACCGCGCCGCTTAAGCAATGTCCGACAATTTCAAACCGCGTTGACCATCACCACGGCGTGCCAATTTCGGCAATTGTGTTTGGCGGGAGACGTGCTCGCTTGGCGCCGCTGGTTTATGAGGCGTTTAATTGGCAGCACGGTGTGTTTGTGGGTGCTACCATGGCCAGCGAAATTACCGCCGCCCAGTTTGGCCAGCACGGAATGGTGCGCCGCGACCCCATGGCGATGCTGCCGTTTTGCGGGTACAACATGGGTGATTATTTTAAGCACTGGCTGGAAATGGGCAAAAGAATGAAAAACCCGCCCAAAATTTTCCACGTCAACTGGTTTCGCACCGACCGGGAAGGCAACTTTTTGTGGCCGGGCTTTGGTGAAAACTTAAGAGTGCTGGAGTGGATTATTGAGCGCTGTATGGGCCACGGCAAGGCCAAGCAGACCCCCATTGGAAATATCCCCGCCGCCGATGCGTTAGATTTAACTGGATTAGACATTGATGCCAAAGTGATGCAGCAGCTGCTGGCGGTCAACAAAAAGGACTGGAAAGTTGAAGCCGCAGAAGTCAAAACCTTTTTTGAAACCTTTGGGAAAGACCTGCCGGATGAAATGTGGCAAGAATTCCACGCCTTAAAAAAACGCCTCGGATAAAAACAACGCTTGGCTGCCCCAGAAAATATTTTCCTCCAAAACTGAAATTTTTTCCGCATTGTATCGAAACAGAGGCATTGGCGAAAGCTCCATTTCGCGCCTACCCGGCAAGAATAATAATATAAGGAGGAGATAAAAATGGGAAACGGCAGGATAGGCGGACCATTAAAAATTGGTGGCGGGCGGGGTAGCATGCCAGCATGGCGAGCGGTACAAGCAGCTACCGCGGCCCAAGGTGGAAGCAGGCCACTAAGATCAGTAAGTGAATTGCGCGGGACAACCACGCGTGATGATGTTATTGAATTAGCCAAAGCGATAAAGGCGGAACATCGAGTAAGTATTATGTGCAGAACCGGGGCACGAGTTGATGGGCTTGGAGATATGGCGGTAGATTCACTTTGGAAAGCAGAGCCCCGTCTGGCGCAAATTGTAAATTTGGCGGCGGCTGTTTGTATTGACAATGCAAAAAACGAAAAATTCATGAAGCCACTTCGCGAACGCGGAATTTGGTTGGCCGAAATGGATAATTTGCTAGAAGCCTGTACAAAACTAAGGGCTGGAGTTTCTTCGCTCATGGTTGAGGACTTGGTTAGCGGCCAATATCCTGTTTTATGTGATGAAGCGAGCAAGCTACCTGAAGGAGAACGCCTGGGTGATTTGCGCTTAAATGTGTCAGACGAGGGTGAAGATATTGTTGCTTTGCATCGGCTTGGAATTCGATTAGGTGATTTTATCAGCATACTTGCCTTAAGGAGGGAAAGTTTATTGGATCAAGCTGAAGGGAGGACCCCTTCGTTTGTATTTGAAGCACAACCGCGGGTTAGTGTGAGCGTGGTGGTTTCTTGTAAACCGCCCGCACTGGGCTCTTTTTTAGGGAGAAACGGGGAGAAATTTTCCGCTCAGCCGGGTGAAAAGGGGTTTAATCTTGTTGTTAGAGGACAAGTAACTGAAGATGAATATGCGGCTTTAGTGGCAGCATTTGAGGAAGACGCCGACCTGGCCGCCGTTTGCACTTTATTTTCAGAATCAAATATAAGAATCATTTTGCCGTTTGACTTGATTCAAGCCGCGCGAGAGCAAAGGTTATTTTAAAAACTTACCCGGTGAATATATTTGAAGGAGATAAATAAACATGGCAGGACCAGGAGCAACTCTGGCTTGTGATTCAGCCGCAGCCGCCCGCCTTGCGGCCCATCGGTACTGCATACGATCCCGGGTAAGAACGGACGGTGCAGTAAATGGCTTAGGTAAGTTACTGGGAGCACATTATTCAGTTGACTTGATTAGAAATATTGCGGCCCGGTTGGACGTAGAAAAAAGAGTAAGTGTGTTGGATGGTGCAGAAAGCAGGTTGTGGATGGGGGGAATGACGCGGGGGGGTATAAACAGTGTATTAAGCGAGTTAGGTTTAAATATAGAGGATGGTTCCGAAATCATGAGGGGACTGGGCACCTTTTGTTGTAAGAGATGGCTAGCGATCGGGAAATTCGTGAGAGGCAGGGAAATTTTATTTTCGGAACTGGTTGATTTGTTTCGTAAACCAGAATTAAAATTCGAACCAAGTGCCACGCAATTAGGGGATCTGGTTTATGGTCATGCGGTATTGTCCGAACGGGTAACAGCACTTCAATCACAGAGGGGAATAACTTTGACTGGCATTGACCTGGATCCTGCAAATAAATTAGCAACTATTGTTGATCCTCCGTTTGATGCTGCATTGGCGCAATTTGTGCACCTTTTGGATCTTTGGGATGAAGGCAGGTTTAAATATCCAGTAAGGGCAAAAGTTATTGAAGCGGCAGCTTTCGTGAAAGCCGGGAGGGCAGCTGGGCTTCTTGGATAAATCGGCCATTAAATATATATATGTTATAATCATCCCTTTCCTGCTTTAGAAAGGGATGATTTTTTTTGCTGCACAAGATTAAACACGGTTTTTCCCGTCTGCGCCAAAAGCGCGATTTAACCTCCGGCAGTGTTGCCAAAAATATCTGGATACTGGCCATTCCGCTGGTTTTGGGGGATTTTTTACAAACCTGTTCCAATTTAATCGACATGTTTTGGGTGGGGAAATTGGGTCCGGATGCTCTGGCGGCGGTGGCAATGTCGGGATCGATTTTGATGGTGGTGGCTACTTTTTTAATGGGGATTGCCACCGGGACCACGGCGCTGGTAGCGCGTTACGTTGGCGCCAAAAATGACCGCGAGGCCGCCCGTTTTGCCGCGCAATCAATTGTGATGGGGTTAGCGGCTTCATTTGTGCTGGCTATTTTTGGTTTTTTGTTTTCCCATCAGCTTTTAATTTTTATGGGAGCAAAAGATACCGTGTTGATTTACGGCACCGATTACCTGCGCATTATTTTCCTGGGTTCCCTGACCATGTTTTTCTTTTTCATATTTTTTGCCATTTTGCGCGGGGCGGGAGACGCAGTTACCCCGGCGGTGGTTTTAATGTTTTGCGTTGTGATTGGGGCAACCCTGGAGCCGTTTTTAGTTTTTGGGATCGGGCCGTTTCCGCGCCTTGGCGTGGCGGGAGCGGCGCTGGCAGAAATTTGCGCGCAAATGGTGGGAGTGATTATCGGCACCGAAATATTATTGCGCGGCCGGTCGCATCTGCATTTGCATCTGCATGATTTCAAAATTAATTTCGCATATATGTGGCGCATTATCCGGATTGGTTTTCCTACTTCACTCCAGATGGGTCTGCGCAGTTTGATGGGTGTAGTGATGATGTTGATTGTGGCTTCGTTTGGCACCGGCGCCATTGCGGGTTACGGTGTGGTACTGCGGCTTTCAATGATTTTGATGCTCCCGGGCTTTAGCCTGGCAAATTCGGCGGCTACATTGGTGGGGCAAAACCTGGGTGCGGGGGAGCCCGAGCGTGCCGAAAAAAGCGCCTGGTTGACTGCCAGCTATTATGCGGTGTTTATGGCGGTGGTGGGCATTTTAGGATTTGTTTTTGGTCCCCAAGTTATTCACTTTTTCAATTCCGATCCGCAGGTAGTAGCAGTCGGGACGGCTTTTATTCGGATAACGATCTTTAGCTACTTGTTTGTGCCGTACGGGATTGTGTTGGGGCGGTCAATGGCGGGCGCGGGAGATGCGGTTTCTCCTTTGATCATAACTTTTATCGGTTTGTGGCTGGTCCAAATTCCGCTGGCCTTGATTCTGGCAAGGTCTATCGGATTAAACGGCGTCTGGCTTTCGTTTTTAATTGCCAATTCAATTAACGGAGTGATTACGATGGGGTGGTTTAAGGTGGGGAGATGGAAGCATAAAATTGTCTGAATTAATGCAAGTTTTCTGCTTTTCGCCCCGATTTACATTATATGGGGATGATTTATGTCCAACCGCCAGCCGCGGCTCGGGTCCGGGCCGATTTTGGTCTGCGCGCCAGATTAATGCCGCCGCATCAGGTTTACGCTACTCCGGTGTACGTGGATTGTGGGTCGCAGGGATGGTTTTTTCGTCTTTATCCGGGGCGGTTCCCGCAAGATCGGGTCAGGGCATTTCAACCCGTTGATTGTGCAGCGGATGGATGGCGCCGGTTTTATAAATTAAATACCATGGCTGAATACGTGAGCGTAGTTGATGCCGACCCAAATTTAGGCCGGCCGGTCGGTGAATTGGTGCGCTCGGGAGTGGAATTATTGGTCAGGTTTGATTTTGGCACGGCCAGTTTTTTGCCGCCGCCTTTATTTGCCGCCCTGCATCAAATTGCCAAGGAAAATCCAGAAAAAGAGTTGGCTTATCTTAACCGGGAGAAAATCTTTATTTTAGTTACAAAGGATCAAGACCTAAGTGACTGCCGCCAGTATCTTACCTTGCCATCACCGGATGCCAATACGACGGGTTTTCTGGTTCCAGCTTACCCAGGCGCAGATGACCTGATGCAGTTAATGAGCGAAAGGGCAATCTCCCGGAGACCTGCAGTACTGCCGGTCTACGTGGCCGCGCGGGAGGGAAGACCGCCGGTTGTTTCCCCTCCCAGAAATGTTCCCTTGCCTCCGACAGCAATTTTAGATGGCAGAGCTGGCGATATAGATACCCGTCAGGTGGTGGGGGTAACTTTTGGCCCGGGCCATGCGCTTAATGATGATGCTATCTTATACGACGAAGAGCTTGGCATATTGCTATTAGCCAGCGGCAGAGGAGCGCCAGACCATGTTTGGCAGGCGTCTGCCGAGGCGGTAAGAAGTATTTACGGAGAATATCTCTTTACCTCGCAAATGCATGGGGCGTTTGTGCAGGCCGACCTGCAAATGGAGAGCAGATCGCGCGAATTTGGTTTGTCTAATAAAAGTTATTCTGCTTGTGTCGATATGGTGATAATAAGCGGTAATACTGCGCTTTTTGGCCATGTTGGCAGCGGACGCATTTATCATTTTAACGGCGGCGTTGATTTGTGCACCGTGGACCATACAAAAGAAATGTGCGATCTGCTGGAAAGCGGGCAAGTCGACACTGATTTTTCCGGAGATAATTTGCGTGAAGTTGAAGCGCGCGTGCGTGCCCGCAAGACAGCGCCGCAGGATAGGTATGATTTATACAACGTTTTAGGCAGTGCCATTCGGATAGACGTCGATGAAATTGACCTGCGCACGGGTGATTGGCTTTTTATGTGCTCCGAAGATATGCAATTTGAATTTGGCAATGACCTGCTTATTCGCTTGGCGGATTTACGCCGCCGGGGCGGCTCGATTATGGATGCACAACGCATAATTTCGCAATTGCCTGTGGTTAATAACCGCTCCATGAGTTTTCTGCTTTATGTGCACCGGTAGGCAGATTGTTTTCTTCTGTTGGGTTAAGCTTCGGGTGATATAATAATCCAACTTTATGTCCAACTGCTCAACCGTTGTGGGATTAGTAAAATGCCAAAATTATGCGCCGGAGGCAGTTTCGGCCGCGATATCACAAGCTATTGATTTTTTGGGCGGCATCGAAAAATTTGTTAAACCCGGCCAAAAGGTTTTGATTAAGCCCAATATCCTTAATTCTTCCCCGCCCGCAAAAGGCATTACTACCCATCCAGAAATTATCCGTGCACTTATCCGTCTGGTTTTACGAGCGGGCGGGATCCCGTATGTTGGCGACAGCCCGGGATTGGGATCGGCGCGAAAAGGTGCAGAGGGGTGCGGCATTTTGAAGGTGGTGTGGGAAGAGGGTGCGCATTTTATTGATTTCCACCATGCGGCACATATTGGAGAAATTAATTTTTCTTCCGGCCGCGTTTTGAAACAGGTTCAATTTGTGAAGGCCGTGTTGGAGATGGATGTAGTGATTAATGCGGCCAAGCTAAAAACCCACGGGTTTACCGGCATTACCGCGGCGGTAAAAAATTTGTTTGGCTGCCTGCCCGGATTGTTAAAATCACAGTGCCACGTGCGTTTTGCGCGCAAGGAAGATTTTGATTTGATGCTGTTGGATATTTTGCAGTTGGTAAAGCCGGCATTGAATATTGTGGATGCGGTGGTGGCAATGGAGGGAGAGGGAGGGCCGGTTACTGGTGCTTTGCGCCCGATGAATATAATTGTTGCCGGCGTGGATGCGGTGGCAGTGGATTCAGTTTGCGCTGTTTTGACCGGGAAGCAGCCGCATGATTTTGGCTTTTTG
>JBAZQH010000064.1:0-9921 GCA_041645285.1 Candidatus Margulisiibacteriota bacterium | reverse complement strand
GTAACGGGCTCACCCCACATGTTTGACGGCCGGGTAAAAAGCTTGCACCCAAAAATCCACGGGGGGATTTTAGCCGATCGTAAAAATCCACAACACGTCAAGGATATGAAAAAATTCCGTATCCGTCCGATTGATATTGTGGTATGCAATTTGTACCCGTTTGAAAAAGTTATGCGGAAGGAAAATTTTACGCACGAGGAAGCGATTGAAAATATTGATATCGGCGGGCCCACCATGGTGCGTGCCGCCGCCAAAAATTACAGCAACGTTGCCATTGTCGTTGACCCGGCGGATTATAAATTGGTTTTGTCCGAATTAAAGAGGAATAAAGGCAAAATTTCTTACTCCGTGCGCGAGGACCTGGCGCGCAAAGCGTTTGAACATACCGCGCGCTACGATTCTTTGATTTACGCTTATTTGCGTTCAAAAGATGAACTGCCGGATTCAACTTTTCCGCAGTTTGTCGACATTACGCTGGAAAAAGTGCAGGGCTTGCGTTACGGCGAAAACCCCCACCAGAAAGCCGCGCTTTACAGGGAAATCGGCATCGGCAATAAGGAATACGGGTTGGGCGTGGTCAGCGGGAAGCAGCTGCACGGCAAAGAATTGTCGTTCAATAATATTGTTGATATGGATGGGGCCTGGTCTGCCGCCACCTATTTTGCCAGGCCCTGCGTTGCCATTATTAAGCATACCAACCCCTGTGGTTTGGCCGAGGGCGAAAATTTGGTCACGGCTTATCAGCGGGCATTGGAAGGCGATCCGGTATCGGCGTTTGGGTCAGTGATTGCGGCCAATCGCGAAATTGACCGCGAAACCGCCGAGGCCATGTCGACTTTATTTATTGAGGTTTTGATTGCCCCGTCGTTTTCAAAAGAGGCGCTGGAAATTTTAAGAGCCAAGAAAAATTTGCGCATGATTGAAATGGGCAAAGGCGCGCTCCAGCATCCTTTCCGCGGCTACGATTACAAGCGTGTGTCCGGCGGCTTATTGATCCAGGATCCGGATGTGGCCCAGTTGGCGATCAATGAAATAAAGTGTGCAACCGAAAAACAACCAACCTTAGGCGAAATGGAGGACTTGTTTTTTGCCTGGGGGGTCTGCAAGCACGTAAAATCCAATGCCATTGTGATTGCTAAAAACAATAAGGTTTTGGGGGTGGGCGCCGGACAGATGAGCCGGATTGATTCGGCCGAAATGGCAGTGAAAAAATCCGGTGAAGAAGTAAAAGGCGCAGTGCTGGCTTCCGACGCATTCTTCCCGTTTCCAGACGTAGTAGAGTTAGCGGCTAAGCATGGCGTTGCCGCAATTATCCAGCCGGGTGGTTCAAAAAATGATCAACTTTCAATCGATGCGGCCAATAAGCATGGGATTGCGATGGTGTTTACGGGCCGGCGACATTTTAAACACTAGGAGGATTTTAATAATGAAAAAAGTCGTATTGCTGGTACTGGTTTTGCTGTTTAGTGTCACTGGTGTCTATGCCACAGACGTTTCTACTTGGATTACGGCTACGCCCAGCGGTGCTACTTCACTCTCAACCAATCTATCCAACGGGATTAGCTTAGGTTATGTTAAAGTTGGTTCCGGCGAAGTAGGTTTGGTTTCCTGGAAACCGGATTTTAAACTTGGACCATGGGCGCTGGGATTTGATTTCAATATTCCAGTTGGCAGTTCCAATCCTGCCGGGATTCAAAATGTTGTGTTTCGCTATGCCCAGTACGATGACCACCAAAAAGGATTGCGCTACGGGGTATTGGACAATGTTACTTTAGGCCACGGCATGATTATGAAAGATTATTCCACGCGTTATTCGTATGATTTAATTTTGACCAACAACCAGATGGGCGCACAGGCCTATTATAATTTTAACAAATGGGGATTGCTGGGCATGGCAACCTGGCACAGCGTATTTAATTTTGGCGCAAAACAATATGTTAACCCGCGTCTGACTTTAACCGAATACGTGGTGGCAGATTCGGACGGCGTGAATGTTCTCCAGTCCGATGGCGTAACCCGCAATTTTCCGGCGCAATCCGGTTTTGGGGTGGATGCGACGGTGCCAATTATTGGTAATTGGGATTGCTTTGCCGAGGCGGGGCAGTTAAATAACCACGGGGCGGGGGTGGGGTTGGGGACCGATTGGGCATATGACTTGTTTGGCCTGATGCAATCAACTTTTATGCTTACTTATCGCGTGATGGACAAGGGTTTTGTCCCCGGGTATTTTGACGTTGACTATGAAAGCAACCCGGTGGATTTGTCTTCGGCGGAGGCGGGGTCAGGCAGAAATGGAATATTGGGGGCCTGGGCGTTTAACGTGGCTAACCGGTTGGCGGCCACCTTAACCTATGAGGATTATAATGACAGCAATCCGTCGTTAATTGCCCTGGCCAACGCAATTGTTTCCGACAAAATTTTGGCCAGCGGCTATTACAAACAGGAAAATTTTACCGATTTGCGCGCGCTGTCTTATGAGCAGGGTGCCATTTTGGGTGCGGCGGTAACTTATAAACTTAATCCTTTTTCCAGTTTGACCTGGAATTATAAAAAGGCCTTCAACTCAACTTCCGGCCAGGTTGAAGAAACGCAGTACATTTCGGCGGGGATTGGGTTCTAAAAGAAAAAGCGGCGCATATTAATGTTAACCCGCCTCCAAAAATATTTAGCCGATTGCGGCGTGGCTTCCCGCCGCGCGGCGGAAAAGTTGATTACCAGTGGTCAGGTTAAAGTTAACGGCCAGGTTGTTGCGATACTTGGCGCTAAAGTTGACCAGGAAAAAGATAAAGTAGAATACCGCGGCCAGGTTGTTTCCCCGCAACCCCGCCACATTTACATTATATTGAATAAGCCAGTGGGCTACCTCTCTGCCTGCTCTGCTAAAAAGGGCGAGAAGACCGTCTTGGATTTGGTAAAAGTGCCGGAAAGAATTTTCCCGGTTGGTCGGCTCGACAAAGATTCAGAAGGACTACTGCTTTTAACCAACGACGGCGAATTTGCGCATAAACTAATGCATCCCTCCTTTGAGCATGAAAAAGAATATGTGGTGGCTGTTCATGAAAAAGTTTCCCCGCGTCAAATTAGCCATCTGCGCGATGGTGTTTTACTGGAAGACGGCAAAACTTATCCGGCGCGCGTGAAGCAACTTGGCGCAAAAGAATTTTCTGTTACCATCCACGAAGGCCGCAACCGCCAAATCCGGCGGATGTGTGAGGCGGTGGGATTGACGGTTTTAGGGTTGCGGCGGGTGAGGGTGGGAAAGTTGATGCTGGGAAAGCTGACGGCCGGGCAGTGGAAAGAGATTGACGCGCGGAAAGTATGGCGCTCAGATAGATGAGCTTTCTGCTTTGAACAAAAAAGCAAAAATAATGTATAATACCCACCAAGTATGAAAATCTTGCTGGCCGGCTACAATGTAGACACCGATGTCCTGGAAGACCTGAAAAAAAATTCTCCTTCCCGCGCCGACATTACTCCCGAGACTTTATCTGCGGCGTATGCCCGTATTTCCCGTGACCCGCGCCCTATTAATGAACTGCGCGCTGCCGCCCGTGCCGAAGTTGAAAAAGCGCGCAAATCCAACAGTGCGATCATTTTTAAGATGGGTCATCATTCGGTGGCCGAGCACGCGGTATTCAATTTTGATATTATCGGTGTGTCGCGGCTGGCGCTGGAGTGTCTCGAAAAATTCCGTCTGGCGTCTTACACTGAAAAGTCACAACGCTACATTACTTTGGGTAGTGACTTTTATGTTCCGGAAGAAATTAAACGTAGTATATATTTATCTAAATATCAGGCCGTGATTAAAAAACAAAATGCAATGTACCATGAGCTTTTTGAGAAGCTGAAAGCGCAGGCTTTTAAAAAGCACGCCAGTTTAGCGGCTGACCCGAAGAACCATAATTTGCTCGAAGGGTGGGCCAAGGAAGATGCGCGCTACGTTACCTCTTTGGCCACGTTAGGACAATTAGGGATGACGATTAATGCGCGCAACCTGGAATATCTTTTCCGCCGGTTTGCGTCGCAATCCTTATCTGAAGTAAAAGCCATTGGCCAAGCTATGTATAAATTGGCGAGCGGAATTGCCCCTTCAATTATTTTGTTTGTGGAAGCCAATGCTTTTGATCAAAAGACATATTCGGAGATTGAGGCGTATGTCGATCAAAATCTTAAGTTTTCTGCCGGTAAAACTCAAGCGGGGAAAACGCATAAAAATAAAGCGCAAAACGGATCAATCTCGCCGGTGTCTTTAGTCGGCTTAACTGTGGAGGCAGATCAGCGTATTTTGGCCGCGATATTACATACGGTTAGCCGTCGGCCTTACGCCGCCTGCTACCAAACCGCCCAAAAAATGCCGCGAGCCAAAAAGGTTGCCGTGTTTAAAAAGGCCTTTGAGAATATGCAGTTTTACGATGCGGTCCTGCGTGAATTTGAGTTTGCCAATCTGACTTATGAAATTGTTATTTCGGCGGCGGGGTTTGGCCAATTGAAGCGCCATCGCATGGCGGCTTTGACTTCCCAGCCCTATGACCCGACGCTGGGAGTAACCGTGCCGGAGTCAATTTGCGAAATTGGCAAAGAAAAAGCTTTTTTAAGTTTGGTGCGTGAAACCGAAGGCGTGTATTTTCAAATTGCCAAAACGTTGCCTATGCCTGCGCAATACGTTTTGACCAACGCGCACCGACGGCGGGTTCTAATGGACGTAAATGTCCGCGAGTTGTACCATATTGCCAGATTACGTGACGATCAGCACGCGCAGTGGGATATTCAAAACATCGCCAGGCAAATGTCGCGGCAGGCAAAAGTAAAAATGCCGCTGGCGGCTGCCTTATTGTGCGGCAAAGATCGGTTTCCAGAAGTTTTTAATATGTTACAATATTTATGATGGCTAAAATTTTAATCATTGAAGATGAGCTTGAATTGGCCCGCCTGATACAAGTGCGGTTAGAGAATGCTGGGTTTGGGGTTGAAATTGCCGGCGACGGAAAAGAAGGGTTAGAAAAAATAACCGATTATCAGCCGGATTTAGTGATCTTGGATTTAATTCTTCCCCAGATTGACGGTTACCGGGTTTGCGAGCTGATCAAATCGGATGATAAGCTGAGGAAAATTCCGGTCATTATGCTTACCGCCCGGGCGCAGGATATTGAGAAAAAGGCGGGATACGCGGTGGGGGCGGACGAATACATAGTGAAACCATATGATCCGGATCAATTGCTGCAAAAAATTAAGGCACTTTTAGAAAGGAAGAATAAGGTATGAAAAGGATAAGTTTTGCCGTTTGGGAAATTATTGGTGGTGTTGGTTTGATGCTGGGGATGCTGTTGGCAGGAATGTTGTTTGTCGCTTCTCCTGTGGCCGCGGTTACTTTTAAGGATGTTCCGAATGACCACTATGCCAAGGACGCGGTTTATGATTTGGTTAACCGCGGCGTAACTACCGGGTACCCGGACGGTACTTTTCGCGGCACCGAAAAATTAAATCGTTACGACACCGCGGTGTTTTTAAATAAAATGGCCCGGTCGCTGGAAAAAGAAATGATTTCTGAAAGCCGGGTCAAGGAAATTGTCCGCAGTGAAGTTGCCAAGGCCGCGCCCGCCAATTCCGGTTCCAAAGGGTGGGATCTTTCCGGCCAGTACACGATCCGGGGATTGTTGAACAAAATTGCGGGGAGCAACACCCGCAGCCTCGCCTCCCAGTACCGTATCAAACTGCGCGTAACCAAGGATTTAAGCGAAGATGTGTCGATTGACCTGGGGATGGATAACCGTACTTACCCTAACGATTATATGCCGCTATCTGACCTCGATATTTTTAAGGCCGGGGTGTTTGACTGGGGGGCCAAGGCCAAGGTAGATATATTTAACCTACCGCTGAATTTGGAGATCAGCCAGGGCAACGGTGACCAGTTCCATAAAAAAACCAAATTCCAATTTGCGGGTGACATGGGAGGGTTGATTTTGGGTGGTGCTTACGGTTATAACCAGGGTTTAATCGCCAATCCTTCCAACCAATATTCATTATTGGCTGGTTATGTAATGGATTTGCCCTGGTTGGGAATTACTTCCATCAACGGCAGTTATGATATGTTTGTGGGCACCAGTGAGGTTAACCCTTTTTCGGGTAATGACACTAATATCTTGCAGCTGTCCGTAACTGCGGTCCCGGATGACGGCATCAAGCTGGGAGCCAAAATGGGATGGCATGGCAGTAATACTACCGGCATGTATGCGGCGGTCATGTTGACGCTGGATGATTATTGGGCTACCGGAACCGGCATCTATGCCGAATTTTATAAATTGGGCAGCGCCTGGCAGTCGAATTTGGGCGAAGATTATGTAGGAGTGAAAATTTTTGAAGAATTTTTGGTTACGGGCAGTGAAAATTCATACCTAGGTTTAAAAGTTGACCAAGTATTAAATGACCAATGGTCTTTGCTGGGACGGCTGGCGTTTAATTTTGCCGGGGCGGGGATTGGAAGTTTGCAAAATACAATTGTGGAACCCAAACTAACTTTGCAAGCCAGTGACATTGTGGGCATGTACGGGGCCTACCGTTATACTTATGATAATACGACCAGCAGTGCGGCGGACCGGCTAGAGTTGGGAGCTAAAGTTAATTTTTAGATGAATAATATCCAAATTTCACCGAGCATATTATCCTGTGATTTTGGGCACCTCGCCGAAGAAATAAAAAAGGCCCACCACGCCGGAGTCGATTCTTTTCATCTGGATATCATGGACGGGCATTTTGTGCCAAATATTTCTTTTGGCCCCACCATGGTTGCCGTGGTGCGCGGTCTTACCTCCCTGCCTTTAGATGCGCATCTGATGATTGATAATCCGTGGTTTTACATTGAAGATTTTGTCCGGGCGGGTTCCGATATCATTACCTTGCACGTGGAATCCTACGACGCTAGCCCAAACGATGTCAGCCAAATTAAAACCCGGCCGCGTTTTGCCACTAAAATCAAAGCGGCTGACTTGCGGCGGGATATTAACCTGGTGAAAAGTTTCGGCAAAAAAATCGGTCTGGCGCTAAATCCTGGAACGCCGGCGTCAGTAGTGAAAGAATTTTTGGCCGAAATTAACCTGGTGCTGGTGATGAGCGTCAATCCCGGTTTTTCCGGCCAAAAGTTCATGCCCGAGGTTTTGCCAAAAATTTACCAACTCCGCCAAAATTTTAAGGGTGACATTAATGTGGATGGGGGGATCAATGCGGAAACTGCGCCGCAGGTGATTGCCGCTGGCGCCAATGTTTTAGTATCGGCATCTTATTTTTTTCAATCAAATGATTATGCGGCTACTGCCAAAAGTTTAAGAGGTTAGTTACTGCAGCAGTCAAGCTGGCGGTCTACTTTTTATCGTTTCTGGCATACTCTGCGCCTTTTTGAATTACCCAGGCGGCAAACAGGAGCCCCATCAGCGCCAGGATAATTACCGTACCGCAGATAATCAGTGTCATGGTGATAGCAATGTGCATATTGATTGCCTCCTGATAAGCTTAATAATTTATTTTACCATAAATCTTGACAGGCAGGAATATTTTACCTAAACTAAAACAAAATGTCTTTGGAGGTAAATCATGAAAAAAGTATTTTTAATCACGTTGGTCATGGGTTTATTAATGGTGGTTTCAGCCGCATTGGCGGCGGCATCTATGTATACCGGAGTGCGCGAAGCTGGCATGGGTGGTTGCGGGGCCTCTCTTTCCACCGGTTTGCCGGCGGTGGCTTACAACCCGGCGGGATTAATGTCTGGCGGCAATTGGGCAATGGATTTATCGGTAGGGGGGAGCGTTAAAAATTTCGACCAAATCACAGGAGCAATCAACAGCTTCAACGATCCTACCCAGTATTTAATTGATAATTATGCCAAAAATTTGGATGCCAATGGTTCGTTTTTCGGGCAGTTGGGCGTCGATTATAATAAAATTGGTTTAAGCTTGCTGATCCCAAATTTTCAGGCACAGCTTTCCAAGCCGTCAAATTCAATCGAGGGTTCCGTTGATGCGGCAACTCGTTTCGATGTGGTCCTAACCGCGGGCCGTACCCTGGCCTTGCCAATCCTCCCCGCTAAAATTGATCTGGGCGCCAGCGTAAAATATATTGGTTACGGTTACGGTCGCGTTAATGTGGTTGGCGCCTTGCCGACCACGGCGGATAACACCTGGGGAACCGGCGGCGGTTTTGGTTTTGACCTTGGGGCCCGGACTGAAATTGCTGTTCCGTTTGTTACAACCCTGGCAATTGGTTTGGCGGCGCGCGATGTTGCCGCCAGCGTTACGGTAAATTCACCGACTACCCGCACCGATACTTTTAATGCAGACGGCTCGGTGACCAAAGGGACGGCGGTGGTAGGGTCGGCCGCAACTTATAATTATCCGATGAGCTTGGTCTTGGGTTGTTCGGGGACGGTTCCGGTGGTGGGATTGGGCTTTGCGGCGGATATTGAATCTTTAAGCGGCGGCACCGGCAGTTTAGCCAGCACCGATTCAATCTTGCATTTGGGATTGGAATACCCCATGTGGATGAATACCCTGGTTTTGCGCGCCGGGACCGCTTCGGGGACAGACGCTAAAACCACTTTGGGCGTTGCTTTCAAAGTGCCGGTGGCAACTCTGCAGGCGGCCGCGGTATTGGATAACAGCGATTCCAGGGACAATTCCTACGTGGTGGGTGGCGGGTTTAGTTTTTAACCAAAGTCAACTGCCAAATCTTTTTGCCGCGCTTGAGGTATTTTTCCTCGCGGTTGGTTAAAAATGGCAACTTGGTATTGCGCGCTTTTTTAAATAATTTTGCGGTGATAAAATGTTGTCGGATATCATCGTAGAGAAATTTTTCATCGGTTTTAATGTGAATTTTAGCCCCGCGGGCGCAAACCTTATGCAAATCTTTGAGGAACGGCTGGTTAATTAAGCGCCGCTTGATGTGTTTGCGTTTTATCCACGGGTCGGGAAAGAGGATAAAAATTTCGGCTACGCTGGCCTTCTTGAAAATTTTCGCCAGCCCAAAATTAGCGTTGGCGTGGATGACATGCGCGTTTTTTAAGCCCAGCGCAATTAACTTTTGGCGGATTAATTCAACAAAAGGCCGGCGGGTTTCCAGCCCAATAAAATTCTTCTCTGGATACTTTTGTGCCATTTCCAGGAAAAATTTTCCGAAACCAAATCCAATTTCCAAAACCAGCGGTTGTTTTTGGGCAAAAACTTCTGCGGTCCGCAGCGGGCTAACTTCTGGGATGTTGTGCAAAGGGTTTGCCAAGTGTCGAAATCTTCGCATGCTTCGATTTTAGCATATGTTATAATTTACAGCATGTTATACCAATCGCCGCGCGGCACCAAAGATGTATTTGGACAGGAAGTTGAAATTTGGCAAAAAATTGAAATCGTTTGCCGCGAAACCTTTGCGCGCTATAATTTTTCCGAAATCCGCACCCCAATTTTTGAGCAAACCGAGCTTTTTGCCCGTAGTATTGGTACTACCACGGATATTGTTAATAAGGAAATGTATACGTTTCTTGACCGTAAAGGCAGGAGTTTAACCTTGCGGCCCGAAGCGACGGCTCCGGTAGTGCGCGCCGCGATCCAAAATAATTTGATTACCCCGGATACGGTTGCCAAGTTTTATTATGTTGGTCCCATGTTCCGCTACGAGCGGCCGCAGGCGGGCCGCCAGCGCCAATTTCATCAGGCGGGGATTGAGTTTTTTGGTTCCAGTGATCCTAAAGCCGATGTTGAAGTGATTAATCTGGCGGTGGATTTGTTTTTGGCCTTAGGTTTAACGGGTTTGGAAGTCGATATCAATTCGGTGGGTTGTGTAAAGTGCCAGCCGGGTTACGTGGCAGCGGTGAAGCAGGCCTTGCAAGCGCAGGAGAAAAATTTGTGCGACGACTGCAAAGAGCGTTTAAAATTAAACCCGTT
>JBAZQH010000063.1:0-9942 GCA_041645285.1 Candidatus Margulisiibacteriota bacterium | reverse complement strand
TGAAAAATAAATTTGGGTGAAATTATAGCACAAACTGTTCGATAATGCGGTAAGAGGGGATATTTTATGCAAGTCAGTGAACATATGGGGACTGGGAGAAGCGCTCCGGTCTATCATTTTTATGGCCGTGCACTTAGGCTTTCCGGTGACAGGGGGCCAGTAATCACCGGCGTGGTTGCGATTAGCAACACAAAAGCAACTGGATTATATGGAAGTATTTCCGCTTTTGTGCCGTTTGATATTTCCCTCAATGCAGAAGGGCCCAATACCGGGTTGTTTTTTCGTCACCTCGCGTTTTGGTATGATAGAGAAAATAATATCGGCAATATAATAAATAATAGTGAGCAACTGACACTGACTGATTATGTTGATCGCGCGCGCAGTGAATTTACTCCTGCCCGCTTATGGATCCCTTTGGGCAGGGTGGCAATTGACTCCGAAAAGATAGTAGTTATCAATGAACTTTTGGATGCCGCAGAGGCGGGGATGCCCAGATTTCTAATATTTTTAGCTTCGAAGAGTAAGGAAGAGCCCGGGAGACCTTTACGCAGAAACGTTGCCACTATATTTCGGGATGTCCCAAGAGCTTTTAACTTTTTAGCAAGAGAGGCGGAAGAGTGGTTGATGGCGGCGGGCGTTAATCCTCTGGTGAGTCGCATTACTCCGGAAGATATTGATCCGAGATTGGTTGGGGTTAATTTTATGCGCGCACCGGAAACCGCCTGGCCGTTGTGGATGGAAAGAGCCGGCAGAGACAACCTGCCGCCGTTTTTGCGGACAAATTTATTTGCATCATCCTTGACAGCCACCCCATAGGATTTATAATACTCCCATGTCAAAAATTGGAATCATCGGCGGGTCAGGATTGGATAACCCCGAAATTTTGGAAAACCCTTCCGTCAAACAGGTAAACAATAAATTTGGCCAGCCCTCGTCGGATTTAACTTGCGGTAGAATTGCTGGGGTGGAGGTTGTAATTTTAGCCCGCCACGGGATAGACCACGGGATTATGCCTACCAGAGTAAATTACCTGGCCAATATTTTTGCGCTAAAAGAAGAGGGCTGTACGCATATTTTGGCGGCGACGGCGGTGGGATCACTGCGTGAAGAAATCAAGCCCGGCAACCTGGTTTTTCCTGCGCAGTTTATTGATTTTACCCGGCACCGCAACTTGACTTTTTTCCACGACCGGGTAGTGCATACGCCCATGAGCGACCCCTACGACAAAAGGTTAACGGACATTTTATGTAAAACCTGCGCGGAGTTGGGGTTTGCCTATAACCGAGACGTGACGGTAATTACAATTGAAGGCCCGCGCTTCTCCACCCGTGCCGAAAGCCATATGTTCAGGGCTTGGGGGGCGGATATCATTAACATGTCAACCTGTCCGGAGGTGATTTTGGCCGACGAGCTGGGCATCCCGTACCAGACCATTGCCATGTCCACCGACTATGATTGCTGGAAAGAAAACGAAAAACCGGTGACTTACGAAATGGTGATGAAAACCATGCGGGACAATGCCGAAAAAGTAAAGCAATTGCTGATTAAGGTTATTCCGCAAGTTTAGTTAAGGAGTTTTATTTATGCCGATAAAATCCAGGATCCGGACCGTGCCGCACTGGCCCAAAACCGGGATTATGTTCCGCGACATCACTACGTTGCTTAAAGACCCGGTCGGGTTAAAAATTTGCATCGATGATTTTATCACGCGTTATAAGGACAGAGATATTGATGTGGTGGTAGGGATTGATTCCCGGGGGTTTATTTGGGGGGGGGGGGTGGCATACCTGTTAGGCAAGGGCTTTGTGCCGGTGAGGAAGAAAGGTAAACTGCCGGCCGCAACCGAAAAAGAAGAGTACGCGCTGGAATACGGCACCGATACAGTTGAAATCCACAAAGATGCTATTGAGCACGGCCAAAAGGTTTTGATTATTGACGATTTAATTGCCACCGGTGGTACGGCCATGGCGGCGGCCAAACTGGTTAAAAAATTGGGTGGGGTGGTAGAAGAGTTTGCTTTTATTGTTGACCTTCCTGACCTTGGCGGTCGAAAAAAACTGGAGCACGCGGGATTTGCGGTCTACTCACAAACCGTGTTTGAGGGCGAGTAATTCATACCATGCCCATCAAAATTTTTAACACCTTATCCGGCCAAAAAGAAGAATTTATCCCGGTTAATCCGGCGGGTCCCGACGGCCGCCTCCCGGTAAATATGTATGTTTGCGGGATTACCCCCTATGATGAAACCCATTTGGGCCATGGCCGCGCTTATGTTACGTTTGATGTGGTGCGCCGCTATCTAGAATATTCCGGCTACAAGGTAACTTATGTCCAAAATGTTACCGATGTGGATGATAAGATAATTAATAAAGCCCAAAGCCTAGATCCAAAATCCCAAATCAAGGAAAAATGCGCCGCGGTGGTTGAGCAATATTTATCTTCTTATTTTGAGGTCATGAACGAGCTAAACGTCCGGCGGGCGGATAAATACCCTAAGGCCACGGAACACATCGGTGACATGATCGCGACGATTAAGGTTTTAGTTGAAAAGGGGTTTGCATATACGGTTGAAGTTGGCGGTGCGGCGGCGGAGGGCGCAGCGGCAGAAAAATCCTATGACGTCTATTTTGCTGTTACCAAGTTCCCGAATTATCTTAAGCTTTCCAAGCGCAAACTGGATGATATGGAGGCCGGTGCCCGAGTCAAAGTGGATGAACGCAAAAAATCGCCGCATGATTTTGCGTTGTGGAAGGCGGCTAAACCCGGCGAGCCGGCATGGGACAGCCCGTGGGGGCCAGGCCGGCCGGGGTGGCACATTGAATGTTCGGTGATGTCCGCAAAATATCTGGGCCAGCCGTTTGATATCCATGGCGGCGGGCGGGATTTAATTTTCCCGCATCATGAAAATGAAATTGCCCAAGCCGAAGCCGCCACGGGAAAGCCCTTTGCCAAATACTGGATGCACAATGGTTTCGTCAATATCAACCAGCAAAAAATGTCAAAATCGCTGGAGAATTTCTTTGCTTTAAAGGATATTTTTAGGTCTTATCCGCCGCGGGTAGTGCGTTTCTTTTTGCTCAAAACCCACTACCGTAGTCCGATTGATTTTTCGGACACCCAGTTAAAAGAAGCGCAAGCGGCATTGGCAACGATCTTTAATGCGCTGGATAGCTATAAAAAACATCTTTCGGAAAAAGTGCCAGTTGTAAAGAAGAAGGTTAAGGTTGATGTTAATGCCTTGCGCAAAAAATTTAAAGCAGCGATGGATGATGATTTTAATACTGCCGAAGCTTTGGCGGTAGTTTTTGAAATTGCGCACTTGATGAATATTCATGTTAAAAATAATGAGTTTGACCCGGCGCTTAAAGACCTGCAAGTAGAGTTGCTGGAGGTACTGGGCATTAAGGTTGAGCAAGAGCAGGATTTGCCGGATGATGTAATTAAACTGCGCGACGATTTAGACGCGGCGCGTATGCGTAAAGACTATTCTACTGCTGATTCTTTGCGAGCTGAATTGACCAAAATGGGATATGTAGTAAAAACTACCCCGCAGGGGACTATTCTCTCTCTTCTTGCTGTATGAATTTTCGACAAAAAGGATAATTAGCGTCTATTTTTACTACAATATTATGCTTTCTTTAAAGTGATTTCATTGGCAGAAAAATTGCTATTATCTATGGCATGAGCGACTTAATCCCTATTGAGCGAATTGAAAACAAAATTTATCTGATCCGTGGGCAGAAGGTGATGCTGGATCGGGATTTAGCGGAGCTATACGGGATTGAAACCAAAAAGCTCAAGCAGGCCGTGAAAAGAAATATTGATCGATTTCCAGATGATTTTATGTTTCAGCTAAACAAAGAAGAATTTAATAATTGGAGGTCACAATTTGTGACCTCCAATGTTGATAAAATGGGGTTAAGGTGGACGCCTTTTGCCTTTACCGAGCAAGGGGTAGCCATGCTTTCAAGCGTTCTCCGCAGCAAAAGGGCAATTAATGATTACGCCACCAGATTTGTCGAAAAGAAAGATTGGATTTTTGAGGGAAAGGGAATAGTTCTGGAGAATGCTATTGCGCCCTCTGCCATCCTGCCCATAAGGTTTTAGCCAGATCTGGTTCTCCCATTTGTTTGCCTAATGCTTGGAGCGCAGGTCTAACCCGATTTCGCGGCAGGGCGGCTAATAAAGCAGAGGCCTGAACCGGATTATCGCCAGCATGGCTATCCTGAGCAGCGTAATTTACACGTTGCAATATCCGGGCAAAATCGCTGTCAATTTCTTGATTGATGCGAAGATGCGCCCATATTCCGGTCGCAATTCCGACAACTAATGCGGTGAACCCTGCTGCAGCTAATATTGGGTCGGGTGTTTCTGCGGCGTCACTGGTCCAGCGGTACAAGCAAACTAATCCAGCTCCAGATACAACGTTAGCCAGGCCCACCGGTATGAATTCGGATCCAATTTGCAGAAAACCATTAGTAGCTCTCTGGTAGGCGCGGATTAAGTGGCCAAAAGTTACAGTAGTACTGCCTTCATCCATTGTGTCTACCAACTGCATGTTGGCAAAGCGTGTGTTATGTAATAATATGCGATAATCAGGAATCGGTCTTTTAAATAATGTATCGAGCGCTGCTGCTTGTTGTTGATCAGCTTGGCGGGATTGGCTTCTCCGTTGTCTGGCTGTGAGGGAATGACGAATTAAAGATGATTCTAGCCGGCTGGTGGCGGATTCCGGATGGGAACGCGGGCTCGCGGGCGAGCGCAGGCTTGGCGTACAGACAGACATGATTGTTCCTCCTTGAGCTTTTGGTTGATTTAAGCTTCACCGGGATAAGCTTCTCAAAGCTTTATGGACTTTTATCGGCAGGGGATGCAAAAAATTGCAGTTTTTAGGGCAATTATTTTTTTGCGGTCTTTTGCGGCCGCGGCGGCAACGGCCGCTTTTAATGCGGCCGCGAAATTGTTATCATTATGTAATCATGCAAACTGAATTTGATATAACATCCCTGCGTGGCCTGACAGAGGCGGAATGCGCCCTGCGTTTAAAAAAAGACGGTCCCAACGAATTGCCATCGCAAAAACAACAAAGTTTTCTCGTAATTTTATGGCACGTGGTATGCGAACCCATGCTTTTGCTGTTAATTGTTTGCGGCTTGGTTTATTTTGCGTTGGGTGAGGTTAAAGATGCGCTGATGCTGGTTTCGTTTGTGCTGGTCATTATCGGCATCACTTTTTACCAGGAAAGAAAAACCGAGCGTGCGCTGGAGGCCCTGCGCAATTTATCCAGCCCCCGAGCGCTGGTGGTTCGGGATGGCAGGCAAAAAAGAATTGCCGGACGGGAGGTAGTGTGCGGCGACGTTATTATTTTGCGGGAGGGCGATCGGGTTCCGGCCGATGCTGAAATGTTTTTTTCCGGCAATCTGTTAATTGACGAATCATTATTGACCGGCGAATCATTGCCGGTGGGCAAGGATGAAAAAGATCGGGTTTTTTCGGGAACGTTGGTGGTGGCGGGCCACGGCGCGGCCAAAGTTTTTGCAATTGGCGCTAAAACCGAAATGGGAAAAATTGGCAAGGCGCTCCAAACCATCAAAGAAGAAGAACCGTTGTTAAAGCAGGAAACCGCGCGCCTGGTCAGAAATTTTGCAATTGGCGGGGTGGGCCTTTGTGTCTTGGTGGTAATTGTTTTTGGCTTGACCCGCGGCCACTGGTTAAACGGGTTTCTGGCCGGTTTAAGTTTAAGCATGGCTGTGTTGCCGGAAGAATTTTCGGTGGTATTACTGATTTTTTTGAGTTTGGGTGCGTGGCGGATGTCGAAGCGGCAGGTCTTGACCCGGCGGACCGCGGCAATTGAAACGCTGGGGGGAGCCACAGTTTTGTGCGTTGACAAAACCGGCACCTTGACGATGAATAAATTGACGTTGGATCAATTGTATGTTTTTGGGCCTAATGCCGATTACTTTTCTGCCGGCAACAGTGCACAATTACCTGAAAAATTCCACAATTTGCTTGAATATGCCTGCCTGGCCAGCCAAAAGGACCCTTTTGATCCATTAGAGAGAGAAATCAGAAGTGCGATTGGACAATTTTTAATCAATACCGAACACGTCCATGACAACTGGACGCTGGTGCGCGAATACCCGTTTTCAAAAGAATTAATGGCGCTATCGCACGTTTGGGAATCAGCCGACAAACAGGATTATGTGATTGCCGCCAAAGGCGCGCCGGAAGCCATTTTTGACCTTTGCCATTTAAATCCTGACGAAAAGCAGAAACTGCTGGAAAAAGTACATGGTATGGCGCGTGACGGCCTGCGGTTAATCGGGGTGGCGCGCGCAACTTTTGATAAAACCAATTTGCCGGAAGGCCAGCACGATTTTGATTTTAAATTCATCGGGATTTTGGGTTTTGTCGATCCGGTGCGCGAGGGAGTTCCGGCGGCCCTGCAAGAATGTTATTCGGCTGGCATCCGGGTAATTATGATTACCGGGGATTATCCCGGAACCGCCCAGCACATTGCCCGCCAGATAAATTTGCAAAACCCGGATGAATTTATTGCCGGCGCGGAGTTGTTGCAGATGGATTCGCAGGTGTTGCGCCAAAGGATCCAGCAAACCAATATATTTGCTCGCGTGGTGCCTGAACAAAAATTGGCAATTATTAATGCACTGAAGGCCAATGGCGAAGTTGTTGCTATGACCGGGGATGGCGTTAACGATGCGCCGGCGCTGAAATCCGCTAATATTGGGGTGGCGATGGGGGAGCGGGGGACGGACGTGGCGCGCGAGTCCGCCGGGCTGGTTCTCTTAAACGATGATTTTTCTTCCATTGTGGAAGCAGTCAAGATGGGCCGCCGGATATTTGATAATCTGAAAAAAGCCATTGCTTATATTGCCAGCGTGCATATTCCCATCGCCGGCATGGTGTTTTTGCCGGTTTTGTTTAAATTTCCGCTGGTGCTGTTGCCGGCGCACATTGCTTTTTTAGAGTTGATCATTGACCCGGCCTGCTCTACGGTTTTTGAGGCCGAGCCGGAAGAAAAAAATGTCATGCGCCGGCCGCCGCGCAATCTGAAAACTCCGCTGTTTGACCGTGGTTCGTTTTGGTTAAGCATGCTGCAGGGATTGAGCGTTTTAATAATTGTGTTTGTGGTTTTTCTGGCGGCGCTATGGCGGGGAAAGGGAGAAACGGATGCCCGGACCATTACCTTTGCTACGCTGGTGGTTACCAACCTGGCACTAATTGTGGCAAACCTGTCGCCGGACCGGTCGTGGTGGAAAACGCTGGTGGCAAATAATATTGCCTTGCGCTGTGTTTTGCTGGGAGCCAGCGTTTGTCTGTTTTTAGTTTTGTACGTGCCGTTTTTTTCCTCCCTTTTCCATTTTTCAATATTGCATTTGGATGATTTGCTGGTTGCAATGGGGGTCGGGCTTTTGTGCTTATTTTGGTTTGAGTGGACGAAGAAAAAGCTGGCAGGAAGCTCCCACTCATGTATACTTTGATGCTGAAGGGAAAAACATGCTTGATCCAAAACTATTAAGAAATAACCCCGATTCGGCAAAAAAAGCTCTGCGCGATCGCGGCGCGGATGCGTCAGCGGTCGATTTGTTTTTATCCGCTGATGAAAAGTGGCGCAAGCTAACTTTTGAAGTGGATGAATTAAAAGCAGAGCGTAATGCCATTTCGGACCGGATTGCCGAGATGAAAAGAAAGAAAGAAGATGCAGCTGAACTGATTGCTGAGATGAAAAATTCGTCCGAGCGGATCAAAGAGCTGGACGAGCAGCGCCGCCTGGAAGAAGAAAAAGTCAACTCCATTCTGCTTTTTATCCCCAACGTGCCGCACGTCTCATCCCCCGCGGGCAAAAATGCGGGGGACAATATCGAAGTGAGAAAGTGGGGCAAAATCGAAAATAAAGATTTTTCCGTAAAGCCGCACTTTGAAATTGGCCGCAGCTTAGGTATCTTGGATTTTGACGCGGCGGCCAAGTTGGCGGGCGCGCGGTTTTGCGTATTGCGCGGGATGGGCGCGCAGCTGGAGCGCGCATTGATAAACTTTATGCTGGATTTACATACCAAGGAACATGGTTACCTGGAAGTTTTCCCACCGATTTTGGTTAACCCGGACAGTTTGCGCGGCACTGGGCAACTGCCAAAGTTTGAGGAGGACTTATTCAAATGCCGAGACGATGATTTGTTTTTAGTGCCTACGGCGGAAGTTTCGGTTACTAACCTGCACCGGGACGAGATTTTAAAACCCGACCAGCTGCCGATAAAATATTGCGCCTATTCACCGTGTTTTCGGCGCGAGGCCGGCTCGTACGGCAAAGATGTCCGTGGGCTGATCCGCCAGCACCAATTTAATAAAGTTGAATTGGTCAAGTTTGTTAACCCGGAAAACTCTTACGCCGAATTGGAAAGTTTAACGGCGGACGCCGAGGACGTGCTAAAAAAATTAGGCCTGCCATACCGGGTAGTCGAACTTTGTGCCGGTGATTTAGGATTTGCCTCTGCTAAGACCTATGATCTGGAGGTGTGGTTTCCGGCGGAGGGAAAGTACCGCGAAATTTCTTCCTGCAGTAACTTTGAGGCGTTCCAGGCGCGCCGCGCTAACATAAAATATAAAACGGGTCCCACGGCCAAGCCGGAATTTGTGCACACGTTAAATGGGTCGGGGTTGGCGGTGGGCAGGACCATGGCGGCCATTTTGGAAAATTACCAACAGGCCGATGGTTCGATTGTTATGCCAGAGGTCTTGTGCAAATACACCGGTTTTGAACAGATAAACTAACTTCCCAGAAAATTTTTCAGTAGTTTTTTGCCCTCTTCAGTCAGGATTGATTCAGGGTGAAACTGAACCCCAAACGTCGGATGCGTTTTATGCTTTATCCCCATAATTTCCTTGTCGTCTTTGGTCCAAGCGGTGATTTTGAGGCATGGGGGAAAGGATTTTTTTTCGGCCACCAGTGAGTGGTAGCGGGTGGCGGTGAAGGGGTTGGGGAGGCCTTTAAAAATATCTTTGCCGTTATGGTAAATTTTTGAGGTTTTGCCGTGCATCAGGCGCCGGGCGTGGATAATTTTCCCGCCAAACGCATACGCAATGGATTGGTGCCCCAGGCAGACGCCTAAGATTGGTATTTTTCCAGAAAATTCTTTTATGACTTGAACCGAAATCCCGGCGTCTTTGGGTGATCCCGGCCCGGGAGAGATGATGATTTTGGCCGGTTTTAATTTTTTGATACCGGCAATGTCAATTTTATCATTGCGGATAACTTTTAGCGTCGCACCCAACTCGCCCAGGTACTGGACCAGGTTGTAGGTAAATGAGTCGTAATTGTCGATGACCAGTAGCATGCGAACTCCAGACCGAAAATTTTTTGAAGGGCGGTCTAGGGGAATCGAACCCCTGATAACAGAACCACAATCTGCTGTGTTACCCCTACACCAAGACCGCCGCGTAAATCTCAAGCTAACTTTTGCGCCAGGCAGGAATTGAACCCGCGGCCCTCTGCTTCGAAGGCAGATGCTCTATCCCCTGAGCTACTGGCGCGTGTTACTGATTAATCTTAACACGAGTCAGCGGTTTTCTACAACAAAGGAGGTGGAATGGAGAATCTGCTGGTGGCTATCCCGCGTCAATACTTTCCACGTTCCCACTTCTTCGGCATCCACGGTATGGTAACTGTAGGTGCTGGAATTGGTACCGGTAAGATTTAGAGGAACAGTTGAAGCTACTTCTCCCTTTGGCGTATACCATACGTGGTAGACCGTGGCCGGGACCTGGTTGGTTTGGATTTTTGTATAGTAATAAATTCGTTGGGTCCGCGCCGAAAACTGGGTGATATTAAAGTTTGGCATGGTGCCGGAATAAAGCGCATTGGTAATGGCTGCTTCTAAAACTTTTTGGTGGTTGGGTTGGTTTTCTGGGGCATTGTTCCGGCCC
>JBAZQH010000062.1:0-9979 GCA_041645285.1 Candidatus Margulisiibacteriota bacterium | reverse complement strand
AAAGTCGCCGGCAGAGACAAAACAGCGTAAAGCGGTAGAAAAATTAATTAATGAAGTTGACCAGATGCTTTTTGGGGAAATAGCCCAGCCGGCGCCTCGGCCCCGGGCTAAAAAGAAGGTGAAGGGCAAATGAAAAAACTTAATCTTTGGGTAATAATATTGTTGATGCTGGCTTTCTGGGTCAGTACGGCGGCCGCTCAAATGACTTTTTTTCTGGTAGATAATTTTGAAGACGGAGACCACCAGATTAGCCCGGAATGGTGGAAGTTTGACAATGTGACGTTAACGATTGTAAAAAATAGCGAACCCTCTCAGGCCGATTTTGTGGCACAATCCTGCGGCAAATATTCATTAAATGTAAGGGGCAAAGCCACTAATTGGTACGTCGGCGGGTTTGGCAGCAACCTTTCTTTGGATGCTTCGGAATACACCCGTATCCAATTGGATTTATACGGCAACCGGGTTTTGCACGGCAAATTAAGGGTTGAAATTTATGAAGATGATAATAACAACAATCAATTGGAGCAAGACAGCGCCAAAGGATGGATTCCGACTAAAGATGATAAATGGTCGGCGGAGGTCAATATTTTAGGCGAGGGGTTTACCCGCGTTTCCATCCCGTTTTCCGCTTTTGTTGATGAAAATCCGGGAGTGGGTGACGATAAGTGGAACCCCGACAAAAAGGGTGATTCCGGGGGGTTATTGAAAGTGCAATTCATTGCGATTGCCGACAAGGCGGATGGAGAGGTTAATTTTAATTTAGACAACATATTATTGACGTACTAGCTAAAGGAGTGATCAATGAAAAAGGTAATGTTAGTCGGTGTAGTTTTTTTGGTTGGGTTGTGTTGTTTGCATCCTCTGGTTTACGCGGAGGACCTGTCAGGAATCCCTAAAGAAAATTTGGTTATTTCGGCTGGCCCCACCAACCCGGGCGAAGAGCTTTCCCTGGTTTGGCTGGAAACCGTGGCACACCCCAAAACAGTTGCCAAAGGGGGAAAATTATCTTTGTTTGCCGTGGTAACCTCAAAAGTGCAAAATGTATCGGTTGCTTTTGATTTTAACCAGAAAGATTTTCTGCTGGTGTCAACCGATGGGATGTCGTGGAACGGCGTTTACACTTTGCCCAGTCGCATGCCGGAAGGGGTGCACGTGGCGCATTTTACGGTACGGGGCAGCCGTGGCCGGACGGTAGTGAGGTCATTAGAATTTTTTGTGGATGCAAACTTAGCGGTTGAAAATGACGCGCAGCAGGATAAATTACAGGCCGAAAAAGAAAAGGGCTGGCCGGTTAAAGTTGCCAACCAGCAGGCCTTTTTGGCCAATGAGCAGGGAGAGCCGGTTGGTTCCCGGCCCACGCGCACCGTCAATGCTGATGAAAAAATCATCGGACTTTATAAGGAACCTTGGTACCGGGTGCGCTTTGCTGACGGGACCGAGGGCTGGGTGATTGCCAGCGCCGTGGAAGAACCGGCGGAAGATTTTTACCGGCAGGGTTACAGTGATTTTGTCCGCGGCGATTTTGAAAATGCCGCGCAAAATTATCAGAAGGCCCTGATGGTTGATGCCAATTTGCATAAGGCCCGTTATTGGCTGGCAAAAACATATATAAAAGCCGGCAAAGATTCCCAAGCGGCGGACGAGTTGGCGGCCTTGTTAAAGCTGGACCCAACTAATTATAATGCAGGTATTTTGGCGACGCGTTTGGCAGACCAATATTTTAGCCGTGCACATGGTGATTTTATGGCGGGCAGTTATCAAAAAGCGCTGATGGCTTACCAAAAAGCGCTGGAACTTAAATCGTCTTTTGTCACCGCGCAAATTGAGTTAGGTCAATGTTATCAACGGTTAGGATTTGCCGCCAAGGCACGGGAGGCCTGGGTGGCGGCGTTTGTGCTGGACCCGGAAAACCAGTCCGTGCGCGCATTTTTAGATATGGGGAAAAGCGAAATTGCCGATACCCTGGTTGAAAAAGCAGAAGTGGCGACAGACAAAAGTGCGGAAATCTCTGCGGCCGGGGTTTCTGTCGGCGCAGCGGATTATTCCATGTCAATTGATGTGATCAAAAATGCGCGAACCCAAAAAGGGACTTCAATCCATCGCGCGCTGGCGGACGTATTAGTGCTGACTAGATCCTTCGGGACGCTGGTAAAAGAGAAGGGCTGGATGGCGGAGAGCAAAGATAACCGGGTACTGGTTTCTTATACGGTGCTCCAGGACCAAAGCGGCTCGGGCAAAAGCTTTAAGGAAGAATATTTTTCCTGGGCAGTGGACCAAGCGACCCAAAACGTCATTCCGCTCAACAAAAATGCTAAGATGCTCATGAGCAGCTGGTAAAAGCCTTGCCGAGGTAGCTCAGCTGGTAGAGCAGCTGATTTGTAATCAGCAGGTCAGCGGTTCAATTCCGCTCCTCGGCTTAATCAATGCCGATGTAGCTCAGCTGGTAGAGCAACTCATTCGTAATGAGTAGGTCGCCGGTTCGATTCCGGCCATCGGCTACTGAAATTTTTTCTTAATTTGATTGATCAACCCGCCGGCGTCAATAATGCCCTGCATAAATTCCGGGAACGGCTGGGCCGGGTAGGTTTTTCCGGAAGTCAGATTAAAAATTTTACCCGCCGCCAGATCAATTTCAATTTCGTCGCCGTCTTTAATTTCTTCCGCCGCCGTACGTGATTCCAAAATGGGCAGGCCAATGTTGATGGCGTTGCGGTAAAAAATTCGGGCAAACGTTTTGGCGATGACGGCACTAATGCCGGCGGCCTTAATTGCAATGGGGGCGTGTTCGCGGCTGGACCCACAGCCAAAATTTTCCCCGCCCACAATGATGTCGCCCGGATTCATCCGGTTTACAAAATCGGGATCAGCGTCTTCCATGCAAAATTTGGCCAGTTCTTCCGGGTCGTGCGTGTTTAAATAGCGCGCCGGGATAATCTGGTCGGTATCCACGTTGTCGCCAAATTTATGCGCTTTGCCTTTCATGATTCCTTATCCTTTTCATTATAATTCTTCCGGATGTCCGATTCTGCCTAATATTGCCGAAGCCGCGGCCACGGCAACATTGGTTAAATAAACCTCAGATTTAGGGTGACCCATCCGCCCGATAAAGTTGCGGTTGGTGGTGGCCACGGCGCGCTCGCCCTCCGCCAAAATCCCCATGTGGCCGCCCAGGCACGGGCCGCAAGTGGGAGTTGAAACCGCCGCGTTGGCATCGAGAAAGATTTTAAACAAACCTTCGTCCATGGCCTGGCGGTAAACCTTTTGTGTGGCGGGAATTATAATCAGCCGCACGTCTTTGTGCGCTTTGTGACCTTTGAGAACCTTAGCTGCAACCCGCATGTCCTCAATCCGGCCGTTGGTGCACGATCCAATGACAACCTGGTCAATTTTTACGTTTTTGGCTTGGCTGACAGGTTTGGTGTTGCTGGGCAGGTGAGGAAACGCCACCTGCGGCTCAATTTTGGAAACATCAAACTCGTATACATATATATATACAGCGTCCGGGTCAGAATGATAAAAGACGGCGCCCGGCGGTTTGGGCGTTTTGTGATCGGGCTCAAATATGCCGTTTTTGGCGCCGGCTTCAATTGCCATGTTGGCCATAGTAAGCCGGCCTTCCATTGAAAGTGCTTTGATTGCCTCGCCGGTGAATTCCATGGTTTTGTATAGTGCGCCGTCAACGCCAATCTGGCCGATGGTGTATAGAATTAGGTCTTTGCCTTCCACCCATTTGGGAAGTTTGCCTTTGTAGACAAATTTCATTTGCTCGGGAACTTTTAACCAGACCTCACCGGTGGCCATGGCCGCCGCCATATCTGTTGATCCAATGCCGGTGGAAAACGCTCCCAGCGCCCCGTATGTGCAGGTGTGTGAATCAGCGCCGATGATTAAATCGCCGGCCTTGACTAAATTTAGCTCTGGCAGGAGCGCGTGTTCCACTCCCATGCAGCCCACTTCAAAATAATTGACGATGCCGAATTTTCGTGCAAACTCGCGCATCATTTTTACCTGCTCGGCCGATTTAATGTCTTTGTTAGGGGTAAAATGATCCGGCACCAGCGCAATTTTGTTTTTATCAAAAACCGCTTTGGCTCCGATTTTATGAAACTCTTTAATGGCGGGCGGTGCGGTCACGTCATTGCCCAGCACCAGGTCAACTTTAACCTGGACCAGCTCCCCGGGTTCAACGCTTTTTTTGCCGGCGTGCGCGGCCAGTATTTTTTGTGTAATGGTTTGTGGCATGCTTTGAATTTTATCAAAGTTTCAGGGCGGGCACAAATTGAATTTGCGTTGCTCGGCTATTTATCTCTAAAAAAAGGCATTTTGAGGTTTTAAGATTTTTGCCGCGGCCCCAAAAATAAATCCAAATAAAATGAAATTATTTGCGCAATGTAACGATAATTAAATAGTGAAAAGCTAAAAAATCCTTAATGGAGGAGATATATGCCGAGTAGAATAAGTGACTTTGCGAGCCGTAGATTGAGCCGGCCGGTTGATATGCGTCGACCATCTGGTTTTTCAAGAAATGTTGCACATATGCTGCCTTTATTGTTGGCGGTTGGTTGCGGTGGTAAAGACACTATTACCGATACCGGTTCGAATGTGCCGGGACATATTCTTTTTAAAAATGTTGTAACTTTTACCGATTCGTTGGACGTTTCACGCGCGGCCCAATGGCAAATTCCAATTACGGCAAAAATTGGTGAAACTATTCCGGTTAACGACGGTTTATTTGTGGCACTGGGCACGAATGCGCCAAATTTACCGGAGTTGGATATTGCTTATTCAATCAGCGGCTTGCACCTAAGTGCGGATACCAATAATCGATTGTCTGCTTACGGTTATCTTGCGGCGGATGGTACTATTTCCGGGAGAGATATATTAAGGGTTCAAGCGGGCAGACAAATTGGTCGGGAATATGACGAGTATTTATTGGCGCCGGAACTTGGCGTTGACCCAACTCGCACAAAATTATACGCAACCCTGGAGCCCACTTTTGGAACGGGGACAGAACTTTGCGGCTCTTCAGATACCGGCGGAACTGCCGCAGTTGACACCGCATCCGGCGATTATGATAACACCACTTGCATGATTGACCAATTGGGCGGAGCAAACGGTGACGCATTCTTGGCCAATTTTTACTCGTACTCAAATGCGCAGGTAGATACTTCATTTTCAGGGACAATAGACCGAAAGGTCAACGGGTTACGGGTTCCGCTTTATAGCCGGGTAAGAGCCACAGTAGAAGACACCGCTTTTCCCGCTCTGCGACCGTATGTAATGCAGGCATATTATGAACATGTGCTGGATGAAGACACTTCAACCCGGGTGCCATTAGATCCGGCAGTATATGTTGGCCCGACGCAGGAAATCATGACCAATGTTGATGGAATTTCGAATTTGGTCTGGCAAATTGATGCCGCTAAATTTACGGCCGACCAGGAATTATATAGTCAAATTTCTGGTTATATGGATGCCAATGGCAAGGTTTACTATTATATTAATCCCGACCAGCGCAATGCGCGGCTGGTTGCGGAAGAAACCGGAGAAGGGCAATTTGCTGCAACCAACGTTGAAATTCCGGAAAGCGTTTTTGATCCGGGTACCGATCGGGATGCGGCGTTATATTACTATCTTGACCTTCAGCGCACAGATCCTGTCTATACTTTTGCAACCAGTGGCAATAGCCCGGTTCGTTATAATGACGTTGACCTAAATAATGGTGCTGACTATAAACTGGAATTTGTTCCGCAGTCGGCGGATGAGGTTCCCCCGCCGGATGTTTTGGATACGGTTGACCATTTTCAATATCCTTTAGGTGTCAGTGCATTATCTTTGAAGTTAACGGTTAAAAGTAATGATTTGTGCGATAACAATACAACCTGCACAACTACTGATGGCCCGATCTTTCCTAGCGATGCAACAACCCTGGGCTGGTATGCCCCAGATATCAGTGCTTCTGAATCTTTTATGCCGGAGGGCGTAGTGAAATTTCCACTTGATAAATCATATTATTATGCGCAGGGAGGGTTAGAGTTACTTCACCCGGCAACGGCAATCTCGCTGGGTATGACCTTGCCAACGGCAAACGTAGATGCAATGGGTGTGTTGCCGGTAACTGTTGCCATGGCATGGGAGGACAATAATAATGAATAAAATTAAAGCGGTAACAATTTTATTGAGCGGTTTAATTTGCCTGGGATTGGCTTCCGGGGCGTTTGCCATTGCGCAAATTCCGGTGCAGTCGGCGGTGAATCCGGCAGGCACTTACATGGTTTATGGCACGCAAGGTACCTCTCCTATGGTAAAAATTGTCGATATTTCTGATCCTACCGCCCCGCGGACGGTAAAGACGTTTACTTCCACCGACGGCATTGCCGGTTCAATTTATGGAGTGGCGTTTACCGCCGACGGTACGCGGGCTATTTTTACCATGAATTCGTGTTATCTGGGAATTTTGGATTTCAGTTCCGGGACTTATCCAACAACCTGCACTATTGTTAATTTATCGACATTGAGCACGGGCTCGCCCCAGTTCCGCGGGATTGCCATCAACCAAGATTTTGCTTTTATTGCCGATAACCGCGGTTATGTGCACGTTTTGAATGTTTTGGATGTTTCCAATCCCGCCAGTATTTCTTCTTCCAGTATTAAATCCATTGCGGTGGGTAGTGGTGCGTTGTGCGTAGCCGTTAAACCGGATGGTACCAGATTAGCGGTTTCCAAAGCCACCAGCCCGGGTTACGTTTATGTCTATGACCTGGCCGATTTATATTCGGGCGGGACGCCTTCTTCTTCTGATTTAAAGGCCACAATTATTGGCAGCAGTTTGGGCGGTTCAACCACCATGGACGAGCCGACCTATTTATTTTACGGTGAAAGCCGCGGATCAGTAGCGGTCATGTCTTCAAATTCTAAAGTTTATCTCTACGTGAAAAACGGCGAAGAATTGTCTACCCAACCGGATGTTTTGGCGTTTGACTCTGCCAATGACAGCTACGCTTTGGTGGGTCAAGTGAACTTGGCCGAGGCTCACGGATTTACCCGTGATTTTACGGCGGATTCTATGCAGGGATTTTCCGGGTTTGGGTTGTCGGCAAACCGTCAATATGGGTACGTTGCAGTTTATAATGCTACCGATAGCGACCATGAGCTTTATCGGTTTTCAAACAGCATCAGCTTGTCCAGAACGTTTCCGGGCAGTGGTGTGGATAGCATGGCGTCCGAATTAATCAGCCCAATCGATGCCATCGATTCGGTTGCGGCTGGCTACCGCGGTTTGTCAATTTGGGGCGGCAACAGTGTTAACGGAACGTATGCATATTATTCTCTTTCTTCTTCTGGCTATGCTACCAGTGAAACCGGTTTTACCCAGCCCTGTCCTTTGCCTCCAACAATTACTTACCCGTTGATTTCAACTTCCAACTGGTACGAAAATGTTGATGTGACTGCCAATTTCAGCTGGGAAGCGGCGAATGACAGTTCCGGCCGATTTGCTTTTGAGACCATAACGTATGATATTGATTATATTCAGGCGGCCAATATCCAGACCAATAACTGGCAGGATTGGGCGGATGACGTTAGCTCGACCCATCATGCATTAAGTGACTTGACGGTTGGTAACTCCTATTTTGTCCGTGTCCGCGCTTATGATGGCATCGATCACAGTGCGTTTGTTTACACCGGGCCGTTTACCGTAACGCAGGAAAGCAACGGCTTGGGCGAAGACGGTGTCTGGCAGATGATTGATGATTTTGATGATCATACGGTTAGCTGGACTGAAGGTGGTTACAGTCACGGCAGTGATTTTTCCGGGATGTACGGAAACATGAATGATATCGATTTTGACGGCGACCAGGAATGGTCAGTTTCAAATTACAAATCAACCGGTAGCAACGGTTATTGGCAAGGGACGTTGAACACTGAATACACGCAAATGGACCTTGCTTCTTATGACGCAATTGCAATTGATGTCAAAGGTGATGGCTCATCTAATACTTTCCAAATTCAATTGATTGAGTATCATACGGGATGTGTTTGGGAATTGCCCAGTAAATTATCTTTGCAAAGCACATCCTGGCAAACCATTGAGGTTTCACGCTCCGGTATGTATATTGTCGAAGGCGAGGAAACCCCTTATTTTACTGGAAAAATCACGGGTTATCGTATAAAATACTCAAGTAGTGAAGCGGGTATCCCGGCTACTCCCGGTCCGCACAATTTTGATAATTTGCGCGCCATTAACACGCAGTCGCCAGAAATCCCGGGGCCGATGGTGGATTTGACGGTTTTGATGCACGGATTTTATGATTCAGCAACCAATGCGCAGGCGGTAGCAATCGTGGAAATTGAATGCCGGCGCACCGATCTTGGTGCAAGCAATGCGGATGTGAATACAATTGTTGGTACGTATTCAAATGTAACTTTGGATAGTTCCGGCAAATTAATTTCAAAATTGTGCTATTTACCGGAAGGTAGTTATTATTTAGTGGTCAGGCATGTTTTAATAAATGCGCCCAGAAATGCTAATCACTTGGCGGTCATGACTGCAGTGCCGGTTAGTTTGAGTTATACCGGTACTTACCCGGTTGATTTTTCAGCGGCCGGGACTGCCTATAACAATGGTGAAGGGCTGGAGCCAATGTATTTTGACGGAAGCAAATATTTAATAAGAACTGGCGACGCAATTGGATTATCCGGCACCGCCGCTACGGATGAATATATCAATACCACTGACTTTGAATACTGGTATGCGCACCAGGCGCTGGCACCGGAAGATGCTACTTGGGTTATTGAAGGTGATTTTAATGGGGACGGTTCGGTAAACACGGAAGATTTTGAGCTGTGGTATGTAGATCAAGGTAATGGAACTCAAGTACCTTAAAAGCTGGAATAAACGGGGGAAATAATAATGAAGAATAAAGTAATATTCGGGTTTTTATGGAAGGGGATAGTAATTTGCGCCAGTTTATTGGCATTGTGTGCTTTTGCTAATCCGGTGTCGGCGGTGGTTAACGCTGAAGTAGTTCCGTCAGATACTTACGTTGCCCGTGGCGACACCATCACTGTCAGCGTTTACCTTAATTCTCCCAGCTCATCGCAAGATATTTCCAGCATGGATCTTTATATGTACTATGATCCGGCGATACTGACTCCGGTTTCAATAACCGGTGTCATACCCGCCAATTCTTTTACCCTTACTACCACAAACTTAACATTCGAAGTTAATGGCGTTGCGCCGGATAAAATCCAATGGTCAACGTTTAAATTTGGGGGAGCCGGATTGACGTTGTCATCTGGTGTTGATACCTTGATTTATACGGCTACTTTTACGGTTAAAACCAGCGCTACAATTGGATCGTCCAGTGTTTATTTAGGTCCGGCGGGGTCGGCCTTCGTTGTAAACAATAGTACTACTTCTGTGACGGGCACGGCGGCGTATGATCCTTTTAATGTCGTTTATGGCCTTGCTTCAATTTCCCTTAGCTCCGGGACCAATTATCAAGGAGATTTAAAATCCGGGGTTTCAATAACCGGTTCAACCGGTTCGGATTTATCCACCGTTACGCAAATTGAATTTTCCGGCGGGACGGGGGTTTCGGCCAGTGGGGTTTCCGGTTCCGGCACTTCTGCTTCGGCCAATATTGCAATTGATGCTTCAGCCACGGCAACCACTTATGATGTAATTTTAAAAAATAGTGGTGGCACGCCGGTTGCCATGGGTGAAAACATGTTTTCCGTAACTGCATCCTCAATTTCTTGCAGTCCAAGTTCAGGCAATGCGGGCGATACGGTCCCGGTAACGGTTAATGGTACCGGCACTCATTTTAGTTCATCCAATACAACCGTTAATGCCGGTTCCTGGGGCACGGTATCCGGTTTAACGGTGTCCAGTGCTACCCAATTATCTTTTAATTTGTTATTAGGATCCAGTACGGGGTCAAAAGTTTTAACGGTTGAAACTACCAGTGTTGCCGGG
>JBAZQH010000061.1:0-10250 GCA_041645285.1 Candidatus Margulisiibacteriota bacterium | reverse complement strand
ACCATTAATTTTGGCATTATTTACGGAATGAGCGATTTTGGATTAAGCAAACAATTGGGTATTAAAAGACAGGCGGCCAAGGAGTTTATTGACCGTTATTTCACCAAATATGCCAAAGTGAAAGAATTTATTGATAAGACCATTGCCGTTGCGCGCGAAAAAGGTTACGTGGAAACTATGCTGGGCCGCAGGCGCTCCCTGCTGGATATCAACAGCCCCAACCCCAACCAGCGTCAGTTTGCGGAACGCACCGCCATTAACACCCCAGTCCAAGGCACCGCCGCCGACATGATAAAAGTTGCCATGATAAATCTACACAAGAAATTGGCGGGATTTAAGGCCAAAATGATTTTGCAGGTCCATGATGAGCTGGTGCTGGAATTGCCCAAGAATGAAGTTGCCGAAGTTAAAAAAATTGTTGAAGAAGAAATGCGAAACGCCATCCCCCTGGATGTGCCGATAAAAATTGATATTGGGGTGGGCCAAAGCTGGGCGGAGGCGGGGTAAGTTAAAAACTTCTCCTAAGCTTCACTTGGGTCACGCGGCCCAAACGGGTTGACAAAAACCGGCGAAACTTCGGTAAGATCTTGCAGCCCAGGATGAAGCATCTCCAATAGGGCGAGGAAAGTTTCATGGTCATGGGTTATTAGATCAAGTATGAACTGTGGATCGCTGATTTGCTGAAGTCTTGCCCTAAGGCCTGGCTCATATCTGTTTAATATGTTTAAATCTACACGCGGGGACCGCCGGCAACCAGCAAAGAGCAAGCACCCGGGCCTGAATCCTTCTTCCAGAAATAGCCTGAGATAATCGGACTCCCCAACTCCCCCTAAAACCTGAGGCAAACCCCGATCCGACAGCATCTGTATAGGAAGAAAAATCATATCTGAATCTGGAATAATTGACCGGACTTCGGGCGTCAATTCTTCCCACAAGAGCTCATTCAGAGGAAATAACCGAGTGGAACCACTCAACGCAATTTTTTCGCGTATCTCCCGTAAGGCCTCCGCCTGGCTTGACAACTCAAGATACGGGCAACCCGCCATTACTTCCAAACCTTCTCTTCCAGGAAATCTTTCTCTGGCCCGCCTAGAAAACGCCACACAAGGTTTTTCTTCAACTGTAGTACAGGCCCATCCCTCCCAATCTGTTTGCCTGGCCAAAGCAAATAAACCATCCTCCATCCTTACAAATGGATAAGATGCCATTAAAATACCCCTTTTCTGATGTTTCACACAACTACGAGGATCATCTGCTCGTACTCTGACGCTTTCTACCATTGGCATAAGATTAACGCTCCTAAGATAAAGTGAACCGAGGCCTGCGGGCCCAGTTTATTATCGTCAACTAATATTAATATTTCAGTTTTTGCCACAACTTTCTTTTGCGCATGGCAAGTTTTGGCAACCAGTTGTGCTTGGTGTATAATAAAATATTATGTCCCTCACCACCCGCCATCTTGAACAAATTTTAGATTGCGCCCTCAAAACCGGTGCGGATTTTGCAGAAATATTTTTGGAAGAATCCAACCAAACCGCAATTGTTTTGGAAGACAATAAGCTCGAGAAAATCAAAAGCGGCATTGATATTGGCGCGGGCATTCGGTTAATTAAAGACAAAACCATTATTTACCGCAGCCAATCAGACGTTAATTTTGAAGCATTAAAAATTCTGGCCAAAAACGCTGCCGCCGCATTTAATGAGCGGCAATCAACCAAGCTCCAAACCCTAAAACCAACCATTTCCAATATGCCCTACCCCATTGCCCGCCGCCCCGAAACCGTCAACATTGAAGAAAAAACCGCCGTCCTCGAAACCCTCAACCGCACCGCCCGATCGTACGGCGACAAAATCAAACAGGTATCGGCCAGTTATGCCGATTCAAACCAGGCCGTCACCATCGCCAATTCCAACGGTTTATATATTGAAGACCAGCGCATCCGTACGCGCTATTATATTAATGTAATTGCCACGGACGGAACGGTTTTACAAACCGGCTATGAAGCGCCCGGCGGATCGTGCGGGTTTGAATTACTGGATGAATATCCGCCCGAAGAAATGGCGCGGCTGGCGGCAGAGCGCGCGCTTTTGATGCTAACGGCCAAACACGCTCCCGCCGGAAAAATGCAGGTGGTGTTGGCGGCGGAAGCTGGAGGAACATTAATCCATGAGGCCTGCGGACACGCGTTTGAGGCCGATTTTATATTAAAAGGCACCTCGGTTTATTTAGGCAAGCAGGGCAAAAAAGTTGCCTCGCCGCTAATTACCGTTTACGACGATGGAACATTAAAAGGAAAATTCGGGACTTACCGTTTTGACGATGAAGGTAATCCATCAAACAATACAATCCTCATTGAAAACGGCATCTTAAAAAATTATCTGACCGATTATTACAACGGAAAAGCTTTAAATCTCCCCCTGTCCGGCAACGGCCGGCGCGAATCCTACCGCTCGCATCCCATCCCAAGAATGACAAACACATATATCGCACCGGGAAAATCTCTCCCGCAGGAAATTATCGATTCGGTAAAAGAAGGCCTGCTGGTGCGGCGGATGGGCGGCGGCGAAGTTGACGTTACCAACGGCGATTTTGTTTTTGAGGTAACGGAAGGTTATCTCATCGAAAACGGCAAAATAAAACATCCGGTGCGCGGAGCCATTATTATTGGCAACGGCCCGCAAATTTTAGAAACCATTGACATGGTAGGTGAAGACCTCGAATTTCAGACCGGGGTGTGCGGCAAGTTTGATCACGCGCCGGTATCTGACGGACAGCCGACGATAAGAATTCCGGAGATTGTGGTGGGGGGGAGGTAAAAATAAAATTTATCCGCGTGCTTTCCACTGAGCAGCCAATTGATCAAGATTGTCCCCAGGATAGATTGGTTGAAGTTCAGGACAACGGCTGCGAACAAAGGCCTCAATGCTTGCAATCCTATTTTCAAGCTGTGGATGTGTATAAAATAAAAACGCAACTACCAGACTTAATCCTTGACCAATGCCTTTTATAAAGCGATTACAAAAAACCAGTTCAAGCAAATAACTCCTTACTGGGAACCAGGATGAGAGAGCAAGCTGCGTTCCTTTTTCCCAACGCTCCTGATGCTGGCGCAATATTTCATATTGATTTATTATTTCCGTAAATCGTCTCGCAGAAACTGTATAGCCCAGTTTATGTACGCTTTCAACCCCAAAGTCATCAGAATATCTTTCTAGTACCCGTGACAAAATGGGACACCTTAAAACCCTCCTAAACGTTGCTATCACCAAATATTTAAATGAATAGTAACTCTTAATATGCCCTACTTCGTGTCCTAAAACTATCGCCATTTTTGCAACATCAAGCACTTCAACTGCAAGTGCTTCCCCTTCAGCTGAACAGGTAACCATATCACCATGGGTCAATGCAATAAAATAATCATGTGGCCCGGTTTTTGAAACCGACGCACCTGAAAGCATACTTTCAAAGTAACCGAAAGAACAACCAACTTCAACCTCAACCGCCCCAGTTAGTCCTGATACTTCTAAGGTTCTCGCAACCATTTCGGCCACACCAGATGCTAACAAAGTACGGTCACCAGAATAATCCGTAGATACCCCAACCCTAACGCCAAGATTATTAATTACTGGAACATCAAGCCCTCGTTTCTGTTTATAACAACTGAGCCCAAATCTTGCTTTTCGTCCCGGCAAAGGGCTTGCAATTCTACGCAATACACTTCCTAGATATCGAGAAGATCTAAGCAAGCAACTATTATCAAGCGCTCTAACTGTTTCCATTGGCATCTAATTTCACCCATATATATATCGCCGTTTTTATCTAAAAATTGCAGAAATTAATGTAGTAGAATTAGCCAACCATCTCAACCAACTTCGCCGCCAACGCAATATCATTCAACGCCATAATGTGGATACCGGCGCACAGCGGCTTAACCTCATCAATAATTTCCTTAGAAATCCTTAATCCCTCTTCTATTGGATCAGCCGCAGATTCCATCCGCTTCAAAATTGACTCAGGTACCGTTACACCCGGCACTTTTTCATTCATAAACTGCGCCATTTTATAGGATTTTAACGGGAAAATGCCGGCCAGGATTTTTACTTTTGACCGGGGTAATTCATGTAAAAACTTCTTAAAAATCTCAACGTCATAAACTACCTGCGTCTGGATAAACTCGGCCCCCGCCTCAATTTTCTTTTTCAATTTAATGATTTGCGGCTCAATTGGCACCGCCCCCGGATTAACCACCGCCCCTACACAAAACTTTGGCGCGCCGTCCAGCTTTTCTCCCGCCCAATTTTGGCCGCTCTCCAGTTTTTTTATGGTCTGGATAAGCTGTACGGAATCCAGGTCATATACCGGCCGCGCGCTTTTATGGTCACCCTTGGATGGATAGTCGCCGGAAAGCGCCAGGATATTTTTGATGCCGAGCGCCGCCGCACCCAAAATATCGGACTGCAAAGCCAGTAAATTGCGGTCGCGGCAGGCAAGCTGAAAAATAGGGTCGTGCCCGCGCTCCAGCAGAAGGCGCGAAAAAGCCAGGCCCGAAAGCCGCATCATGGCGCGCTGGTTGTCGGTGACGTTGATGGCGTCAACTTTGCCCAGCAATATTTCGGCTTCACGGAGCAGCGGTTCGACATTGGTTCCCTTGGGCGGGCAAACCTCAGCCGTAATGACAAATTTCCCGGAATGCAACGCTTCTTTGAAAGTCATAATCATCCTCTAGCGGCAAAATTATAGCATACGCCGGTTTAAAAACCTCAAAAAATGCGCTTGACAAATTTCACCCCAATTACGTATAATTACACGCGCTCTCAAATGAGAGGAGGCAGATTGCAAAAAAACTAAATTGTTGCGCACCTCGCGAACTTTTTCGTTTGGTCTCCGCCTTCATTTTTGAGCATTGTGAAACATTCACATTGATCCTTTTCTAGCGATTAGATTGTTCTTTGAAAACTGAGCATCTAGGTAATTTTTATATATTAAACCAGTCAATTAATCTTTTTTATTTTTGAGAGCTAATCAAATAATCTAACTGAGAGTTTGATTCTGGCTCAGGACGAACGCTGGCGGCGTGCTTAACACATGCAAGTCAAACGGGTGTAGCAATACACTAGTGGCGGACGGGTGAGTAACACGTAAGTAACCTACCCTTAAGACGGAGATAACCTTGAGAAATCAGGGCTAATACCCGATGTGATCCCGGGGAAGCATTTTTCTGGGCTCAAACGAAACGTAAGAATCGCTTAAGGATGGGCTTGCGAACTATCAGCTTGTTGGCGGGGTAACGGCCCACCAAGGCTACGACGGTTAGCTGGTCTGAGAGGATGGCCAGCCACACTGGAACTGAGACACGGTCCAGACTCCTACGGGAGGCAGCAGTGAGGAATTTTCCGCAATGGGCGAAAGCCTGACGGAGCGACGCCGCGTGTGCGATGAAGTCTTTCGGGACGTAAAGCACTGTTAGGGGGGACGATAATGACGGTACCCCCAGAGGAAGGCCCGGCTAACTACGTGCCAGCAGCCGCGGTAATACGTAGGGGCCAAGCGTTGTCCGGAATTACTGGGCGTAAAGAGCGTGTAGGCGGCTTGGTAAGTCCGATGTTAAATCTCCCGGCTCAACCGGGAACTCGCATCGGATACTGCTAGGCTTCGAGAGTATCAGAGGAAAGTGGAACTTCCAGTGTAGCGGTGAAATGCGTAGATATTGGAAGGAACACCAGTGGCGAAGGCGACTTTCTGGGATATTTCTGACGCTGAGACGCGAAAGCCAGGGGAGCAAACGGGATTAGATACCCCGGTAGTCCTGGCCGTAAACTATGGTCATTAGGTGTAGGAGGTATCGACCCCTTCTGTGCCAAAGCTAACGCGTTAAATGACCCGCCTGGGGAGTACGGTCGCAAGATTAAAACTCAAAGAAATTGACGGGGGCCCGCACAAGCGGTGGAGCATGTGGTTCAATTCGATGCTACGCGAAGAACCTTACCTGGGCTTGACATCCTTCGAATCCCGGTGAAAGCCGGGAGTGCCACTTTGTGGAGCGAAGAGACAGGTGCTGCATGGCTGTCGTCAGCTCGTGTCGTGAGATGTTGGGTTAAGTCCCGCAACGAGCGCAACCCCCATTGCTAGTTGCTAGCTCCTTTTTGGAGAAGCACTCTAGCGAAACTGCCTCGGATAACGAGGAGGAAGGTGGGGACGACGTCAAGTCATCATGGCCCTTACGCCCAGGGCGACACACGTGCTACAATGGCACATACAAAGGGAAGCAAGACGGTAACGTGGAGCAAATCTCAAAAAGTGTGCCTCAATTCGGATTGAGGGCTGCAATTCGCCCTCATGAAGCTGGAATCGCTAGTAACTGCAGATAAGAGCGCTGCGGTGAATACGTTCTCGGGCCTTGTACACACCGCCCGTCACACCATGGAAGCCAGGAACACCCAGAGCCCCAACTTGTTGAGGTGAAGGTGGTACTGGTGACTGGGGTGAAGTCAAATATGGCTTCCTGCAGGAGTAATCCTGCAGTAAAATCTAACTGTATCGGTGAACCCCTACTTCGGTTACACGGAGAGGGCAATACCGAGGGAAGTTAGGATAGGATGGTTAGAAATCGCTTATCAGATAATATAAAAGGTCTTACCATTAATGAGGTTGAAGAAGAAATCATTATTGGATGTTTATTGGGAGATGGAACCTTATCTAAATCCGGCAAATTCCGTCGATTAAGAGTGGAGCAAAAAACAGCCCACAAAGAATACGTCGATTGGAAATTTAGCAGATTAAAAAGGTTATGCATCACTCCTCCCCAAAGCAACCCCAAAAACAAATCGTTTCGTTTTGGGACCGTTGGGCATCCAAAGCTTTCTGATCTATATTCAATCTTTTACGATAAAGACCGATCCATTAATCCAAAAATCCTAAATAAGGTCAGCAATTTAAGCATTGCAATCTGGTTTATGGATGATGGATATCGGATTCATAACACGGTTGGGATTTCCGCCAACAATTTTTCGCTGGTTGCCCTTGGGCAATTAAGAGAAATTTTAGCAGCGCACGGAATATCAACCAGTTTACAAAACGATAAGCGCGGAAAAAGGATATACATAAGCACAAAAAGCTTAAAACCATTCAACAATCTTGTTAAACCTTACGTTGACCAAGTTCAATGTATGGCATACAAGCTTCCTAACCCCGTAGAGACTACACGTAAGCTCCCGGGAAATCGGGATGAAGATATAGTCCAATCCTCGCAGTAATGCGGGACACGATTGCGTAACAAGGTAGCCGTACCGGAAGGTGTGGCTGGATCACCTCCTTTCTAAGGAGTTATTTCGGCAGTTATTTTTTGAGCGGCGATTTATTCGCCCGCGGCAATGCACTGGAAAGAGCATGGTCGTTTTCAGGAATAATTGTCCAACTCCAGGTCTTTTGTATAAATTACTAATGCCGATGACATAGCGCGCGGCTAATTGACCCGTGCGCAAAAATCATTGGCTGATGCTCAGTTTTTAAGGAACAAAAAAATTGCGCCCTCCCCCATCTTTTGATAAAATACAATTTCCCTGATAATGCTGATTTTGGATTTCCGCAAAGCAGTATGGGCTCATAGCTCAGTTGGTTAGAGCGTACGCCTGATAAGCGTAAGGTGCGTGGTTCGAGTCCACGTGGGCCCATTATTAAATCACGGGGAATACAATCCGCAGAAATTACTGGTTACCTTTCCACCGCCGCACCACATTCACCAGCCCGATCATTACCGGCACTTCAATCAACGGGCCAATCACCGCCGCAAAGGCCTGGCCGGAACCAATCCCAAAAACCGAGATTGCCACGGCGATCGCCAGCTCAAAATTGTTGCTGGCGGCGGTAAAAGACAAAGTAGCCGATTTTTTATAATTGGCGCCCATCACCTTGCTCATAAAGAAACTGACAAAAAACATCACTAGAAAATAAATTATGAGAGGAATGGCAATTCTAACCACATCCAAAGGTATCTGGATAATGAGGTTTCCTTTTATGCTGAACATAACCACGATTGTAAAGAGCAGGAAAATTAATGTAACCGGGCTAATCAACGGGATAAATTTGGTCTCGTACCAGTCTTTGCCTTTCGCCTTTAACAATGAAAACCGGGTAAGGATTCCCATAAAAAATGGAATACCTAAATAAATCAAAACACTCTGCGCAATTTGCCACATGGTGACATTAACCACTACCCCTTTTAATCCGAACCAGCCGGGTAAAATCGTAATAAAAACCCAGGCGTATAAAGAATAAAACAAAATTTGAAAGATGCTGTTAAAAGCTACCAAACCGGCGGCATACTCGGTATCACCCTCCGCCAGATCGTTCCAGACAATCACCATCGCAATACAGCGCGCGATCCCGATCAAAATGAGGCCAACCATGTATTGTGGATAGGCGGGCAAAAAGATGATCGCCAATAAAAACATCAAAACCGGGCCAATAATCCAGTTTTGTACCAAAGATAACCCCAACACTTTAACGTCCCGGAAAACATCGCCTAATTCTTCATATTTTACTTTTGCCAGAGGCGGGTACATCATCAAGATAAGGCCAAGGGCAATCGGGATATTGGTGGTGCCAATTTGAAAACGGTTGATAAACGCTTCCACTCCCGGCAATAAATATCCCAAGCCAACGCCCGTCCCCATCGCCAAAAATATCCAGAGGGTCAGGAACCGGTCCAAAAATGATAGTTTTTTCAATTTATTAATCTCCTCACAGATATATTAAATTAGATTTTAGCTTGGACCGCTTAATAATTCAACCGCCAACAATTAAGAAAAAAAATTGCAATTGCCCGCACAGACTAATATTATAATTTGTCCGTTCTCTCTGCGTTTGTTATAATTCAAAAACCTTGGGGACGTAGCTCAATTGGAAGAGCACCTGATTTGCACTCAGGAGGTTGTCGGTTCAAGCCCGATCGTCTCCATTTTTCTGGCTATAATTCCCAGTGCATCCCAGCCGTGAAGGAATTTTTGATGGAATTGTCGTTCAATCCTATGCCGTACGCCGCATCCAGCTTGAAGCCCTCAACCAAAACATAACGCCCGCCCACCTGGACAAAAAGTGGATTAGGCGCCAAGGCTAATGAAGTGTTCCCCACCAACTCCGCTACCAGATCTCCCTTTTTACCAAAAGCCGGATACTCCAGCGCCGCCGAATATGCTACGTAATCATCCTCCTGCCTCCCGGCGTTATACCCCTCATTCACGTAACCCAGATTATAATGCGTTTTGGTGTGGCCAAACATTTGTGAAACAATCAACCCTAGCCAATAATCATTATCGCCGCTGCTTAACCCATGGCTGATATCACCGTTATTGAATTTATAATCCGCCCGCACGGCCAATCCTTCATTCTCGCCCCACGTCCAACAACAATATTCGGCATGTAAATAAAAATCATCGAACCCCGCCATCCTTCCTGGCAAATCAGATACGGTATAGGGTATTTCTAAACTAAGCTCCAAATTTTTAAAAATCCCGTGCTTTAAAAGCATGTCGATGTTACCCACGGAACAATTCTGATTTTCTGTAGCCATATAACCAACTTCAAGCTCATATTTGCCTTCAGACACAATGGAAAAATCATTGGTGATCAGTGGCCGCGCGGCAAAAGCGGGCGCCGCCAGCGCCAGGCAGCCCACCATAGCCAAGGTAAACAGCGTTTTGGCATTTTTTTTTGTCGCATGAATATTTAGCACGGCCTTATGATAGCAGAAATTTCCGCGGGAGATAAATTAATTCAATTTTTTCTGAAGGCTAAAATTCCCAATGGATCCCTGCAGTTAAAGCATTTTTAATCGAATTTTCATTTGAGCCAAAGCTATAGCCGGCATCAAGCTTAAAGCTGTGAAATATTTCATAGCGTCCGCCCAACAGAACAAAGGTTGGATAAGGCGACAAAGAAGCATTCGCTACATATTCCGCAACCAAGTCACCCTTTTCTCCCCAGGCCGGATACTCAACCGCTGCAGAGTAAGCCCAATAATCATTTTCTGCCCGGCCAGCGTTGAAACCTACGTTTACATAACCCACGTTAAAATGCGTTTTAGTTTGTCCAAACATTTTTGTTCCAATCAGCATCAGCCAAAAATCATTATCCCCGCTGCCCAAGCCCTCGTAAAGGTTGCCATTATCAAATTTATAATCAACCCGCGCGGTCAAGCCCTCATTTTCACTTGCTTCCCAAAAACGATATTTCAAATGCAAATAACAATCGT
>JBAZQH010000060.1:0-10404 GCA_041645285.1 Candidatus Margulisiibacteriota bacterium | reverse complement strand
CGACGGCTCCGGGACTTTGACCATCAGTTTCCGCGCCAAGGATGCCCAAGCTCAAACCTGCTCTTTAGAAAGCTTTCAATACAGCCCGGACAGCAACACCTGGTATACGCCGGGAGACGCGTCCGCTGCGCTGGGCGGCGGCTGGCCGGATAACGGCGGAGCCAGATTCTCATCTGCCACTGATTTTTCCGGCACGGTACACTCATTTACCTTTAACACTAAACACGCTGATATCAGCGAATTCAACGGCCAATATTTAACCGGCGCAAAAGTAAGATTTGTTTTGCATGACGGAGTAAATTCCAGCACCCAGGCCACCACCACCGATGCTTTCACGGTAGACGACCTGTCCCCCGCCGGCCTGATCACAGCAGAAACCACCACCACACCGGAAGCCGGCGCCACCACCGTCAGGGTTTACGGCACATTTACAGAAATCAACCCCTCCACCAATGTTTTCTATGCCGCACTCAACGGCGGCAATTACGGCAGCGGAACCACTGGAGGAAGCGGCACCGCCGCTCCCGCAACCCAGGAAGTAACGGTTGCAACATTAGACGGTAATGACTACATTTCAAAAATACAAATTGTTGAAACCGATACATTTGGCAACGTGGGCACCAACGAAAACACTTCTCCTTCCAACACATATATATACGTAAAACCTTACACTCCGCTTGCGCCCACTGTAAGCAATGCCACCGCCACTACGGTCCAGTTAACCATCAATCCCCATGCCAGTGAAACCAGCGCTGTGGAATATGCCATTTTTGATGACAACGAAAGTAAATACGTGCAAAGCAACGGTACGCTTGGCGCCAGCGCTTACTGGAAAACCACCAGCAGTTGGGGAACGGTTACCATTACGGGTCTGACCAATTCACTGAACGATTTCAAGGTAATTTCCCGGAACCCAAGTAATCCGGCTTTAAATACCTTTAGCGGCTGGAGCGCGGCCGGACATGCCGCAAACTCTCCACCCATTGGCGGCTACACCTCCGATTACACTATTCCTGCGGCACAAGTTTCACAAGCTACTGACGGGTCCGGTACGGTTACCGTTCACTTCAGGGCCAAATCCGCGCGGACGCTTACCTGCTCACTAGAAATTTTTGCCTACAGCACCAACGGCGGTTCAAGCTGGAGCGCGCCTACAAACGGCGATGCTTCGACCGCACTTTCCGGCTCCTGGCCCGATAACAGCGGCGCACGCTACAATTCGGCAACCGATTTTTCCGGAACAGTATACTCGTTCACAATTAATACCCAGCACGCCGACCTGGCCGGATTCAACAACGCATACCTCACCACCGCACGCGTCCGGTTTTGGTTAAACGATGGGGCCAATAACAGTACCCAGGCCACCACGGCTGAAAGTTTTACGCTGGATAATTTGGCCCCGGCTACATTAGCCACCGCAAATCTGACGCAAACTCCCGAAGCCGGCGCTACTAACGTTTCGGTTTATGGCACCTTTACTGAAATCAATCCTTCCACCAATGTTTTTTACGCCGCAGTAAATGGTGAAAATTACGGCAGCGGGATTGCGGGAGAGTCCGGCACCGCCGCGCCCGCCACTCAAGCCGTTACCGTTACCACACTCAACGGCGACGATTATATTTCCAAAGTTAAACTGGTTGAAACCGATACCTTTGGCAACGTGGGCACCAACGAAAACACGTCTCCTTCCACTACATACAAATACGTCAAGCCCTATACGCCCTTAACCCCTTCGGTAAACAATGCCACGGCTACCACCGTTGACGTTGCGGTCAATCCTTACGCAGATGAAGCCAGTACTGTCACGTACGCAATTTACTGTGTTACCACCAGTCAGTACGTACAAGCCAGCGGCACGCTGGGGGATAGCCCGGTCTGGCAAACCGCCGCCACTTGGGGGACGGTAACCGTTACTGGATTATCTGCTCCACTCACTACCAACTTCAAAGTAAGGGCCAAAAATCCAAACGATGCTTCCGGCAACACCTTAAGCAACTGGGGCCCGACGGCCAACGCCTCCAATACTCCACCCATCGGCGGCTACTCCAGCAATTATTACATTCCGTCAGCCCAGGTATCACAAAGTACCAATGGCTCCGGCATCCTAACTATCAGTTTTCGCGCTAAAGATGCGCAAGTGCGCACCTGCTCTCTTGAGGGATTTGAATATTCAACCGACGGAACGACCTGGTCTGCCCCAACCCACCGGGATGCTTCGGCCTCGCTGGCGGGCACTTGGCCCGACAACAACGGCTCAAGATATAATTCGGCAACCGATTTTTCCGGCACCGTTTATTCGTTTACTTTCAACACCAAGCATGCCGATGTTTCCGGTTTCACCAATAGTCACGCAACCGGCGCCAAGGTCCGTTTCCTTTTGCAAGACGGGGTGGATGCCAGCACCCAAGTCACCACCACCGCCGCCATCGCTGTTGATAACCTGATCCCGGCAACCTTGATCACCGCCGAGCCAACCACACAGCCGCAATCCGGCGCCACGGTGGTTTCAGTTTACGGAACATTCACCGAAATCAACCCGGCTTCCAATCTTTTCTATGTTGCCTTAAACGGCGGCAGTTACGGCTCTGCCGCTTCCGGTGAATCCGGGACCGCCTCCCCTGCCACAAAGGAAATAACCGTTGCCGTCTTAAATGGCGATGATTATGTCTCCAAAGTTAAAATTGTTGCCACCGATACTTACGGCAATGTCGGCACCAACGAAAACACGTCTCCATCCTCTACTTACAAATACGTCAAGCCCTACACTCCACTCACCCCTACTGTAAACAACGCTACCACCAGCACCGTGGATGTTGCCATCAACTCCCATGCAGATGAAACCAGCGCGGTCACGTACGCAATTTACGACACCTACGTCTCTAAATATGTTCAGACCAGCGGCACGCTGGACAGCACTGCCGTCTGGCAAACTAAAGCGGCCTGGGGCACGATTACCGTTACCGGGCTTTCTTCTCCTCTATCTCACAGCTTTAAAGTAAAGTCGCGCAACCCCAGCGATACTTCCAACAACACTTTAAGTGACTGGAGCCCGACGGGCAATGCCTCCAACATTCCGCCCATTGGCGGCTACTCTAGCAATTATTACATCGCTGCCACACGGGTCTCGCAAAGTACCGACGGCACGGGGACAATGACTATCAGTTTCCGCGCCAAGGATGCCCAATCACAGTCCTGCTCTCTCGAAAGCTTTGCTTATTCTCTTGACGGCACCACCTGGTCCACACCGCTAAACGGTGATGCTTCCGCCTCCCTGGCGGGTACCTGGCCCGACAACAACGGCGCAAGATATAACTCGGAGGTTGACTTTTCCGGTACCGTTTATTCATTTACTTTTAATACAAAGCATGCCGATGTTTCCGGTTTGACCAACACTTACACAACCACGGCAAAATTACGGTTTTTGCTCAATGACGGAACTGACTCCAGCACCCAAACCACCACCACCGCCGCCTTCACCGTTGACAACCTGGCTCCGGCAACTTTAACTTCTGCCAACATAACCGCCTCGCTTGAAGCCGGCGCCACCACCGTCAATGTTTACGGAACATTTACCGAAATCAATCCTTCCCGCAACCATTTTTACGTCGGAATTAGCGGCAATGATTATGGCAGTACTACCACCGGCGAGAGCGGCACCGCCACGCCCGCCACCTGTGAAGTTGCAACTTCGCCCTTAAACGGCGCCGACTATGTTTCTAAAGTCAGGATAATTGCAACCGACGCCTACGGCAATGTGGGCACTAACGAAAACACCTCACCTTCAGCTACTTACAAGTACGTCAAGCCCTATACACCCTTAACCCCCACGGTAAACAATGCCACCGCAACCACCGTTGACGTTGCGGTCAACCCTTACGCAGATGAATCCAGCGCCGTGGAGTACGCAATTTATTGTGCTACTACCAGTCAGTATGTACAAACCGGCGGAACGCTGGGTGATGCTCCGGTATGGAAAACTGCAACTAACTGGAGCACCATTACGGTTACCGGATTAAGCAGCCCCGCGGTCGCCAACTTCAAAGTAAAATCACGCAATCCTTATGATGCTTCCGGCAATACCATCAGTGCATGGAGTAGTTCCGGGAATGCCTCCAACACCCCGCCCATCGGCGGCTATTCCAACAACTATTACATCCCGGCCGCCCAGGTATCCCAAAGTACCGACGGCTTAGGAATTATCACCGTTAACTTCCGGGTAAAAGACGCACAGCGGCAAACTTGCTCCCTGGAAAGTTTTGCGTACTCTATCGACGACGGCAGCCGCTGGTACACCCCGATCAATGGCGACCAATCCGAAAGCTTGGGCGGAAGCTGGCCCGATAACCATGGCGCCCGGCTCTCTGCCGAAGCCGATTTTTCCGGAACGCTCTACTCGTTTACCTTTGATACCCGGCATTCGGACATCGCCGGATTCAACAATGCCCATCGCACCAATGCAAAAATAAGATTCCTGGTCAATGATGGGACAGATTCCAGCACCCAGGTTACCACCACCGATGCCTTTGCGGTGGATGATTTATCTCCTGCCAAACTAGCAACCGCAGAGGTAGTTGCACAGCCGCAAGCCGGGGCGGCCGCGGCTTCGGTGTACGGGACATTTACGGAAATCAACCCGTCTACCAACGTCTTTTATGCTGCAATCAACGGTCTGGATTATTCCGGCTCAACCAGCGGCGAAGGGGGAACCGCCAGCCCAGCTACGTGTGAAGTAAGCATTACAACCCTGGACGGAAATGACTACGTTTCCAAAATGAAAATTGTTGAAACCGATACTTTTGGAAACCAGGGCAACAACGAAAATCTGTCGCCTGCTACGCTGTATAAATACGTCAAGCCCTATGCCCCGCTGGTTCCCACTGCCGCCAACCCAAGCGATTTAAGCGCGGATATCACTGTGCGCAAAGCCACGGCGGAAACCAGCGGGCTGGAATATGCAATTTATGCCACCCACGAAGGGGAAAGCGGCGGGCAATACGTGCAGGCCAACGGATTTTTGGGCGACGTTGCCGTTTGGCAAGAGCTGGGAAGTTGGGGAACCAGCGGCACAATTTCTGTGGTTGGGCTTGAGTCACCGGTCAGAAATTATACCTTCCGGACCAAATCCAGAAATACCAGCGACACCTCCCACCAATCCTCCAGTGAAAGTAATTTAAGCGCAGGAGTGCAACCCAGCAACAACTCCACTCCGGAAATCACCAGCTACACTCCTTCCGCCGACGCCATCGGCGTAGATATTATGCCGGTAATCAACGCCGCCTTCTCTGAAAAAATGCTCCGCGAAACGGTTGAATTTGCAACTGCCTTTACCGCGGTGCGCGACCGTGACGGCAACACAATTTCAATCGCCGTGACCGGCGAGGCCGTTTATAATACTGTCACCAAAATCCTGTCATTTGTGCCGGATGAATCCCTGCAATACGGTTACACTTATAATTTTAGCATCGGCGCGGCCGCGGCCAACCTGGTAGGCACGGTTATTTCCAACCCGATCTCCGTCAATTTCACTACCATTTGCTCATCTGCCGAGTCCAATACCACCATCAGCACCGACGGCCTGGTCTGGATTGTTTCTCCCGCCGGAACTCTGCCGCAAAACGGCTATTTCAAAATTAACCGCGACCCGGTACATTCACCCGTACAGGTTAATCCCGCCCACATCACCACTGCCAACGCAAAAGTGATTGCCGAAGGCAATCCATACCATTACCCGATTGAAACCTCCATTACCGAAACGCTGGCTTATTCAGCCAGCGCAGAAATAATTTCGGATTTAAGCAAAAATGTCACCCTGCGGATGTATTATTCCGATGCTGACAGCGATGGATACGTAGACAGCACATCACCGCAAGTTAAGGCCAGCGACCTGTTGATTTACCACCTAAATGAAACCAGTTCCCTGTGGGTCAGGGTGCCAACTTCAACCGTCAATACCCAGAGTCAATACATCTACGCCTCCGCGCCGCGGCTGGGCACTTATGTATTGATGGCTACCCCAACCACCGACCCCTCCAATGCTTACGCTTACCCGGTGCCCTTCAAGCCATCCGCCGGCCATACGGTTATCACTTTTACCAACCTGCCGTCAATTTGCACCATCAAGATTTATACGATTGCCGGAAATTTACTAAAAACCATTACGGTTTCCAGTAGCAGCGGCAGCGCCACCTGGGACGCCAAAACTGATTTTGGCGGAAATTGCGCCAGCGGAGTTTACATATATTTAATCGAAAGCGCAACGGATAAAAAATTAGGAAAACTGATTATTATTCGTTAGAAATTTAAAAGGAATGTGGGTATAATGAATAATCAAGACACAAGAAACAATAACCAAACACTAATCAATAACCAAATTCCAAACATGCGAATACATTCATTAATAACTTTAATTATTTTGCTAACTTTATTAAACTTGAGTCCGGCTTTGACCCATGATTACCTGGCCCAAAACGTGGTTCCTCTAACTGCCGCTACAGACCTGGCCTCCGCTTACGCCTATCCCAATCCGGCCAATTTTAACGCCGGCATCACTTGCGTAACTTTCACAAACTTGTCCGCAAACTGCACCATCCGGATTTTTAATCCCCGCGGGGAACTGGCTAAAACCATTAGCATTACCGGTGGATCCGGCGAAACCACTTGGAACGGAGTCACAGATTTTGGCGGAAATGCCGCGGCCGGCGTTTACCTGTACTTAATTGAAAGCGGCAGTGAGAAAAAAACCGGGAAGTTAATTATTTTGAGGTAGTAATATAATGAAAAATTTAGAATTTAAAATGAAAAATTGTGGCTTAAAATTCATTACTTCAAAATCTTGCCTCATAATTTTTCTTTTTGCATTTTTAGCTTTGCATTTAATCCCTGCTTCCACTTTTGCCGATACTCCCGGCCAATCTGCCGCCACTTTTTTAAAAATCGGGCCCGGCGCCCGCGGCCCCGCCATGGCCGACGCCGTCACCGCCTACGTTTTGTCGGATGCCACCGCGGCTTACTGGAACCCGGGGTTATTGGGCGTAATCAACCAGCAAAAACTGTCCCTGCAGCAAACCAACTGGCTGGTAGACATGACTTACCAAACCGTCAGCTACCTTTTTCCGACAGAGAACAACGGGACCTGGAGCGCCAACCTTTACTATTTCAATTACGGCGGCATCCAGGGGTACGACAGTGGCGGCTCCCCCACCAGCGCTATTTACCCCTATGATTTATGCGCCGGGGTTTCGTGGGGAGACATGATTAATGACTACGTCTCCGCCGGCCTGACCCTGAAATTCATCTCCCAAAAGTTAGATGATTACAGCGCTTCCGGTTTTGCTTTTGATGTTGGCGCGCTGTTTAAGACCCCGTACGAAAAACTCACCCTGGGCGCCACCCTCCAAAACCTCGGCTCCAAGATAAAATTTATCAACGACGAAGCCGACCTCCCCATGACTTTAAAATTCGGATCGGCTTATCAGCTGACCCAAGACGGAGTCATTACTTTAGACCTTGAGGCCCCTGAAGAACAAAACAAAATCGGGCTCAATCTTGGCTTTGAGCAATGGTTTAATAATATGCTGGCAATTCAACTGGGATACAAAAGCTTAACCGATACCGGATCTAACGTCATGGGAGGGGTCTCGCTGAAGGCCGCCGACTTTGAACTGGATTATGCTTTTGTCCCTTACGGCAATTTAGGCAACACCCACCGCGTCTGCCTGTCGTTTGATTTTGGCGAACCGGTAGTAGGCCGCGACATAAAAATCAAACAATTGCAAAATCGCGGCGTACAATTGTTTGACCAAAAACAATACTCCGAAGCCATTTCCGAATTTATCAAAGTGCTTTCCATCAATCCGGACAATGTCGAGGCGCAAAAATACCTCGACAAATGCTTTGAGGAAATGCAAAAAGCCAAACGCGAAAAAGCCGCCCAGGAATTTAAAGTCCACTTTGGAGAAGCGCTGCGCCTGTTAAGCGTGCAGGATTACGCTGCGGCCAAAATCGAACTGGGCAAGGCACTGGAAATTTCTCCCAACGATGCGGAAGCCAAAGTACTGATGCAAAAGCTGGAATTGATTATTAAAATCAAGGGCGGGAAGAGTAGCCTCTAGCAATCCAAAATCCAAATGAATAAAAAATTTGTATTAACAATAATATTTATCCTTTTGCTAAGCGTGGCGGCTTTTGCGCAAACCGCCAACGATTATTTTGACCAGGCCTCCACCAAATATTTATTGGGCAATCCACAGGGTGCGCTGGCCGATTTGAGAAAAGCGCTGGAACTAGATCCAGCCCATTCCGGCGCGCGGCAGCTGTACTCAACTATCCAGGCAGAACTAGGGGCCAAACAACCTCCGGTGGAACCAACGCCAGCTCCCCAAGCAACCCCAACCGAAATTCCCCAACCCGCCCCCCCGGCCAAATCAGTGGAAAAAACCGTCATTAAATATATTGAAAGGCCGTCTAATGTACGCGCGCACTCAACCACCACACCTATGGAGAGCACCGCTACCAGGGAAATAACCGCCGGTTCCCTGAATACCGCAGAAATTATCGGGTCAATCGTATTATACGTGTTTTACATATTACTAGTTTTAGGCGGGGCGGCCGCAGTTCTGTTCCTCGGCTACCTGATTTATAAACTAAAACCCCATCGGCTGGTTACCGGGCTCAGAAGCAAGTTGATCTGCCCCATTTGCAAGGCCGAAAATCCGCCGACGGCTGAATTTTGTTTCCGCTGCGGCGCCAAGATGAAGGTGTGGGCCAATGTTTCAGATAAGCAAAAGTCCTGGTACAAACAGCACCACTGGAAAAAGAACCCCTTTACCCTAAATGCCCTGCCCGAACTGTTTACGGGACATGCCGACCAGGTAAAATGGATCATTGAAAAAGTCCACGCCAAAAGCGGGCACGTCCTGGTGATGGGGCCCATCGGGATAGGAAAAACCACATTGCTAAAATGGCTGGAAATGCATTTGCAGGACGGTGCGCATGCCTTATACATTTCCCGCCCGCCCAAGCAATTTGGCGACCTATTAAAATTGATTGCCGTTCATTTAAAATTCAAAATCAAAAAAAATCAGGAATTGACCATTTACAATATCGGCGACCATATCAAAAAAACCAGGAAAGGGCTGATCCTGCTTTTGGATGAGGCCCACGAATTTGACCAGGAAATTGAGCGGCAGCTGCGCACACTGGGGGATTTGGATGAGATTAATTTTGTCATTGCGGGCTTGCCCGAAACTGCGGAAAAATTCAAAAAAGAATTTCCCCCAATTTACGACCGCATCGTGGCCGAAGTAATCCTTAAAGAACTAACCCTGGGTGAGACCAAAGAGCTGATCAAAAAACGCATCGCCGATGCCGGCGGGCACGACCTGGAGCCATTTTCGGAAGGCGCGATTGAAAGAATTTATGAATTATCTAAAGGCATTCCCCGCGCTACGCTAAAAACCTGCGATTGGGCAGTCACTGAAGCAATTAGAGAAGGCCACACTAAGATTGATACGCCGGTGATGATTTAGTTACTTTTTCTTTCCCGTTTCCTCTTCCAATTTCTTGAAATGGTCGTTGATTACCCCTTCAAGCTTAACAAAGTCAAACGGCTTGGAAATGAACTCCGCTGCCCCAACTTCTTTACTTTTTGTCTTTGATTTTTCATCCGTCAGGCACGTCAACATCACCACGGGAATATCTGCGGTTTTTTCCTTGTTTTTTAAGTGCTCGCAAACCTCAAACCCGTCCATGCCGGGCATCAAAATATCGAGAATAATTACATCCGGCAATTCGCTTTCGGCAACCTGCAGGGCCTGGGGCCCGTTGCCCGCCGTAACCACCGCATAACCCTTGCTTTCAAAACGCAGTTTTAAGAATTTGACTACATCCGGCTCGTCGTCAACCAAAAGTAATTTGCGCATAGCCAAGATTATATATTGAAGAGGGGGGTTATTCAACTAAAAAAGCCATTGTTGTTAAATTAGACACCCGCTGCCGCCAGTAAAGCCATTTCCCCGTTTACAATCGCTGTCTGTTCATTCCCAAAATTTTCAACCCCAAAATTTTCAACCATCGCTTTTAATACTTTAATCCATCCCTGGTGCTCGCGACAGGCAACTACCTGCGCAAAATCAATACTTCTGTTGCTCACAAAGGTAAACCCAACCCTTGTGCTTCCTTCGCGGAAATGACCGGCAAATCGGGTTTGCAATTGCAATAATTCTGGCCTCGTGCTAGCCAGACTTTGTGAGCCAAGTACAAAATTACCCCTAACCAGCATGATTGACGGATTTGTACATCCAGCAACAAAACAAGGCATTTTGTAATCCGCACCTATAGAGTCTATTTTTGGCTGCTTCCATGGCAGTCCTGTTACGGGTACTCCAGTTGGACGCAACGATTCTG
>JBAZQH010000059.1:0-10410 GCA_041645285.1 Candidatus Margulisiibacteriota bacterium | reverse complement strand
AAATGGTGGGAACAACCCTGCCGCATCCTATGGTGGGCAAGTTTGGGGCCAGCTCGGTGGTTTTAAAACCGGCTCCCAGGGGTACCGGGGTTATTGCGGGTGGGGCGGTGCGCATCATACTGGAGCTGGGCGGGATCAAAGATGTGGTGGCCAAGTCCATCGGCTCTTCCAATGCGGTCAATATTGCCCGGGCTACCATTGATGGGCTGTCTAAGTTAAAAGATGTCAAAATCGAATCGTTGCGGCGCGGCATTGAACTTAAAATTAAATTTGTGGGAGAGGAAGACGCGGCGCTGTCCGCGTAGGAGTTTTTGGGGATGTTTAAGTTAAATAATTTAAAACCGGCGGCCGGTTCCAGACAAAAGCCAAAAAGAGTAGGCCGGGGACCGGGATCAACTTTAGGTAAAACCTGCGGCAGGGGACATAAAGGGCAAAATTCGCGCACCGGCGGAGGCACTCGTCCGGGTTTTGAGGGCGGGCAAACGCCGCTGTATCGCCGCTTGCCCAAAGAGCACGGATTTAAAAATTTGCGGTTTAAAACCAGCTACCAGGTTTTTAATGTATCGCAATTAAATGAAATTGGCGCTGAAGTTACGCCTGAAATATTAGTAAAAAAAGGGTGGGCGGCGGCTTCTGATAAAATTAAGATTTTAGGCGACGGCGAAATTACAAAAGCAGTCAAGGTTTTGGCGCATAAATTTAGCGCCCGTGCCAAAGAAAAAATCGAAAAAGCGGGAGGCAGTTGTACAGTATGGCAGGCATGATCGGCGGCATATTCAATATCCCGGACTTACGCAAGCGCATTTTATTTACCATCGGCATGCTGGTCCTCTTCCGTTTTGGCGGGCACGTGCCGGTAGCGGGGATCGATGCCGGGAAGCTGGCGGCGCTGTTTGGCCAGGGCAACCTTTTGGGTTTTTTGGATCTGTTTACCGGCGGGGCCCTGATGCGGTTTTCGGTGTTTGCCATGGGAGTGGTGCCGTACATCAATGCTTCAATTATCATGCAGCTTTTGACCGTAGTCATTCCACAGCTTGAAGAATTGTCAAAAGAAGGGGACTCCGGCCGGAAACAAATTTCCCAGTACACGCGTTACTTGACGGTGGCACTGGCCGCCTTCCAAGCCATCGGGATGTCTTTTTGGTTCCGGGGGATTTTACAGCCGGGTTATAGTTTTCCATTATTTTTAATTGGTGCAGTTACATCGTTAACCGCCGGAGCGGTGCTGGTCATGTGGCTGGGCGAATTAATCACCGAGCGTGGGATCGGCAACGGGGCTTCACTTTTGATTTTTGTCGGGATTGTATCGCGGCTCCCGTCATATATTGGCAGTACCTTTACTTTGGTCAAGGGCGGTGCCAGCTTAATTGGAGTGGCAATTTTGCTGTTGTCTTTTTTGGCGATGATCGTGGCGATTGTGGTGATCCAGGAAGGACAGCGCCGGATCCAGGTTCAATATGCAAAAAAAATTGTAGGGAGAAAAATGTACGGCGGCCAGAGCACTTATATTCCATTGCGAATTAACCAGGGCGGGGTCATCCCGATTATCTTTGCTTCGTCGGTCCTGTTGTTTCCGGCAACCGTCGCGCAGTTTGTGCCCGTGTCCTTTGTGCAAAAAGTTGCCGCGGCCATATCTCCCGGTGGAGGGTTTTATATAATTTTGTTTTTCCTGTTGATTTTTTTCTTTACGTATTTTTATACGGCCATTACTTTTAACCCAAACGAGATGGCCGAAAACATAAAAAAATACGGCGGTTTTGTAATGGGGATTCGTCCCGGCAAGCCGACTGCCGATTATTTTGAATACATTATTACGCGCTTAACATTGGTGGGGGCGGTTTTTTTGGCGCTGGTGGCAATTGTGCCTACCATAGTTGAAGGTCTTACCCACATCAACAGTTTCCAGGGGTTGGGCGGCACGGCCTTTTTGATTGTAGTGGGGGTGGTCTTGGATTTGGTGCGCCAAATCGAAACCCATCTGGTTACCCGGCAGTACGAAGGGTTGTTGGCGTAAACCTATGACAAAAATCGTTTTACTGGGGCCGCCGGGTTCGGGCAAAGGGACCCAGGCCAAAAAATTGCAGGAATGTTTGAACGTTGTGCATATTTCGGTCGGGGATCTTTTAAGGGAAGCAGTGGCAGCGAAAACGGCAGCGGGGAATGCGGCGGCAGAATTTATGGCTGCCGGAAAACTGGTGCCGGATGAAATTTCCATTGCATTAACCAATGCGCGCTTAGCGCAGGCCGATTGCAAAGAGGGCTTTTTGCTGGATGGATATCCTCGCAATTTAGCCCAGGCCGAGGCCCTGCAGAATATCTTGCGGAAGTTGAGTTATACGCTTGATGCGGTTTTGTACATTGAAGTGCCGATAGAGAGCATTATTGAGCGTTTGTCCGGCAGGAGAAGCTGTAAAAATTGCGGGGCAGTTTATCATGTAAAATTTGCGCCGCCCAAAAAAGAAGGTATCTGTGACTGTTGCGGCCAAGTGCTGGTTTTAAGAAAAGATGACGTTCCGGAAGTAATCCGGACACGCTTTAATGTTTATTGCGAGCAAACCGAGCCGCTGGTTGCATTTTACCGGCAGCAGGGTTTGTTGAAAGAAATTGACGGATCCCGGAATGTGGATGAGATTTTTGATTCGATAAAAAAAGCACTCGGGATAAAATGATTACCCTAAAGACCGAAAAAGAGCTGCAGCACATGCGTAAAGCTTGTGCGGTTGTGGCCGAAGTTTTAAGGGTAATGAAGAGCAGCGTGGTTCCCGGGATTACTACCTTGGAGCTGGACCGTATCGCGGAAAAATTAATTGAAGAAATGGGTGCGATTTCGGCTTTTAAGGGTTACCGGGGTTACCGGCATGCAACTTGTTTGTCGGTCAACCATGAAATTGTGCACGGCATCCCAACGGATCGGGTTTTGCTTGAAGGGGATATTATTGGGGTGGATGTAGGTGCTAGGGTGGCGGGCTTTTATGGTGATGCCGCGGCCACTTTTCCGGTTGGGCGAGTTGATAAAAAAGTTGAAAAGCTGCTCCGGGTGACTAAGCAGGCGCTTAATTTGGCAATTGCCCAGGCGCGGTGCGGCAATCATCTGGGAGATATTTCGCATGCCATAGAGCAGCATGCGGTGCGTTTTGGTTACTCTGTGGTCAGGGAACTTTTTGGCCACGGGGTGGGAGCTGAGTTGCACGAGGATCCGCTGGTGCCCAATTTTGGCCGGCCGGGACAGGGGCCCAAATTGCAAGCCGGCATGGTTTTGGCCATTGAGCCAATGTTGAACATGGGAGGATATGCGATCGAAACTTTATCGGATGGTTGGACGGTGGTTACCAAAGACCGCAGCTTATCCGCCCATTTTGAACATACGGTGTTGATTGCAGAGCAGGGCCCGGAAATTTTGACGTTATTAAATTAGGTGAGAGTGTATGGTAAAAGATAAAGATGTAATTGAGCTGGAAGGCGAAGTGGTGGATGCGCTGCCGAATGCAATTTTTAAGGTTAAGCTGGAAACCGGCCAAGAGATATTAAGCCATGTTTCCGGAAAAATCCGTAAAAATTTTATCCGCATTTTGCGCGGGGATAAGGTTAAAGTTGAGCTTTCGCCTTATGATTTGACCCGCGGGCGGATTATTTATCGGATGAAATAGCTAAGTAATAAGGGGAAGATTAAGATGAAGGTTAGATCGTCGGTAAAAAAAATATGTGAAAAGTGCAAGATTATCCGTAGAGCCGGGGTCTTGCGCGTTATTTGTTCCAATCCAAAGCATAAACAAAGGCAAGGTTAGCAAGAAAGGAGCTTTTTTGTGGCACGTATTGCAGGCGTAGATTTGCCCATGCAAAAAAGGATTGAAATTGCCCTCACCTATATTTACGGGATCGGGCATCCTTTAGCGCATACAATTTTGGATGCGGCGGGAGTTGACACTTCGGTCAAAGTCAAGGACTTAACTGAAGCGCAAATTGCGTCTATCCGCGAGGCCCTGCGCCCCTATAAAGTTGAGGGGGACCTGCGCAAGGAAATAACGCAAAACATTAAACGTTTGATTGATATTGGCACTTACCGCGGCAGCCGGCACCGCAAGGGATTGCCGGCCCGAGGACAGCGGACCCGCACTAACGCGCGCACCAAGAGAGGTAAACGGCGTACGGTTGGGTCGGGCAGAAGGAAACTAGACAAGACGTAAACCAGAGTACAAGCAAAAGGAGCTGAAAATGGCAGAAGAGAAGGTTGTCAAAGTAAAAAAGAAAAAGAAAAAAGTTGCCGCCCACGGCGTGGCGCATATCCAATCAACGTTTAATAATACAATTGTGACCATTACCGACGAAAAAGGCGAGGCGGTGGCCTGGTCTTCGGCTGGGGCGGTAGGATTCAAGGGAACTAAAAAAGGGACTCCGTTTGCGGCACAGTCGGCAGCTGAATCCGCGGCCCGGCGCGCGGTTGAATTGGGCGTGCGGCAAATTGATGTATTAGTTAAAGGGCCCGGTTCCGGCCGGGAAACCGCTATTCGGGCACTGCAGGCGGCAGGATTGGAAATAATTTCGATCAAAGATGTTACGCCCATTCCGCATAATGGCTGCCGGCCGCCAAAGAGGAGGAGGGTCTAATGGCAAGATACCGCAAGGCAAAATGCAAATTGTGCCGGCGCGAAGGGGATAAGCTCTTTTTGCGCGGCGATAAATGTGATACCGAAAAATGCCCGTTTTCCCGCCGCGCTTACGCGCCGGGCCAGCACGGGCAGGCGCGCTCCAAACCTTCTGAGTATGCTATCCGCTTGCGGGAAAAGCAAAAAATCCAGCGCATTTATGGAGTCAGCGAACGCCAGCTGCGCAATTATTTTGATCGTGCTTCTTGCATGGCAGGCGCCACCGGAGAAAATTTTTTACGGCTGCTTGAGTGCCGTCTGGACAATGTGGTTTATCGGATGGGAATTTTGCCCTCCCGTTCTGCGGCCCGGCAATTTGTGCGCCACGGGCATATTCGGGTTAAAGGCCGCCGGGTTGATATCCCGTCGTACCAGGCCAAAGAAGGGGATCAGGTTTCGGTTAAAGATTCTGCCCGGGAAAATTTAAATAAAATTTGTCCCAAAATTGCCGAAAAAACCGTTCCTTCATGGTTAAGTTTCAATGCCGAAAAGTTTGAAGGAAAAATTTTGTCGCTGCCGTCGCGTGAGCAAATCGGCGTTAATGTTGCCGAAAATTTAATTGTTGAGTTTTATTCAAGATAGGAGGAAAGTAATATGGTGATGATTGGAGAAAAGCCGTGGGTTAAGTTTGAGGAAGTTTCACCGCAGGAAGGCCGTTTTATTGTTGAACCGCTGGAGCGGGGATTTGGGGCCACGCTGGGCAATGCCCTGCGCCGGGTTTTGCTGTCTTCTTTGCCGGGGGCGGCCATTACTTCTCTCAAAATTGAGGGGGTTCCGCACGAATTTTCAACTATGGCCGGCGTTTCCGAAGATGTTTTGGAAATGATTTTAAACATCAAGGAACTTGTGATCAAATCCCACTCTGACCAGCCCAAGGTGGTTACCCTGGAGGCCAAGGGGGAGGGTGAGGTTTTGGCGGGGCAAATCAAACACGACGCCGAGATTGAAATTATCAACTCCGACAAGAAGATTTGCACGCTGGATGCCAAGGCCAAATTGAAAATGGAAATGGTGGTAGAAAAAGGCAAGGGTTTTACCCCGGCCGAGAGAAATAAAAAGACCATCCTGGGGGCGGGCCATATTCCGACGGACGCAATTTTTACCCCGGTCTTGAAAGTTAATATTGCAGTGGAAGAGGTCCGGGTCGGACAGGAAATCAATTATGATAAATTGATTTTGCAGGTTTGGACCAACGGGTCAATTTCCCCCGACGAAGCGGTAAAAGAAAGCGCCAAAATCCTGGCGCGACACGTGGATATGTTTGTACACCTGGGGCAAAAATCGGAAGTGCTGGGCATTCCCATTAAGGGTGCGGAAGAAAAGGCCGAGTCGGTGATGGATATGACCATTGAAGACCTGGAGTTGTCGGCCCGTTCCTACAACTGCCTGAAAAATGCCGGCATCAAGACGGTGGCCGAGTTGGTAAAATATTCCGAAGAAGAAATGATGAATTTCAAGAATTTTGGCCTGAAAAGCTTGAACGAGGTAAGGGAAAAATTGGCCGAATATAAAATCAACCTGGTCCAGGCGGAAAATCAACCCTTAAAGGAGTAGTGGTAAGTGAGACATTCAAATCAATACCGTAAATTAAACCGCCCGACTGACCAGCGCATGCAAATGCTTTCAGATTTGACGGTGGCCCTGTTTAAAAATGACAAAATCCGGACCACTTTGGCGCGGGCAAAAGAAACCCGCCGTTTGGCTGACCGGTTTGTGATTTTGGCGCGCCAGGGTACCGTAGCCGCCAAGCGCCGGCTGTACCGGTACGTAAAAAACCGCACTTTGGTCAAAACCATTTGCGAAAAAAGTTTGTCCCGGTTTGAAGGCCGGACCAGCGGGTTTACCCGTATGGTTCGGATTGGCTCGCGGCGGGGAGACGGGGCTACTCTGGTGATGCTTGAGTTGATGTAGCGTTTAATGCAAAATTTTAAAGCCAAAGTGGCTTATCTGGGGAGTGGGTTTGCGGGGTTTGGCATCCAGAATGATGTTGTCACGGTACAAGGGGAACTTGAAAAAGCAATTAAGCGAGTGAGCGGCAAAGGTGTCCGGGTGACCCCCGCGGGTCGGACCGATGCCGGGGTGCAGGCGGCGGGCCAGGTGATAAATTTTAAACTTAAAACAAATTTATCCCCCCAAAAACTAGTTTCGGCCCTGAATGCTAACCTGCCGCCGGAAATTCGGATCTTAAACTGCCAAAAAGTTGGGGCAAAATTTAGCGCGCGTTATTCGGCACGTAGTCGGACGTATGTATACAATTTGTTGACCGGAGATTATGTCCCTTTATATTTGCGGCATTTGGTCTGGCATTTGCGCCATCCCTTGGACATTGCGGCCATGCGTAGGGCAGCGCGGTCATTATTGGGTCGGCACGACTTTTTTGCGTTTTCTAAAGGAAATGCAGCGGAAAAAAGTTTTGTCCGGGGCGTACAAAGGGTTTCGATTGGTACGCAATCGGTTCCCGTTTTTATTGGGGTAAAAGCAGTTATCCCAAGGGTTTTAAAAGTAAAATTGATTTCCATTACTTTTAAAGCCAATGCTTATGCGCACGGGATGGTGCGGGGGATAGTGGGAACACTGGTTAAAGTAGGACAGAAAAAGCTGTCCAACGAGCAATTTCGGCAAATTTTAAATGATCGGGATCGAGCCCGGGCGGGGCCCAGCGCTCCGGCGCAGGGTTTATGCCTGGTAAAGGTTGATTATTAAGCAAGCGAGGTTAAGAAAAAAATGCAAAAAAGTCAGAAATCGTATCTGTTGACAAAAGAGGCGGCGCTAAAAGATAAAAAATGGTTCTTGATTGACGCCAGCGATAAAATACTGGGCCGGGTAGCCTGTGCGGCGGCTTCAATTTTACGCGGCAAAACCAAGGTTACTTTTACTCCGCACGTTGATTGCGGGGATTATGTTTTGATTGTCAATGCCGAAAAAATCAAGCTTTCGGGGAAAAAATTGAGTCAGAAAGTTTATTTTTCGCATTCGGGTTATCCGGGCGGGCACCGCTTGGCGCTGGCCCAGGATGTGCTAAAAAAACATCCGGACAGAATTTTAACTTCTGCCGTATCCGGTATGCTGCCCAAGGGCAGACTGGGACGCGCTATGTTAAAAAAGTTAAAAGTCGTTGCCGGAGAGACGCATCATTTTGCGGCACAAAAACCGGAAAAGATTGAGGTGTAATAAAATGGCTGAAGAAGAAAAGAAAATCAAGAAAACCAGAAAAGCGCCGTCAGAAAAAAAAGCCGCGCCGAAGTCACCGACGGCAAAAAAGACGGCGGTAAAGAAAAAAATCGTTGAGCCGGTGGAAACGTCGGCGGCAGTAGAAATTACTAAACCTTCCGAGTCTGCGCTTGCCCCGGCCCGCATGGCGATGCACCCGTCCGGAGCCGATACGGCGGCTCAAGCCAGCCGCGCTTTGGCCGATCTTTCCGCTGCCGCGCAGATTGCGCACGAGCCGGCGCGGAAGCCGCATCACGAGAAAAAAACCGTAAAGCCGGAGGGCGTATTTTATTATGGTACGGGCCGGCGGAAAACCGCGATTGCCCGGGTCTGGTTGAGGCCGGGACAAGGTAAATTTAGCATCAACGGCCGAGATCTGCCGGATTATGCGGCGGGGCGGTTTGTTTTGGAAGTGGCGGCGCGCCGGCCTTTGATTGTTACCAATACGCAAAGCGCCTACGATGTTTTTGCTAAAATTTTGGGAGGGGGAGTTGCCAGCCAGATTGGCGCTCTGTCCCACGGGATTGCCCGCGCCCTGTTAACCTTGAACCCGGATTTCCGTAAAAAACTGAAAGTGGAAGGGTTGCTGACGCGCGATCCGAGAGCCAAAGAGCGCAAAAAATACGGACGTAAGCGCGCCCGCAAGCGCTTCCAATACTCCAAACGTTAATCTTTTTTGGAGGTTTATATTATGGCAAGGCATCAAACTGGTTCAGCCAAAGGTATATTTCACGAGCACTATACCCAACTTAGCAAGCGTCTGAAGGATCCCTACGCCGAATACCAGGGTGGGGTGGAGCCGGCGGTTTGCCCGACCTGCAAGTTAATCTACCAAAAAAAGCGCTGGCACCGTGATGATCCGCAGGCAAAACTGCTGTTGAAGGATAAAGGCGCGAAGCGCCATCTTTGCCCGGCCTGCCATAAAATTAAAGATAATTATCCGCTGGGGATCGTGAACATCCGGGGAGATTTTCTGGCCGAACATTTTGAAGACGTGGTGCATCTGATTAAATCGGAAGAGCGGCGCGCCGAGCAAAAAAATCCTCTGGAGCGTCTCATGAAAATTGATAAGGTAAACGGCGGGTTGCACGTTGAAACCACGTCCGAAACCCTGGCCATGAGGTTGGGCCACGTGCTGCAGCGCGCCTTTAAAGGCGACACTGACTTTAAGTTTAAGTCCGGCAATAAATACGTGGAAGTGGATTGGTCCCGCGGAAGCTGAGTTGATTTTTTGTTTTGCTCATATTTTCCCCTATGGTATAATATCGGTTCCGAATTAGCTTTTTAGGAGGATCCAAAAAATGTCTGACAAAAAACCACTAAAACAGTTCCTGATGATCCCCGGCCCCACGCCCGTCCCCACCCGTATTTTGGCGGCGATGACTCACGATATGCTGGGCCACCGCGGGCCGGTCTTCTCTAAAATTTTAGGTGAAGTGATTGAAGGGTTGAAATGGTGTTACCAGACCAAAAATGATTTGATGGTTTGGCCGTGTTCCGGCACCGGTGTCATGGAGGCGGCGGTAGTCAATACTTTATCCGCGGGCGACAAAGTTATTGTTTGTAATACCGGTGAATTTGGCGAAAGGTTTGTAAAAATCAATAAGGCCTACGGGACCAATGTGGACCAAGTAAAAGCTTCAGCGCCGGGGAAAACAATCAATATTGATGAATTAGATGCAAAGCTTGCCGCAGATAAAAATAAAGAAATCAAGGCCGTCTTTGCCCAGCATAATGAAACCTCCACTGCCGTGTTGAACGATATTAAGAGAATTTCTGAAGTGGTGCGCAAACATGGAGCGTTGATGATTGTCGATTCTATTTCCGGGCTTTTAACTTCACCTTTGCCGGCGGATGAGTGGGGATTGGACGTGGTGTTGTGCGGGTCGCAAAAGGCATTCATGGTTCCTCCCGGAGTTGCTGCCATGTCCATGAGCGCGCGTGCCTGGGCGGCTTGTGAGGTTTCAAAGCTTCCCAAGTTTTATTGGGACGCGAAGGTGCAAAAGAAATTTGCCGATAAGGGTCAAACTTATACTACTCCTCCAGAGTCCATCATTTTTGGCATGCACGAGGCCATCAAAATGATCCAGGAAGAAGGGTTGGAAGGAATATATGAGCGACATATGATGGTTACCAAGGCGGTGCGGGCGGGAGTTAGGGCCGCGGGTTGCACATTATTGGCCGATGATGCCTGTGCGTCTTGCGCGGTTACGGCAATTATTCCTCCCGATGGCATTGACGGCGAAAAAGTCAGGTCTGAAATCAGAAAATTTGGGGTGGAAGTGGCGCCGGGGCAGGGCGATTTGAAGGGCAAAATTTTCCGCATCGGGCATTTGGGCTATGTGGATAAGCTTGAATTAGTGGCCACCATTGGCGCTCTGGAATTGTTGTTTACCCAGATGGGTGCCAAGGGAATTGAAATTGGCAAAGGTCCCAAAGCGATGCTGGAGATGCTGGCGTAAAAAGGAGATTAAACTATGACATTTAAAGTTCTTGCCGCGGACAAAATTGCCGATGACGGGTTAAAAATGCTGAAAGATGCCGGTTTTGTAGCCGA
>JBAZQH010000058.1:0-10569 GCA_041645285.1 Candidatus Margulisiibacteriota bacterium | reverse complement strand
GACGGATATTTACAGGATTACCCCGCGGTACGCGAACAAATCGAAAAAGAACTGCAAGTTTCGCGCCCCACCGTGGACAAGGTTTTGAAAATTATCCAGGCCTTTGAGCCCGACGGCGTGGGTGCCCGCAATTTAAAAGAATGTTTGCAAATTCAGCTGGCAGAGCATAATTTTGAAAATGCGGCCTTGCAGGAAATCATCGAAACGATAATCGAAAAATACCTGGAAGATTTGGCCGCGGCAAATTTTTCCAAAATCGCAGCCGCCTTAAACATCCGCGAAGAAGGCGTTAAGCAGGTGGCCGCGTTCATCAAGGGCAACCTTAATCCGCGGCCGGGGTCGGCATTTGGCGGCGAAGAACGGCACCTGGTCCCCTCCTTTGCTCTACTGCAAAGCGGCAACACGATAAAAGTAATAAACTTGGAAGAAAAATACGGCCCCAAGCTAACCCTCAGCCGGGAATACGAAAAAATGCTTTCCCATCCCCCGGACGAAAAAACCCGCGCTTACCTCAAGGAAAAACTGGAAAAGGCGCGCGCGTTGATTGACGGCGTCAAAAAACGCCAAGAAACCCAAAATAAAATTGCGGCCAAGCTGGTGGATGAACAGTTGCTCTTTTTCCAAAAAGGCGGGAACTGGGTCAAGCCGCTGCTGCAAAAAAGTATTGCCGAAGAATTGGGAATCCACCCGTCCACGGTGAGCCGGGCATTATCCGAAAAATACATCCAAACCCCCAAGGGTATTTTTCACCTAAAATTTTTGTGCCAACGGTCCTGGCTGGGGGTTCCCAAAACGCGGCTAAAAGAATTGATCGAAGAAATAATCCAAAATGCCGCGCAAGCGGAAAATGTCAGCGACGAAAAAATCCGGCAAAAACTGGCAGAACACAAAATAGTTGCCAGCCGCCGCACCATTGCCGAGTACCGGCGCCAGCTGGAGATACCTTCTTCGAAAGAGAGAGGAAAAGGGATCAATAAAATCCCAAATCCAAATGACAAAAGCAACCAATAACATAAAAAATCCCACAATTCAGGACACCATCCTGGTGGTGGACGATGAAAAAAGCATCCGGGATGCCATCCGGCTGACTCTGCAAGATGATTACCATGTCATCACGGCCAAAACCGGGCGCGAGGCCATTGAAATTGTAAAAAACAAAAACGTGGATCTGACCCTGCTGGATATGCGCCTGCCCGAAATTGACGGCATCGAAGTGCTAAAAAACATTAAAGACATTGATGATTCGATCGAAGTCATCATGATCACGGCGGTGGCCGCGGTCAAGACCGCGGTAGAGGCCATGAAACAGGGCGCCTACGACTATGTTACCAAACCTTTTGACATTGAAGCGCTGAAGTCCCTTTTAAAAAATCCTCTCGACAAACGCCGCCTGCAAAAAGAAAACCGCTACTTAAAATCGGTGGTGGACGCCAAGTCCGAATTTGAAAAAATTGTCGGTATCAGCCCGCAGATACAAGAGATTTTTGCTCTGATTTCAGATATTGCGCAAAACCCCAATTCCACAGTATTAATTACCGGCGAATCCGGCACCGGCAAAGAGCTGGTGGCGCGCGCCATCCATAACCGCGGGCCAAGGAAAGACGCGCTTTTTGTCGCCGTAAACTGCGCGGCGATCCCCGAAAACCTGATCGAATCCGAATTGTTCGGCCACGAAAAGGGCGCGTTTACCGGGGCCTTTGAGCGGCGTATTGGAAAATTTGAATTGGCTTCCGGCGGGACCCTGTTTTTAGACGAGATCAGCGCGCTTCCCTTTCCGATGCAAGCCAAGCTGCTGCGCGCCATTCAAGAAAAAGAAGTTGAAAGAGTTGGCGGCAGTAAATTAATTCCAGTGGATGTGCGCATCATTGCCGCCACCAACAAAAACTTAAAAGAGATGGTCTCCCGGGGAGCTTTTCGCGAAGACCTGTTTTTCCGTTTAAATGTCATCCCGGTAAATTTGCCTGCTCTGCGTGAACGTAAAATGGATATCCCGATTTTAGTAGACCATTTTTTGAAGAATTTTAATCTAAGCTTTAACAAAAAAATCGCCGGGCTCGCCCCCGAAGCCATGGAAAAGCTGATGGAATACAGCTGGCCGGGGAATGTCCGGGAGCTGGAAAACTTGATGGAGCGGCTGGCCGCCCTTTCCAAGGCGCCGGTCATTGCCGCCAGTCAACTGCCAAAAGAAATTTCCCACCTGGAAAACGGCGGCAAAGAAGACCTTTATTCAATGTCGCTGAAAGAGGCCTCGCAAAAATTTGAAGCCAACTTCATTGAAAAAGTCCTGGCGAAAGCCGGCGGCAGCAAGACCCGGGCCGCAAAAATGCTGGGAATCCATCGTAACACTCTTTTGGCGTTGGAAAAACGGCTGCACAAATAATTGTGCACCCAACTTTTTCAGAGCACAGTAACCTGTGCCAGTTTTTTCCTCCCGTTTTATTTTTTCTTGTAATAGCAAGCTTTTTCTTCTATACTTTTGGTTGGCAAGAAAGTTGCTTATAATAGATTGAAGATCAAAGAATAAAGGAGGTATTCATCATGGAAGCCGAACTTTACAGAAGAATTAACCCCGCATTACCCGGAAAAACCCGGCCGCTGCCTTTTTTGGTTCCCAGCGAAATCGCTCCCGAAGTTGAAAGCCGTAAAACAAAATCGGCCAGCAAAATGGATCTCTTTGAAAAGGGCCTGACTAACGAGCTAAAATGCGAGGACACCATTAACGCTACCCTGCAAAAAATTGTCCAGATGGCGTTGGCCGCCGAATTTGGCGCCGCATTCGTAAAGTCGGCCGGAGCCAAAACCATGATTAAAACGTTGGTGCGCGGCATCCAGCAAGACCGGGACCTGCGCAAATCGGCCTTGATGATTGCAGACCGCTACGCCACAAAATAACCAAAATGAATGCCATAAAAAATTCCATCCTGGTGGTAGATGACGAATTAAGCATCCGCGAATCCTTCAAGCTAATTCTCGATGGCCCCTACACCGTTCATTTGGCCGCCACGGGAGAATCCGCGCTCAAAAAACTGGCAGACGAAAAAATTGAACTGATATTTTTAGACGTGCGCATGCCCGGCATCAACGGGCTGGAAACGCTCCAACGCATCAAAGCAATCGATCCGCAGGTTGAAGTAATTATGGTTACCGCCGTCAATGAAGTGCAAAAAGCCGGTGAAGCCATCAACTGCGGAGCAGTGGACTATGTGATCAAGCCCTTTGACGTTAACCAAATTCTTAAAATGGTGGAAACCACCTTAAAGAAAAAAGCCATTGCCCGCACCGCCAAAAACATCCGTCAGGAAGCGGAATATACCCTCGAGACCCCCTCACTTTTGGGATCAAGCGAAATTATCGGAAAAATCAAAAACGACATCGAAAAAATTGCGGCTGGCGACCAGCCAATTCTCCTGCAAGGGCCCGCCGGCACCGAAAAAGAAACCATTGCCCGCCTGATCTTAAAGAAAAGCCCGCCCGACCGCCAATCCCTGACCCTGGAAACCATCCCAAAAAATATCTCTCTCCAAAAATCCCGGGAGCTCTTTTTCGGGAAAAGCACCGGCGCTTCCACGGTTTCCCTTGAAAAACAAGCCGGGTTGCTGGAAAAGGCCACCGGCGGCATACTATATATAAACCATGTCGAGAACCTGCCGCTGGATTTCCAGGGGGAGCTGGCACAAACCTTAGCCAAGGGCAGTTTTTTGCGGCAGGATTACTCCCATCCCATCAAATTCAACTGCCGGATCATTGCCACCACCGAGGCAGACCTGAAAAGTTGGTGCGAGGAGGGTCGCTTTGATTCAACCCTGTTGGCCGCAATCGGAACAGTAATGATCGAACTACCGCCCCTCTCTCTGCGCAGTACCGACATCCCTTTATTCATCAACGCTTTCATTGAAGAATTTAAGGCCAAGTACAACAAAAAAATTACCGGACTTTCCAGCGCCGCCGTGGATGCATTATCCGCTTATCCGTTTCCGGGAAATGTCCTGGAATTGCGCGCCCTGATCGAGTTATTGGTCTTAAACGCTGCCAAGGAGCTGATCGACGTCCATGACTTGCCGATCGAAATCCTGCTGGAGGGCGGTGCCGCGCTGGGCATTAAAGACGGGCCGGACCTAAGTTACGATGAAATGCAAAAGAGTTTTGAAACCCGGCTCTTAAAAACCATCTGGCAAAAAACCAACCACGATCTCAAGCGGTCGTCTTACCTTTTGGGAATCTCCCCGCGGGTGTTGTCGACCAAGATGGAAAGCTTGGGGATCAGTTAACTGGGCAAGGAGGGATTTGAACCCTCACCCCCTTACGGAGAATGGATTTTAAGTCCACAGCGTATACCATTCCGCCACTTGCCCAATAATTAAAAGATTAGCCGCAAATTAGCCAAATTTTTTAGGAGTGCCTTTTTTACGCTCACCGGTTTTGTACTGCAGGTTTTTCTTGATATCCGAAAGTTTTTCCTCGCTGTGCTTTAAAAACCGGGTGACCTTATCTTCAAACGACCCCGGCGCAATATCCGACCGACTGCTCCGGCGGGGGCGGGGCTCATATGCAGGACCAGCCGCGGCCGCACCGGTGGCGGCGGGCTGCGCCTGTTTTATTGAAAGGTCATACTTTCCGGGCTTAGGTTCACCCAAAACTTTAACCTTAACCACATCGCTGATTTTTAAAAATTGATTGATGTCATTAACAAAAGTATTGGCCACTTGAGAAATATGCACCAGCCCAACCTTCCCCTCCGGCAGTTCTATAAACGCGCCAAATTTGGTTACACCCGTCACTTTCCCATCAACCACAGATCCAATGTCGATCGGCATTTTATTTTTTTACAACTCCTTTCTTAATATACCATATACCCAACTTCATCTTTCCTGATTAACCCCAGCCGCAAGCGCGCCTGCTCTTCAATATAGCTATCCTGGTCCAAGCGGGCCAATTCTTTCAGATAGCGCCGATTTTGCAGTTCGGCTTCCACCAGTTTGTCCTCTAAATACTTTCTCTCACCTACCAGACCAAAATATTGTACCAGATCGCTCCGGATCAGGAAAACAAAATAAAAAAATAACAACAGCGTAACAATCACGCCGGGGTTAAGGAGAAAATTATACCAGTTTTTTACTTTTACTCTAGCCAAAATACCACCTCAGCAACGTGTTTCCAAAAAATAAAAACAGCACGGCCCCCGCCGCCAAAAAAGGGCCAAAAGGAATATTGTCTTTCAGCGTTTTTATTTTTAACCCCACCAAAAAAATGGAAACGGCCGCCCCCAAAACATAAGCCGTGAAAATAGCAAAAAACAATCCCTGCCAACCCAGCCCCGCCCCCAGCATGGCCGCCAGCTTAAAATCTCCTTCCCCTACTGCTTCTTTTTTGTAATACCAATACGCAATTTTGGCAACGGCAAAGAAAAAGCCATAACCGAGCAACGCTGCCGCCACGGCCGCCCCAAATTGTTTTTGATAAATTGCCCATCCCAAGCCTAAAATTATCCCGCCAAAAACCGCCTGGTCGGGAATGGTTTCGGTTTCCAGATCCGTAAAAAAAATGACCAACAGCAAAAGGACAAAAAACAGGGTAAAAATATATACCGGAAAATGCGGCAGCCAAAAAAACAAGCCGGCAAAGATCAGGCCGCTCAAAATTTCCACCAGCAAATAGCGGAAAGGGATCTTAACTCCACAACTGCGGCATTTACCCCGAAGCCACAGGTAACTTAAGATTGGGACCAAGTCCTGCCCACCCAGGGACTGCCCGCAGGACATACAATGCGAGGGTGGATAAACAATTGACTGGTTTTGCGGCCAACGGGAAATACAAACATTTAAGAAACTGCCGACCATTGCGCCCAAAACAAACAAAAAGACAAAAATCACGGATTTTTACTTGGTACTTGTCAATTTTATGAATTTTTGTGTTTCTTGACAAGCTTTCAGTAAAATTATATAGTAATCAAAACCCCGGTGTCAATTTAATGCGGAGGTTTATCTTGTCCAAAAAAATTATGATCATTGATGACGAAGAGGCCATGTGTCGGATTTTGAAACAAATCCTTGAAGGTGAGGGCTACGAAGTAAAAACCCGCAACGAAGGATTGCTGGCGCTGGACGAAATCAAGCAGGACAGTTTTAACCTGGTTATCACCGATGTTTCCATGCCAAACCTGTCCGGGATCGAAATTCTGGCGCAGGTCAAGCAATTTAAGCCGGACCTGCCGGTAATTTTTGTGACGGGTTCGGATGTTGACGCCATATTAAAAGAAGCTCTACAGCTTGGCTTGGATGGTTTTATTGAAAAACCTTTTAATATCCAGGCCGTGCTGGAGGTAATCAAAGAAAAATTGAGTGTGGAAAACGTAAACTAAGGCAGGCCACCCTTGCTAAAGAAAGAAAAAAAATCCCTGGAAGAAAGCCTGATTGAAAAAAACCTGCTCTCTCGGGATGACCTAAAAAAAGCGCTGGAAGAAAGCAAAAAATCAGGGGGCCCCATCCGCAAATCCCTGGTAAAGCTGGGCTTTGTCAAAGAAAAAGACCTGATTGCAGTTTACCAATCCGAGCTAAACATCCCCCGCGCCAACCTGGAAAACTTAATCCTGTCGCCTAAATTATTAAGCATCTTACCGGAAAATGTCGCTCGCAAAAATCACATCCTCCCCATCTTAAAAAGCGGAAAAACCTTGTCGGTTGCCATGTCTGATCCCCTGGACATTATTATCCTGGACGAATTGCGTTTGAAAACCGGCTGCAATGTGGAGCCCGCCACTGCCACCGAAGAAGAAATTATCAACGCCATCAACAAATTTTACGGTACCCCTTTGACCGGCACAATTGAAGAAGTGATCAAGGACCTGGACACCGAAGCCGTAAGTTTTGAGGCGGCGGAAGAAATTGATCCATCTAAATTACATGACATGGCGGAAGAAGCCCCCATCATAAAGCTGGTCAATGTGATGATTTCCAATGCCATCAAAGACCGCGCCTCCGATATCCACGTTGAACCGGAAGAAACGGCGCTAAAAATCCGCAACCGGATTGACGGCATACTCCACGATGCCGCTTCAATCCCCAAACACCTGCAGGCCGCCATCTTGTCCCGCATAAAAATCATGTCTGACATGAACATTGCGCTCAAGCGCACCCCGCAGGACGGACGTTTCCAGCTAAAAACCGAAAAAGGCAGTATTGATTTCCGCGTGTCCAGCTTTCCCACCATTTACGGAGAAAACATCGTCATGCGCATTTTGGATTCCAGCAGTGTCCTGCTGGGGTTGGAACAGCTGGGTTTTTATGCTGACCACCTGGAAATTATCAAAAAGCTGATTGCCTCGCCGCACGGCATCTTTTTGGTTACCGGGCCTACCGGATCGGGAAAAACCACTACATTATACTCCGCGCTCAACACCATTAATTCTCCCGATAAAAACATCATCACGGTAGAAGACCCGGTTGAATACCGCTTGCCGGGAATCCGGCAATCGCAAATTAACCCCCAGGCCGGCATGACTTTTGCCAATGGCCTGCGCTCCATCTTACGGCAGGACCCGGATATAATAATGGTAGGAGAAATCCGCGACCTGGAAACTGCCGAAATTGCGATCCAGGCCGCGCTGACCGGGCATCTGGTTTTTTCAACCCTGCATACCAACGACGCGCCCAGCTCGCTCACCCGCTTAATCGATATGGGGGTGGAACCCTTCCTGATTTCTTCTTCCGTCATCGGGATTTTGGCACAGCGGCTGGTCCGCAAAATTTGCCCGCACTGCAAAGAAGAGCTTAAAGAAAGCGCCGCCGCGCTGGAAGAATTTGGTGCTAACATAAAAGCCAAAGACGCCAAAACCTACATCGGCAAAGGTTGCAGCGAATGTAAAAACACCGGTTACCGGGGCAGGATCGGTATTTTTGAGATGATGACGCTCAGTGACAAAATCAAAGAACTGATTATTACCAAGACCTCGGCATCGGTAATTGCCAAGACCGCCCGCGAAGAAGGCATGTTGACGCTCCGCGATGATGGCATCCGAAAAATTTTGGACGGTCAAACTTCGGTTGAAGAAGTGGTGCGCGTTACCATGAACGATTAAGGAAAATTATTTTGCCCAAATATTCTTATCATGCCCGCGATGAATCCGGCAAAGCGGTCAGCGGCAAGCTGGAAGCCGCCAGTCCCGAAGCACTGGCCGACCGCCTCTCCCATCTGGGATATATTGTCACCGCAATCAAGGAAAACCCCACCCCCATCGTGCTCGACAACCTGTTTGCCTCTTTCCAGCGCGTCAAAGTCAACGACATGGTCATGTATACCACCCAGCTGGCCAGCATGATCGGCGCCGGGCTCACGCTGCCCGCCGGGTTAAAAATACTGGCCGAACAGGTTGAAAACCACAAACTAAAAAATGCCACCATCGCCATTTTTGAAGATATTAAAGAAGGCGCTTCCTTTTCCGCCGCCTTAAATAAATTTCCGGACATTTTTTCTGAACTTTTTATCAATATGGTAGCTTCCGGTGAGGTTTCGGGAAATTTGGAAGACGTTTTAAAGCAACTGGCAAAATTTTTGGAAAATGAAGCCGACCTTAAGCAGAAAGTGACCACCGCGCTTTTTTATCCGGTAATTTTGGTAATCTTGGGAGTCGTCATCATCGTATTTATCGTTACCGCCGTCCTCCCGGCTTTTGTAAAAATATTTTTAGACGCCAAAGTACCACTGCCCCTGCCGACGCTTATTGTTTATAACATCAACCTTTTTTTGCGGGCCTTTTGGCATGTTTTCATCGGTTCCTTAATCGCCGCGTTTATCCTCCTGCGCTGGTATAACCGGACCCCGGCCGGCAGGATAACTATTGATACTTTAAAATTCCGGATGCCAATCTGGGGGCCAATTGTCCAACAAGTAACCATTGCGCGTTTTGCCCGGACGCTGGCCGCCCTGCTTTCTTCGGGAATTTCAATGCTGCAGGCGCTGGAAACCACCGAAAAAACCGTGGGCAACAGCGTGATTTCGGAAGTTCTGCATAATGTTGCCCAAAACGTGTCCAAAGGCGAAAGTTTAGCCAAGACCCTGCATGAAAGCAAGGTCTTCCCTCCCATGGCCGTGCAAATGATTGCCGTAGGGGAAGAAACCGGCAGTTTGGAACACCTGCTCAATAAAATTGCCGACTATTACGAATTGTCCACCGACTACACCTTAAAAAGGGTCACGGCCTTAATTGAACCCCTGTTTTTAGTCATCATCGGCGGCATGGTGGCCTTCATTTTTGCCAGCATCCTCCTGCCAATTTTTCGAATGGTAAGCACTTTAAGGCATTAATAATCTTTTTTTGGTTGCATTTCCACATAAATTATATATATAATGCCCTCAAGTTATGGACATCAAGAAGTTATTAACTTTAGTCCGGGACGAAAATGCTTCTGATCTTCACCTGATTGCCGGATCCGTACCAATCCTGCGGATTAACGGCGCATTAACTCCCGCCTCCAAAACACCGCTCGACACCAAAGAAGTTCAGGAATTAATTTACTCCATGCTTTCCGCAGAGCAAATCAAGCGCGCGGAAGAAGAAAAAGAGCTCGACCTTGGCTATACGGTTGAGGGAATCGGCCGGTTCCGGGTCAATGTCCACTTTGAGCGGGGCAATCCCGCCGCCGCCCTGCGCCTCATCCCCGCCAAAATCCCGGCACTTAAAGAATTGGGCTTACCGCAGGCAGTAGAAGATTTTACCCGGGAACCGCGCGGCCTGGTCCTGGTAACCGGCCCCACCGGCTCAGGAAAATCAACTACCCAGGCCTGTATGATCAATATCATCAATAATTCACAAGCCAAACACATCATTACCATTGAAGATCCCATCGAGTACTCCCACGCCAACCAAAAAAGCGTAATTGAGCAACGGGAAGTGGGATTTGATACATTATCATTTAGCAACGCACTCAAACACGTCCTCCGGCAAGATCCGGATGTCATACTCATCGGCGAAATGCGCGACCTGGAAACCATCCAGACCGCTATCACCGCCGCCGAAACCGGGCACTTGGTAATTTCTACGCTCCACACCGGCGATTCCGCGCAATCCATTGACCGCATCATTGACGTTTTCCCTCCGCACCAGCAAAATCAAATCCGGCAGCAACTCTCACTGACATTAGTGGGCGTAATTTCTCAGCAATTGCTTCCCAAAAAAGACGGGAGCGGGCGGGTGGTCGCCGCCGAAGTGCTCAAGGCCAACGGCGCTATCCGCAACTTAATCCGCAAAGCCCAAACCCATGAAATTCCGTCGATGATCGAAATCGGCAAAAAATTTGGCATGCAAACCATGGACGCCTCCTTAAAAGAGCTGTACACTAAGAAGTTAATTTCGTATGAAGATGCATTGGCCAGGGCAATTAACGCAGATCAGTTGGAAAAAACATTAAGTCTGTAATGAAAGGAGGTGAAACACAAATGAAAAAAGGTTTTACATTAGTTGAGTTGCTGATCGTCATGGCGGTTATCGCGATCTTAATTGGGATTGCTATCCCGTCATTCCGCGGCATGCAACAGGAAGCGTGGAAAACCCAGTGCGAAGGCGACGTTAGAGTA
>JBAZQH010000057.1:0-10615 GCA_041645285.1 Candidatus Margulisiibacteriota bacterium | reverse complement strand
TTCAAGGAACTTGGCCTCCAGGTGGCCGTGTTCGGGAGCAACTAACTGTCCAATGCGTTGCAAGGCATATTTACCGATGATATCAAATTCAATATTGACAAAATGATTAACCTGTTTGCGGCTCAATGTGGTATTTTGAAAAGTGTGCGGAATTACCACCACTTTGATCACATTTTGCCTGACCCCCGCAATCGTTAAACTGATGCCTTCAATGCAAATTGACCCTCTACTAACCACGTTGGCCAAACAATCTGCCGGAATGCGGATAAAAATTTCATGCTGTTCCCCAACCTGCTTCATTCTGGCAATTACCGCTACCGTATCCACATGGCCGGATACCAAATGCCCGTCAAACCGGCCCGTCGCGCTCAAGGCAGCCTCCAAATTTACTGAATCGCCAATTTTCAACTGCTTCAAGGTGGTACTTTTATAGGTGTGCTCAACCGCTTCAACCGTAAAATAATCCCATTTGGTTTCAACTACCGTCAAGCAAACCCCGCTAACACAAACCGAAGCGCCAACTTTTAACCCGTTTTTTACATTTTTTGATTTCACGGTAATCCGCTTCAGGTTGGGTTTTTGTATAATATTTTTAATGATCCCGATTTCTTCAATGATGCCGGTAAACATATTTTCCCCTTCAGTAAAATAAAAACTGGGTTTAATTTTACTCTAAAACAGAGGCAAAAACAAGGGGCCAAAATCGAATCCACCACCCCAAATTACCGGAATAACATCAAAAACAGCATCGTCAACGAAATCAAGGTAAAAAATATCACGGTGATCCAGGCCACCACATTGGATGCCAAATTATTCACGTAATTTCCCATCAATTTTTTGTCATTTAATAATTTAATTAACGCTACAAAAATAACAGGCAGCAAAACCGTATTTAAGGCCTGCGAGGCGGTTAAAATCAGCATGACCGGCAATTGCGGAATAAAAAGCAACAACACGCTGGCCAGCAGGCAAAAGCCGATAATTGAATAAAAAAGCGGGGCTTCACGAAACGAAGCATTGACTTTTCTTTCGGTGCCTAAAATTTCGGTTATTGCGTAGGCGGTCCCCATGGCAATCACCGAAACCCCCAGCATCGAAGCATTTAACAATCCCCAGGAAAAAAGATGTTTGGCAAACGGACCCAACAGGGGGCCCAGCGCCCGCGCGGCATCCGTGGCAGATTCAATTCTAATTTTATTGACAAACAAGGTGGCCGCGGCAGAAATAATGATGAAATAAGCCACAAAGTCAGTCCAAAAGGCCCCCAAGAAAACATCGAGGCGCGCATTTTTCAAATCCTTTTTTTCCACTCCCTTATCCACAAAATACGATTGGACAAAAAACTGCCCCCAAACCGTCAGCGTGGTGCCAATTAAGGCCGTCGCGGTAAAAATAAATTCACGATTAAATTGCACCACGGGAATCACAGACCCCGCCAGCATGGCCGGCACATCCGGCCGGGCAATCAGGCCGTTGATAATATAACAAAAAAACAAAATACATGAGGACAAAAAAACATTGTGGACAAAATTATACGATCCCTTCAAAATAATATACCAGATCAGGGCCACCATAATGGGGACAAAAATCATCCGCGGCAGGCTGTAAATATCCGCCACCGCGGCAATGCCCACTACATCCGCAAAAATATTTGCAAAGTTGGCCACAAACATCAATAACATCAAAAGCGAGGCCAACCGCAAACCAAAATTTTCGCGGACTAAATCACCTAAGCCCTTCCCCGTCACCACCCCCAATCTAGCGCCCATTTCCTGGGTAACGTAAAGCATAAAAGTAATCAAAATCAGCAGCCACAGCAATTGATAACCAAAATGCGCCCCGGCAATCGAATAGGTGGCAATCCCGCCCGCATCATTATCGGCAGTGCCGGTTATGATCCCCGGACCCAGAATTGAAAAAAACAGCAGCAGGCGCACTCGCCAAAAACTAAGATGCTTCACCCTATCATCTGCCTTTTCCGGCGCGCCAGAGGAGGGAGCACCAAATCCATGATATCGTCTACCGTAATAATCCCCAGCAGGCGGCTATTTTCGTCCACCACCGGCACCGCCAGCAAATTATATTTTGAAATTATGTCGGCAACCTGACGCTGGTTCATCTGCGGCCCTACCGTAATGATTTTCCGAATCATAATGTCCGCCACTGATTTTTCGGGCGGTGAAACAATTAAATTGCGCAAAGATAAAACGCCGATCAACTTTTCCTCTTGGTCAATCACGTATAAATAATAAATCGTTTCTGCGTTGGGCGCCAACTCACGCAACAGCTGGATGGTTTGCTCAACCGTCAGGTTCTCTGGCAGAGCCACAAAATCCGTCGTCATCAATCCCCCCGCCGATTCTTCAGTATGCTTTAAAAGTTTAGTAATTTCCGCCGCCTTGCGCGGGCGCAACAAGCGTAAAAACTCTTCCGTTTTCTCCTGCGGCAAATCACCCAAAACATCCGCGACCTCGTCCACCGGCATTTTATCCAAAATCGCCAGCGCCTTTTTGGTGTCAATCGTCAAAAGCAGCATGGCCTGGATTTTGGGCTCCAATTCGTGCAGGGCTTCGGCCGCCGTGCCTTCAGACAACGAAGCAAAAATTGCAGTTTTTTCTTCCGAGTGTACCTGGCTGATAATCTGCGCAATATCCGCCGGGTGCAGGTCCGACAAATGCTTGGTGGGAATGGTAATCTCTCCCTTAACCTTGCCGGACTTAAACGATTCAATATGATCCCAACCGATTAAAGTATCCGGGACACTCCTTTTAAATAAGCCCAAAACGGCGTCACAATAATTCAACAGGCCTAAGCGGCGCAGCATCCCGCGCATCCCCACGTCCGCCGCCACCAGCCGGATATCCTGATCAACCTTGGCCAGCTTTATGTCGTTGATCCGAATGACCCGGGCGCCGGCCGTGTCCACTACCTGCTTATCCACCACATCCCGCAACAACAATAATTCTTCGGGCCGCAATTTTGTAAAAACAATCCGCTCCCGCACCGAACGCGTCGCAATAAATTGTTGTCCAATCATGTTAATTTCGCCAATCAAAATTACCGCGTCCCCATTTTTATCCGATAAATGCACCAGCAAGCCGGTAACTTTTGGAAAAACCTCTCCAACGGTAAAAACAAAATCCTTAACCCGGCCAATGGGATGCTGCAGGTAATCCACCACTTGGTCGCCAATTAATTCGGAGATATACATTTCGGAAAAAAGCACCATAATGCAGTTATTCTAACACAAACCTAACGTGAGGCAACACTGAAGAAAATTACTGCTTTTTGGCTAAAGCGCCGAGAATGCCGTTGATAAATTTTGGCGACTCGTCCGTCCCAAATTTTTTAGCCAACTCGACCGCCTCATTGATTACCACCGAAGGCGGCGTTTCTGGCTGATAATTCAATTCATAGATGGCTAAACGTAAAATATTGCGGTCAACCGCGCTCATTCGGTCCAGCGGCCAACCAATGGTTTGGCGCGACATGACCGCATCAATTTCAACTTTATTTTGCCAAACCCCTTTCGCCAAGGCACGCGCAAAAACGCAGGTATCCTCAATATAATCATTTTCCAAAAGCGTATCTTTGGCCGCCTGCTCAATATCTCCTTGGCCTAAATCAGCGGAAAAAAGTATTTGCATGGCCAGGCGCCTGGCGGTTGACCGTTTACCCATGGGAAGGCGGCGCTGTGGCAGCAGAAAAATATTTCTCAATGAATTTGGTGTTAAAGTCGCCGGCCAAAAACGCCGGATGCTGCAACACTTTTAAATGGAAAGGAATCGTAGTGTGGATACCGTCAATCACGTATTCATCCAAGGCCCGGCGCATACGCAAAATGCATTCATGCCGGTTTGGCGCCCAAACAATTAGTTTGGCAACCAAGGAATCGTAATTAGGTAAAATCCGGTAACCCTGATAAGCATGGCTGTCCACCCTTACTCCCGGTCCCCCGGGCGGCAAATAAACCTGGATATCACCCGGCGACGGCATGAAATTTTTATCCGGATTTTCGGCATTGACGCGACATTCCATCGCATGCCCACAAAAATGAATATCCTTTTGTTTAAACTTGAGTTTTTCCCCGGCCGCAATGGCAATCTGTTCTTTAATGATGTCAAGATTGGTAACCATTTCGGATACCGGATGCTCCACCTGTATCCGGGTATTCATTTCCATAAAATAAAATTTGCCGTGGTCAAACAAAAACTCAATTGTTCCGGCGCTATAGTAATTAACGGCGCGCGCGGCCTTAACCGCAGCCTCCCCAATCTTTTGCCGCAATCTATCATCCAGGGCAGGCGAGGGTGATTCTTCAATCAACTTTTGGTGGCGGCGCTGGATCGAGCAATCGCGCTCCCCCAAGTGCACGACATTGCCATGTTGATCCGCCAAAATCTGCACTTCAATGTGACGCGGCTCTTCAATGAATTTTTCCACATAAATTTCAGGATTGCCAAACGCCGCCCCGGCTTCTGCCCGAGCGGTTTTAAAAAATCTTAAAAATTCCTCATCGGTCCGGGCCACCCGCATCCCCTTGCCGCCCCCCCCCGCCGTGGCCTTGATGATTACCGGATAACCGATTTTCTGCGCAATGCGCAGGGCTTCGTTTTCATCTGAAATGGTGCCTTCAGACCCTGGCACCACCGGCACCCCCGCCTTTTGCACCGTTTTTCTGGCCGTGGCCTTATCGCCCATTTGTTCCATGGCAGAAATCGGCGGCCCGACAAAAGTAAGGTTATGCGACTGGCAAATTTCAACAAACTTGGCATTTTCCGCCAAAAAACCATAACCCGGATGCACCGCTTCCGCCCCGGATAATTCCGCCACACTGATTAGACGCGGAACGTTTAAATATGATTCCGCAGGAGAAGCGGGACCAATGCAATAGGCCTCGTCCGCTAATTTTACGTGGAGTGAATCTTTGTCGGGCTCAGAGTAAACCGCCACCGTGCCAATCCCCAACTCAACACAGGCGCGAATGATGCGTACAGCAATTTCTCCGCGGTTGGCAATCAGGATTTTCTTGAACATGTGCAACATTATATTGAAAACCATGCCAGAAAGCAATTCGGCAAAGACGCTCGGCCATATATCCCTTCAGGAAAACCCATCTTTAACCAATAAAATAAAAAAAGCAATAAAAACACTGGATTTTCACTCTAAAGTATGTTTATAATAGTGCAAATTTCAGAGTAAGAAGGAGGTGATATGCAATGGCAAGAGGCGGATTAAAGAAAATGACCGTAAATTTTAAAGGTAGAGATGAATCCTTAGAGGATGTCTTCGGCGCCAAACCGATTCCAGTTACCCAAATGACCAAAGTAATTTGGGGCGTCATAAAGAAACACAGACTATTGAAAAAGAATTAATTCTTTTCCCTCAAAACTAGGATGTTTATTTTTTAGGCATCCTAGTTTTTTTTATGATAAAATCGATCCGTGAATATTAAGTTAGTGGCGATTTTACTGCTGGGGTTGTGCGTTTTTAGCTGCGGTATGCTTGCAGCCTGCACTGGACGCAACCAGACTCTCCCCCATCAACTAGTTTTGCAAAAACCGGCTACGCTTAACCATTCCGGCCAAATTATCTGGCAAATGGATTCACCCAAAACTGTTTATCTCACGTTTGACGACGGCCCCGATCCGGTTAATACGCCGATTATCCTGGACATCCTGAAAAAATATAATGTAAAAGTAACTTTTTTTGTGCTGGGCCATAAGGCACAAAAAAATCCGGCATTAATTAAAAGGATAAAATACGACGGACATATACTGGGCAACCATACTTTTACCCACATTGACGGGACAGTCGTAGACCTAAAAAAAATCCGAGCGGAAATAAACTCAACCCATCAACTCCTCCAAACCATCTGCGGGGTCAAGGTTACTCTGTTTCGACCGCCCTTTGGCTTTTTTAATTGGCGTGTTTTCGCCGCCGCCAAAAGCCGGGGCTACCAGATTGCGCTTTGGACTTTTGACTTATCGGATTGGAGCGTGCATTCGTCCGACCAATACGTTAAGACCGTAGCAGAAAACTTAGCAGATGGCGCTATCATTCTCATGCACGACGGTGGGCCCAAAAGAGAAGCGTTGATTGAAGCTTTACCGAAAATAATTGAGCTGATCAAGAAAAGGGGTTATAAATTTAGTAATTGTTTTTAGTGGGGCGTCTGCCACCCTCACACCAGCCCAAACACCTTCCCCGAAACTTTCCGGACAATCCCTTTTAATTCTAAAATCGTTAAGCGCGCCTGCAAGGCCGCCGCGTTAACGTCCAACACTTGCGATAAAACCTCAATATTCTGTTCGCCCGACCTTAACGCTTCAATAATCTGCTGACTTTCAGCATCCAGCGATTGGAGCTGTTTTGACCCAACTGCAGATAACGGCCGATCATTTGCTATAGCATCGGAAACCATACCGTATTCTTCCAAAATATCGTTGGTGCAGTGCGTGAGCTTAGCTCCGTGTTGAATCAACCAATTGCCCCCTTCCGTATGTTCGGCATCGATATTGCCGGGAATGGCAAACACATCCCTCCCCTGCTCCAGTGCAAAATCAACCGTAATCATGGCGCCACTTTTGCGCAGACCTTCCACAAACAGTACTCCCTTGGAGAGGCCGGAAATAATCCGGTTTCTTTTGGGAAAAGTATATTTAGAAGGTTCCTGCCCGGGTAAAAACTCGGAAATGACCAAACCGTTATCAAAGATGCGCTGGTAAAGATCTTTATTAATTGATGGGTACACTACATCAATGCCGCATCCCAAAACCGCAATGGTATTGCCAAACGCATCCAGCGCTGCTTTATGCGCCGCGGCGTCAATGCCTTCTGCCAGTCCGGAAATAATGGTAAACCCGGCTTGGACCAGCTCGGTGGAGATTTTCTCGGCAGTCCTTAAGCCGTACAGAGAGGCGCGCCGCGTCCCCACCACCGCCAGGCAGAGCTCGTTTAATAATTCAATGTTTCCGCGCGCAAACAAAAACGGCGGCGGGTCATAAATGGTTTTCAAAAGCTGGGGATACAGCTCATTTGTATACTCAATAATTTCGGTCTGCGGCGGCAAATCAAATGTAATCTGGATATCAAAATTATGTTTGGCTTTAGCCTCGCAGATGGCCTGGACAATTTTTTCGTTTATGCCCGGCACCGCCAAAAGTTCGGACGGGCCCGCTTTGCAAATATCCTCGGCAAATTCAAAATGCGCCAAAAGATGTTTGAGCGTAGCGCTCCCAATGCCGGGAATTGAAGATAATGCCAAAAGGTATTTAAATTCGTCTCGCATAGGGGTTTTACCGCGCATCCTTAATCAGTGCTACGGCTTCGGCGCGGGTAGCTGGGTTTTTCCTCAAAATGCCGCGCACCGCACTAGTTACCGTAATGGCACCGGGTTTCCTGACTCCGCGCATTGACATACAAAGATGCTCGGCCTCAATTACCACTAAAACACCCTGCGGTTTTAATTTTTCCATCAGGCAATCGGCAACCTGACTGGTCAACCTTTCTTGAACCTGCGGCCGGCGCGCAAAGCCTTCAACCACCCGCACTAATTTAGATAATCCGGTGACCCGCCCGCGGGTCGGGATATAAACCACATGCGCTTTGCCAAAGAAAGGAACCAAATGATGTTCGCAAATCGAATAAAACGGAATATTTTTAATCATCACCATTTCTTCATGCTCTTCTTCGTGGAAAACGGTGATTTCTTTTCCTGGATCCTGGTTAATGCCGGAAAACAATTCGGCATACATCCGCGCCACGCGCGCCGGCGTCTCTTTTAATCCCGCACGATTTGGATTTTCGCCAACCGCGGCCAAAATCTCTTTGATTGCTTTTTCGATACGTTTTTGGTTAAACATGAGTTTCCTTTCTTTTAAAATAACCCTTTAATCTTCCCTACTTCCGAAATATCCATATTTTCGGCGGCCGGATGCTTGGGCAATCCGGGCATAGTAAGAATAGACCCCGCATACGCTACCACAAAACCCGCCCCAGCCGAAGGTTTTATTTCGCGGATGGTGATCTTAAATCCCTTTGGGCGGCCCGCCAGTTTTGGATCATCCGATAATGAATATTGGGTTTTGGCAATACATACAGGAACACCAGTAAAATCGATTTTTATAAGCACCGCTAGGTCAGCTTCTGCTTCAGGAGTAAAAATTACAGCATCCGCACCGTAAATTTTCCGGGCAATGATTTTAACTTTTTCAGGCAGCGGCAGTTTTAAATCGTAAAGGTATTTAAATTTTAGCGCGCCCATCACCCCCCGCACAGTGCGCACCGGTTTAAGCAATTTTCTATCGACAACTTTCATCAGCGCTTTGGCCAAAGCTTCCCCCCCCACGCCTCCTTTATCCCAAACAGACGAAACCACAACCGGGAAACCAAATTTGGCACATTGCCCAAGCATGTAAATAATGTCTTTTTCGGAATCGTCCACCTTTTGGTTAATGGCAATTACCAGCGGCACTCCATATTGCTGGATATTTTCGATATGCTTACTAAGATTTTCGTAGCCGTGTTTTTCAATTGCCTGGCGGGTAACCACCAAAACCGCGGCCGCCGGTTTTAGTTTGCCAACCCGGCACTTAATATCAAAAAATTTCTCCGCTCCCAGGTCGGTCGCAAACCCGGCTTCAGTTATCACATAGTCAGCTAACTTTAGCGCTAGTTGTGTAGCAATTAAGCTACTGCAGCCGTGCGCAATATTGGCAAAAGGGCCGCCGTGGATTAATGCCGGACCGCCCTCTAATGTTTGCACTAAATTGGGCTTAATTGCATGCCATAAAAGCAACGCCATCGCTCCCCCTGCTTTAATATCCTTGGCTCTCACAGGATGGCCTTTTTTGTCATATGCCACAATAATTTGTCCCAAGCGCTGTTTCATATCGGTGACACTTTTTGATAAGCATAAAATTGCCATCACTTCGCTGGAAGCGGTAATATCAAATTGGCCGCGGAGTGCCCGGTCATTCATGTCCATCACCCGTTTCCACACAATCCGCTTTTCATCTATCTGCAGTGCGTTGCCATGGTAAATATGGTTGTAAACCATGGCCGCCAGCAGATTATGCGCTGCCGTAACCATGTGAAAATCCCCCGTCAAATGCAGATTAATATCATCCATGGGTAAAACCTGGGCATAGCCGCCACCCGCCGCCCCACCCTTTAACCCCATCACCGGGCCCAAAGACGGCTCCCGGATGCACGCGATGGCCTTTTTGCCTAATTTTTGCAAGGCCTCGGCTAAACCAATCGTAGTGGTGGTTTTGCCTTCCCCTTGGGAAGTGGGAGTAATGGTTGTAACCAGGATAAGTTTACCGTCTTTTTTATTTTTAAGCCGGCGCAGAGCCGCCAAATTTATTTTTGCCTTATAAGGGCCGTGCAGTTCAATTTCTTTTTGCAGCAGCCCCGCTTTTTTGGCAACGGCAACAATCGGCAGCATTTTTGCTTTTTGGGCAATTTCAATATCGGTCAACATGCTACTCCCTTAATGTGTTCCACGATTTTATTGACGCTTAAACCGCACAAATCCAATATTTTATCTCTGCTACCGTGTGGAATAAAGCGGTCAGGAATCCCTAACCTAGTCACGGGAACGCTCATTCCCTTGGCAACCAAAAATTCCAGCACCGCCGACCCAAAACCGCCGGCCAGCGTTCCTTCCTCAATTGTAACTACCAACCTGGCGTCTTTAGCTTCGCGCATAATCAGCTCGCCATCCAAGGGTTTGGCAAAACGGGCGTTAACCACAGTTACTAAAACACCTTCATTTTCAAGAATTTTAGCCGCCTCTACCGCGGGATGCACCATCGACCCCAAAGCTATAATACAAATAATATTTTGGGATTTTGGAACTTGTGATTGATTTGAAATTTGGATTTTGGAATTTGGCATTTCACTTTTATATACAATTTCCCCTTTCCCAATCAGCAAAACCTTCAATTCCTTATCCAGCTCAACCCCATACCCCCTCCCTCGCGGATAACGCACGGCAATCGGCCCGCCCTGGTGATTAACTGCCGTAAACAACATGTGCTGTAATTCATTCTCGTCTTTGGGCGCCAGCACGGTCAGATTGGGTATCGAACGTAAATACGCAATATCAAAACACCCATTATGGGTTGAGCCATCTTCTCCTACAATGCCCGCCCGATCAATGGCCAATACCACCGGCAAGTTTTGCAAGGCGCAATCGTGCAAGATATGGTCATAGGCCCTCTGCAAAAATGTGGAATAGACCGCCACCACCGGCTTGAACCCGCATTTGCTCAATCCCGCCGCAAAAGTTGCTGCATGCCCTTCAGCAATTCCAACATCAAAAAATCTTTTCGGAAATTCTTGCGCAAAATCCTGTAAGCCGGTACCTTCCTGCATCGCCGCCGAAATCGCCAGCACCTGATTGTCTGTCCGCGCCATTTTAATCATGGTACGGCCAAAAACACTAGTATAAGTCGGCCGGCCGTTTTCCTTGATTGGTTCTCCGGTTACCAAATTAAACGGCGGGGCGCTATGGAACAGCGTGGGATTTTTTTCCGCCGGCGCATACCCTTTACCTTTCCGGGTAACAATGTGGACCAGAATCGGCCGCTTAACATCCTTGGCGTGC
>JBAZQH010000056.1:0-10905 GCA_041645285.1 Candidatus Margulisiibacteriota bacterium | reverse complement strand
GCGGGTTTTGGATTGCAAGGTAAAAGAGTGTCAGCCCTATATTTCCCAGGTTCCTTCCGCGCAAAAAAGTTTATGCCCCGAGTGCCAGGTTAATTTTGAGCAGGTTAAAAAATATCTGGCGGCAAGGGGAATAAAATTTAATGATAATGTGCGCTTGGTGCGCGGCCTGGATTACTATACCCGCACCGTTTTTGAGGTGGTTTCAAAACAGCTGGGCGCGCAGAACGCGGTTTGCGGCGGGGGGCGCTACGATAACCTAGTAATAAATTTGGGCGGTCCGGAGGTTCCGGCGGTAGGATTTGCGGCAGGATTAGAGAGGGTAGTGGAATTATTGAAAAATACGGCGGTGGCGGGGCAGAGTGCGCCCAAACTGGATTATTATATTGTAGCCATGAATACCGAGGCACGCGCCGTGGCGTTTGATTTAATGGCGAAATACCGCGCTTTGGGAAAAACTGCCGAAATGGATTTTCAAGATAGAAGTTTTAAGGCGCAAATGAAAGCCGCGGATAAATCCGGCGCTAAATTTGCGGTCATTATTGGAGAAGAAGAGATAAAAGAAAAAATGCTGACCATTAAAGATCTACATTCCGGCAATCAAGCGCGAGAACCTTGGCCAAGGTAATCTGCTTTTTTGGGTTTATCCCAATTTTCAAAAAGCTCGCGATTGGCACGATTAATTATTTTCAAGCTGTTTAGGATATCCAACAATGATTCTTTGATATGCTCCAATTGTTCTGGGGAGAATTCTAGGGTGATTTTTTCCATTTCATCCTCCGAGCATGCTTAGTTTTGATATTTTTTTGGTATTCCAGCAAAATCTAAGCGAGTTTCAATTTTTTCTACTCTTTCACGGATTTCTTCCAGTTTTTCCTTAAGCAAAAGATGCCCTTCGGCCACTAGCTTTACTTCTTTTTGAAATTTTTCGAAGATGATTTCCGTAAAATGATTATCATTTGTCATTGAATATTACTCCTTTGTTATTAAGTGTCAATATAGTATTTTTCGACACCCGAACCGGCCCGATGTTGCATTAAAATGTAATCTGAACGTATAGAAGCAATTTTTCTGCCAGGCTCTATTGAAGCAATTTAATGGTTTTTTGTAGTGGTTTTCGTCACGGAGCCTTTTTATGCATAGTTTTTTGACATTTGTTTGGGTGTCAATTTTGCGGTATGTTATAATACCCGCATTGTGAAACGAACCCATAACTGCAACGACCTTACTAAGAGTGCTATCGGCCAAAAAGTCGATCTTTTGGGTTGGGTCCACCGCCGCCGCGACCACGGCAACCTGATTTTTATTGACCTGCGCGACCGCTCGGGGATTGTGCAGGTTGTGTTTGATGTTGATCATAAGGAACTGCATAAATTAGCCGAAACCCTGCGTCCCGAATTTGTGCTGGCGGTTTCCGGAACTGTGGTGCCGCGATCTCCTGAAACGGTGAACCCCAAGATGAAAACCGGAGAAATTGAAATTAAGGCCGAAGCGTTACAGATATTAAATACTGCCAAAACTCCGCCGTTTGAAATTGCCGATTCCCGGACAGAAGTGGACGAAACCGTGCGCCTTAAATACCGCTACATTGACCTGCGCAAGGATAAAATGCGCGAGAATTTGATTTTCCGGCACAAAATAATTTGCGCCGCGCGTGATTATTTAGATAAAAATGGTTTTTTGGAAATTGAAACGCCGTTTTTAACCAAGTCCACGCCCGAAGGCGCGCGCGATTACCTGGTGCCCAGCCGCGTTAATCCAGGTAAATTTTATGCGCTGCCCCAATCACCCCAGCTTTTTAAACAGCTTTTAATGGTGGCGGGAATGGAGAAGTATTTCCAAATTGCGCGCTGTTTCCGCGATGAAGATTTGCGGGCCGACCGTCAGCCCGAATTTACGCAGATTGATTTGGAGATGTCGTTTGTGGAGGTGGAGGACATTATTGGCGTAATCGAGGGATTGATGAAATATATGCTCGATGCGCTGGCCAAAGATATCGATCAGTTTCGCGGCAAACACATTCCAACCCTTAATTTGCCGTTTCCGCGTATAACCTGGGACGAGGCCATGGATAAATACGGCAGTGACAAGCCCGATTTGCGGTTTGGTTTGGAAATTGTTGATTTAACTGAAGAAGTGCGCGATTGCCAGTTTAAGGTTTTTGCTGAAACCGTGAAAAACGGCGGGGTGGTGCGCGCCATTTGTGCCAAGGGTGGGGCAACACTGTCGCGCAACGAACTGGATAAGCTGGAGGCCAAAGCCAAAGAATTGGGCGCCAAAGGTTTGGCCTGGCTGGCAATTCAAGCTGATGGATTGAAGTCCCCAATAACTAAGTTTTTGAAGGAAGAAGAAATCAACCGCATCTTAAGTAAAGTTAAAGCAGAAACCGGCGATATTGTTTTCTTTGGCGCGGATCGCCGGCTTAAAGTGTGCGAAGTTTTAGGCGGTATACGCTTGGAATTGGCGCGCAAATTAAACCTCATCAAAGAAAACGAATTTCATTTTTGCTGGGTGGTAGATTTTCCGCTGTTTGAATATTCGGAAACCGAAAAACGCTACGTTTCACGCCACCACCCGTTTACTGCCCCGCAGGGCAGCTGGGAAGATATTGAAGAACGCTTTGCCAAAGATCCGGCGGCAATCAAAGCCCGCGCCTATGATTTTGTCCTCAATGGAGTAGAGTTGGGAGGCGGCAGTATCCGCATCCACAAGATGGATGCACAGAGGAAAATTTTTAAATTGTTGGGTTTTGCCGAAGAAGAAGCCAAGCGGCGCTTTGGATTTTTATTGGAAGCGCTGGAGTATGGCGCACCACCGCATGGCGGCATCGCGCTGGGGGTAGATCGACTGGTGATGATGCTGGCTGGCATGAATTCGATTCGCGATGTGATTGCTTTTCCCAAGACCCAGTCCGCGATGTGCCCCTTAACCGGTGCCCCGGATGTAGTGGATGTTAAGCAGTTGAAAGAATTACATATCCGAAATATAGAGTAAATTCCCCCTTGCATTTTCTTTCCCTTTCACCTAAACTTACGGGGTTTGAAATGTTTGGAAAGGAGCAACTATTATGGTTCGTTTAAAAGATGAGTATTTCTTCATTGATCGTGCCAAGACCGCCGCAAAAATTGAAAAAATTATTAGCCGAGAAATCCTGGATTCTCGTGGTAATCCCACCGTTGAAGTTGACGTGATTTTAAAGGATGGGACGCTGGGTCGGGCGGCAGTGCCTTCGGGTGCCTCAACCGGGGAAAACGAAGCACTGGAACTGCGTGACGGCGATGCCGGACGTTACGGCGGCAAAGGGGTATTGAAAGCCGTTAAAAACGTTAATGAAACTATCGCGCCAAAATTAATTGGCATGCCGGTCCACCAGCAACTAAAAATTGATAATTTAATGCTGGAGCTGGACGGCACTCCGTTTAAGAAAAATTTGGGCGCCAATGCGTTGCTCGGAGTTTCGCTGGCGGTGGCCAAGGCGGCGGCGCAATCATACGGTAAGCCGCTTTTTCAATATATTGGTGGTGACCGGGCGGTAATTTTACCGGTGCCTAACCTGAACGTAATGAACGGCGGCTGCCATGCCGACTGGAATATTGAACTGCAGGAATTTATGATTTCTCCCGCGGGGGCAACCAGTTTTGCGGAGGCATTGCGCATTGGTGCGGAGGTATATCACGCATTGAAAAAAGTTTTAAAGGAACGTAATTTGGCAACCGGGGTGGGAGATGAAGGCGGGTTTGCGCCAATTTTGGGCAAAAACGAAATGGCAATCCAGGTTATTGTTGAAGCCATTGAAAAAGCGGGCTATAAACCCGGACAGGATGTTTACATTTCGCTGGACCCGGCCGCCAGTGGTTTTTATAAGGATGGCAAATATATCTTAAAAAGTGAAGGCCGCGAATTAACCAGCGAAGAATTAGTTTCGATGTACGAAGAATGGGTTGGGAAATATCCTATCATTTCCATTGAAGATGGATTGGCGGAAAGCGACTGGGATGGTTGGGTGCATTTAACCGCAAAATTGGGGAACAAAATTCAGCTGGTGGGCGACGATCTATTTGTCACTAATCCCGAGTTTTTAAAGAAGGGGATTAAGGTTAAGGCCGGAAATTCAGTTTTGATAAAGTTAAACCAAATTGGGACTTTATCTGAAACACTTTATACCATGGAAATTGCTAGAGCAGCGGGCTATACATATATGACCTCGCACCGCAGCGGCGAAACGGAAGACGCCACCATAGCAGATTTAGCGGTGGCGACCAATTCCGGCCAAATCAAAACCGGCGCTCCCTGCCGCGGTGAGCGCACGGCAAAGTATAATCAATTATTGCGGATTGAAGAAATTCTTGGCAATAAAGCGAAATATATCGGGTTAGCGGGATTTAATCCAAAAAAATCCTGATCAGGAGAAACTTTCTATGTCCGTTCAAGTTATCGTAGGTACTCAATGGGGCGACGAAGGTAAAGGTAAGATTACCGATTATCTGGCCCGTGAAATGGATATGGTGGTGCGCTACCAGGGCGGCAACAATGCCGGCCACACGGTTGTTATTGGCGACCAGACTTATAAACTGCATTTAATTCCTTCCGGGGTTTTCTTTTCCAATGTCATGTGTGTTATTGGCAACGGAGTAGTGGTGGATCCGGCTGTTTTAATTGGCGAAATCGAAACCTTACAAACCAGCGGCTACAAAGTTGATAACTTAAAGATCAGCGGCCAGGCGCACGTAATTTTTCCCTATCACCGTAAACTTGACCAGGCGCAGGAGAAAAAAGCCGAAGCCGGGCGCATTGGCACCACCTGCCGCGGGATTGGTCCTTGTTACGTGGATAAATTTAACCGCCGCGGCATCCGTATCAGCGACTTGTATAACCCGGAGGCGCTCCGGCAAAAGCTGGCCGTCAATATTGAGGAAAAAAGTTTTCTCCTGAAAAATTATTACAAAATGGAAGTCGGCCTTGACCTGGACCAAATTTTTGATGAATACGTCGGCTACGCGCACGCCATCCGGCCCTACGTAGTGGATGAATCATCGGTTTTGGTGAAAGCCGCCATTGCCGCGCATAAAAATGTTTTACTGGAAGGTGCACAGGGCACGATGCTGGATGTTGATCATGGCACTTACCCGTTTGTAACCTCTTCCAGTCCCATTTCGGGCGGGGCGTGCAGCGGGGCGGGGGTGGGGCCCACGGACATTGATGAGGTTTTGGGCGTAGTAAAGGCCTATGTAACACGCGTTGGCGGCGGTCCCTTCCCGACTGAAATTGATGGCGCACTGCAAGATAAACTTCGTGAAAAAGGCGGCGAGTATGGTGCTACCACCGGGCGGCCCCGCCGTTGCGGGTGGTTTGATGGGGTGGTGATGGGGCACGCGGCGCGGGTAAATGGTTTGACCCAACTAGCGGTAACTAAGTTAGATGTGCTAGACGGGCTGGAAAAGCTGATGGTTTGCGTGGCTTATGAAATGAACGGGAAAAGAATCAATTATTTTCCCACCAACCTTGAAAAATTAAACCTGTGTAAGCCAATTTACGAAGAATCTCCAGGCTGGAAGGAAGATACCACACAAATTAAAGAGTATAAAAACCTGCCGGAAAATGCTAAAAAATACCTGGCTAAGCTTTCTGCTTTAGCGGGGGTGCCCATCCGTTTGGTTTCTACGGGAGCGGAGCGCGGGCAGATTATTGTTGTTTAATGTTTGTTAAGTGATGTTGCCGAGGACTAAGACAATTTTCATGACTAAAACCGAATAATCGTGCCTGGCTCGGGCAGCATGCCGGCGGCTTGGTGGGCAAGTATTAGCGCCTCGCCCGTTTTGTCGGCAATCATGCTTGCCGGCACGTTATGGACTAATGTAACTTTAGCATCTCCTGCCAAAGGAAGCCACTGCTGGATTGTTTCTTCCGGTTCCGGATGGACAATTCGCCGGCCGCAATCTACTACCACCATTTTTGCTCCCTGAATAAAATTGATAATTGCTTCTCTGCGTTCAGGAGTAATGATTCCGTCGTCAACCGCTCTTTGCAATCCAGCGGGACCAAGCGTATCACCGGTGTACACGACTGCTTTGGTCCAGGTTTTGCCGCCATCCGTGGATGAATAAACGGCAAACATGTTACTGGTTACCGAGTGCATGCCTTCCAGTGTTTCTATCCTGATTTGCCGGCCGTGAGCTTTTAATAATGTTACTGGGTTGCCGGGATAGATTGGTTGGGTCTTTAATTGATCCCGTGCAGCCTCGACACTTATATTTTGTGCGGCGGCGTTGCGCCGGGCAGATAATTCGGCGGCGGCGGGCGACATTATTAAATGGTCGGCAAATGGCCCCGTGCCTTCAGCGGTGTTATCGTGGTCGCGGTGATGATGGGAAATGACTGTGGCGTCCAGTTGGCTAACCTCGATACCGGCTTGCTCTAAACAGTCCATTGTATAAGGAGGCAGTTCAAATAGCAGGTTAAAGCCGTTAATATTCAATACAAATGAAACGCAAACGCTGGGGTCTAATCCGTTGCCGGCGGAAATGATAAAAATTGAATTATCGGGCTGTTTGTCTAAACGGCTTGAGGGTAGACATTGCCTTTTTAGCGGCAGTGGAATTGCTGGACGCGGAGTGGCGGCCGCGGTGAGTAAATCGTATTCTTTATCTCCGTCGGTTACTCTTAAACGGTAAGGCCCGGTACGCTCAAAGTGCGGAGCGGCGGTGTCTTCTATTGGTAGTAATCTTGCAAAGGCTTCAAATGGCAACGGTAAAGTTGTGTCCCGGTCCCATTTGGCAAAGCCGGGGCGAATTGCCAGATACTGGCTTTCCAGTGCCAATTGACTTGCGCCAACGCCGGTATAACCACGTAAATGATCTGTTTGATCTTGCATGGCTTCAATCCCGCGGGCCCAGAGTTCAATCTCAATGATTTGCCGGATACGTTGTAATTCTGCCGGTGTTCCAATATACGTCAGCGGACGGTTTCCAAATACGATCCTTGTCATGGCGGCAATGATCGGGAAGAATGGTTCAACCCGGTTGCCGAAAATTGGGGACGGAACAACAATTCCTCCCAAGGATTCTATGATTTCCGCCGGCAGGACTTTAATCGTATCCGTTTGCGCGCCGATCAGAAAAGGTTCAGAAGAAGCAAAAGGTAAATATAAGTGCGTGTGTGAAGCTACCGGGAAAACCAGCGGATCTCCCGGAGTTAGGTTACTTAGAGCAGTGGCAATGCGTTTTGGTCTGAATGTAATTTGCAAATTCTCTCCAAGAGTTTGGCTAAATTTCCGGTGGTCTATTTCTAATTGCAGATGTCCGGCGGTGGAGGTTTCGGCTAAACCCGGAGGCAGCGCGGCCTGGCAGTAAACTAATTTCAATAAGTGTCCACGATCGACAGGAGAGAAAAGCGCGCCTTGACATAGTGCCCGCGCCAGCGCAAATCGCGCATGCGCAGTTGATACCGCTTCAATGATGCTCATGTCTGTTTCTCGCAAAAAGTTCTAAAAAATTTCACTAAATCTGCTAGAATTTCAGCAATGCGCAAAAAAAATGGCTTTAAAATGACTGCCCCAAAAGCGGTAATTCTGCTTTCCGGCGGGCTGGATTCAACCACTACGTTATATTATGCCCAAAAACAAAGGTATCAGTGCTTTGCCCTGATTTTTAATTACGGCCAGCGCCACCACAAAGAAATCCAGCACGCAAAAAAAATTGCGAAATTGGCCGGGGTTCATTATCGCGTCATGAAAATTGATTTGCCGTGGAAGGGGAGCTCACTGTTAGACCGCAATAAAAAAGTACCGCATTTGCGTTCGCTGAGTGAAATTGCCCGGGAGATTCCTTCTACTTATGTTCCGGCGCGCAACACTATTTTTTTGAGTTTTGCGGTTTCGTATGCCGAAGCCATTGGTGCGGAGGCGGTTTTTATTGGCGCCAATGCAATTGATTTTTCCGGTTACCCCGATTGTCGTCCGTCGTTTTACCGCGCTTTCCAAAAAATTATTGCCACTGGTACTAAGGCCGGGGTAGCGGCTGCGGCTAGCCGTAAGCCAGGTACGGTTCCAAGCATTAAAATTATTACTCCCTTGATCCATTTGACCAAGCCGCAAATTGTGGCCTTGGGTCGCCGCCTGCATGCCCCGCTGGAATTAACTTGGTCATGCTACCTGGGCGGGAAGCGGCCATGCGGCAAGTGTGACAGTTGCCGCCTAAGGGAAAAAGGATTAGGAAAAGAATAAGGCGGCGTGGCACCCCCGCCAAGTGAGGTGGAGGAAAAGGATTATTAGTGTATAATACCCTCTTATGAACGCACTGGTCGTGGTCTGCTTTTTCACCGCCTTAATTCATTTTACCGAAACGGTTGCTTCTTCTATGCGCCTGACGGGGATTCGCACCCGCCAGCTGGCTCTGTCGCTTTCATTTGTTAATGCTTCGCTTTTGATTTCGCGTATGTCCAATATGCTACAGGCGCCTCTGCTTGGCGGCATGGTGGATACGGCTATCTTGCGCAACAATGTAAGTGTGCTTTGGAACGATTTCCGGTTGATCATCTTTGCGGCTTTTATCGGGAATTTGATCGGCGCCTTGATGATCCCGTTTGCGGTTTCGGTTTTTACCCGTGCGGTAAAAAAGTTTGATGAGCTGGGTTCCATCCCGGCGCTATTGGTTTACGGTTTCCGCCCGCGCATTTTGTGGCGAACTTTGCGCCGGGTCCGTTTGCCGGACAAGGGTTCATTCAAGGGTTTATCTCTGAAGGGTATTCCGCAGACCTTTTTGTGGCTTAATTTAATCATGGTTTCAATTTACGCCATTGGAGTTTTGTGCTCGTTAATGGCCGGGGCGTTGATTCCTGAATATCGGGTTACTGCCACCCAGCTGTCTGGAATTGTAAACGGCATTGCAACCATCTTATTTACCTTGATGGTGGATCCGATTGCGGCACACATTACCGACCAGGCGGCGCGCGGCCTGCGGAGTGAAAATGATGTCCGGACCGTGGTTTTTTACATTGTATTGGGGCGGATTGCGGGGACGCTGGTACTTTCCCAGATTTTCTTTTTCCCCGGCGCTGAATACATTAAGACCGTTACTTTGTGGGTAAAAGGTGCTTTCCTGCAGTAAGGGTTTTCAATGAAAATTATTCTTCATCCCAAAAAGAAAAGCTTAAAAGGGGCCATCGTGGCCCTGGGAACATTTGACGGAGTCCACCGCGGCCATCGAAAAATATTAAAAAAAGCGGTGGCGTATGCAAAAAAACATTGCGTGGCGGCGCTGGCCGTCACTTTTGATCCCCATCCCCAGCAGTTGATTGTCCCGGAGCGCGGCCTGCGCCTGTTGACTACCATCAAGGAAAGAGAAGAACTTTTTTGCCAAACCGGGATTGACGGGGTGGTGGTCATAAAATTCGGGCCGCACCTGCGGTCATTAAATTATCGTGAATTTGCTAAAAAGTACCTGTTTGAGAAATTGGGGATCAAGCATGTGGTGGTGGGTTTTGATTATGCTTTTGGCAGTGGCCGCGGAGGAAACGTAAATAAATTAAGGGAGTTAGGGAAAAAACTGGGATTTGCGGTTGATGTAGTTCCAGCAGTTACGTACCAAAATCACCCGGTAAAGTCACGCTTGATCCGCGAGATGGTTGCCAGGGGACAGTTTGGCCTGGCCCGGCGTTGGTTGGGACATTCGTATCCGGTTAGCGGAAAAGTGGTGCGGGGGGAGGGGCGCGGTAAACGGTTGGGTTTTCCGACCGCAAATTTGCAGGTTGATTCCCAAAAATTGGTTCCTGCCTACGGTGTTTATGCTGGGGTTACCTGTTTTCGCGGAAAAAAGTACCGTTGCTGTGTCAATATTGGGGCGCGGCCGACATTTGGGGTGGGGCAAGCCGCAATTGAAGTCCATTTAATTGGTTTTAAGGGTAATTTGTTAGGCCGCGCTTTAAAAGTATACCTTTTGCACCGCTTAAGGGATGAAATCCATTTTTCCGATGTGGAAGATCTCAAACGGCAAATCCGGCGGGATATAATCTTGGCTTGCGGGAAAGTGCAAATTAGTATATAATTTCCCGGTTATTATTTCAAAAAGGAGATCAACAGATACTATGACGTTAACTAAGGAAACCAAGGCCAAAATCATGGAAAAGGTTAAAAAAGGAGCCGCGGATACCGGTTCCTGTGAGGTCCAAATTGCCCTGCTGACCGAGCAAATCAATGTTTTAAGCGGACATTTAAGGGGCCACTTGAAAGACAACCACGGGCGTTACGGCTTGATCAAAATGGTCAGCCGGCGTAAAAAATTACTGGCGTATTTGCACCGGATTGACCGTCAGCGTTATTTGGCTTTGCTGGAAAGTTTGAAACTGCGGCAATAGGATTTTTTGTGACGAGTTGGCTGGGTGAGTTTTAAAAAGGGGCAAAGGGCCCCTATTTTTGTTTTAGAAAGGAATTAAAATGACAGAGATAAAAAAGCTAGAGATTGACTTGGGCGAAGGTAAAATATTAAGTTTGGAAACGGGGCGGGTGGCGCGGCAAGCTGGTGGATCCGTGATTGTCCGACTGGGAGATACCATGGTTTTGGCGACGGCAACTTTTGCCGAAACCCAGCGGCCGGGCATCAATTTTATGCCGCTTTTGGTTGATTATGAAGAAAAGCTTTATGCGGCGGGAAAAATTCCCGGCGGATTTTTCAAGAGAGAAGGCAAACCGTCCGAAAGGGCCATTTTAACCGCGCGTTTGATTGATCGCTCAATTCGTCCGCTGTTTCCGACGGGGCTAAGAAATGATGTCCAGGTGGTAATCACTCCGTTGTCGGTGGATCAGGAAAACCCGCCGGACATATTAGCCATTATCGGGGCATCAACGGCATTGATGTTGGCCGGAGTACCCTTTGCGGGGCCGTTGGGTGCGGTACGCATTGCCAAATTGGGCGA
>JBAZQH010000055.1:0-10990 GCA_041645285.1 Candidatus Margulisiibacteriota bacterium | reverse complement strand
TTGTCATTGTGATTGATGCGGGAGCTGGCGCTGGCGACGGCAAAAAACCGGCGGCCGGAGCGGTGGCAGTATTGGGCGAAGAAAGCGCCGGTAATCTGGATGCTTTAATTGCCGAAATGCAAAAACAAAACCTTCCTAAAAAACAAATTTCCAAAATCGCGGCGCGATGTTTTTCTTTAAGTGCAAAAGAAGTTTACAAGCGCCTGATTGGATGTTAAACTTTATTTGTCTTAGGTTGTTCAACGGGGGAACAAAATCGTGAGTTCTATTCTCACCTTAAGATAATCGGGTTGTCCTGGAACCCTATATCTTCAAGAAAGCGGGGGTATAGGGATGAATAAAGTATTCTTCTGTTTTTTCCTTTGTTGTTTGTTTGGTGTTCCGGCTTTGGCGGCCAGTGCTCCCACTTTTCGCGGCGAAGAAGTTATTGTTACTGCCTCCCGCATCCCCCAACCGCGTTGGTCTTCACCGTACAGTACAAGCGTAGTTACAACCCAGGATGTGCAGGCGATGGGCGCCGAAAACTTGGGCGAAGCTCTGCAATATTCATTGGGCGTAGATTATAAAAATACGGGGTGGTGGGGAGCAACTTCATCACTGAAGCTGCGCAGTTCAACTTATCAGCAGGTGCTGGTTTTGGTCAATGGCCGGAGGGCCAATTCGCCGCTTATGGGTGGGGCGGCTTCCGAAGATATTTTAGTGGGCGATATTCAAAAAATTGAAGTGGTGCGCTTTCCCGCTTCGTCCATTTATGGGTCGGATGCGATGGGCGGCGTAATTAATGTTATTACCAAACCGCCCGCAAAAAAACTGGGGCTGGACATGCTTTGGGGCGATTTTAATTCACAAAAGTATTTATTGCAGGCCGGCAATGAGCTGGCGGCATTTTCGGCCGAATACTTAAAAACAGCCGGCTACCGGGTCAACGGTGATTATGCGGCACAAAATTATTTTGCAACCGCGGCATTCGACCTGCTGAAAATGGACCTGGGGTACTACATTGGGGACCGCGGCGTGCCGGGATCCACCGTTTATCCCTCTTCCACTGCTCGCCAGACCGACCACAACAGTTATGTTAATTTCAATGTGGCCGGGCTGGGGTTGTTTTATGAGGAGAAATTGCAAAGTTATAATGCCCACCTCACGACGACGGAAACGGACAGCTTGTATAATTGCTGGACCTACGGTGTGGATTGGCAGAACAGCGTAAATTTGTTAAAAAACCGGCTCCTGACCTATGGTTTTGAGTGGCGGGAGGACCGGGGAGATTCTCTGGCGGTGGGTAACCACACGATAGATAACCAGGCGCTCTTTTTGGAAGACGAAACCGATTTTGGGGATTGGAAATTTGAATGGGGGTTGCGGGGAGATCGGCAATCGGTCATTGGTGATAACTTGAGCGCGCGCGCCGGTTTGGTTTATGACTGGATTGCTAATACTCAATTGCGCTGTAGTTTTGGCCAGGCCTACCGGGCGCCGACTTTGAATGATTTGTATTATACGGATCCGTGGGGTTCCCACGGTAACCCCAATCTCCAGCCGGAGCGTTCCGCTTCTCTTGATTTGGGCTTAACCAGGAAAGTCGATTTCCAAACCCGCGTCACGGTTAATTATTTTTTGACCCATACCTCAAATTTGATCCAGTGGGTTGAGACTAGCCCATGGATATGGGAACCACAAAACATTGCATCCTCGCGCGCAGAAGGAGTTGAGTTTGAATTTACCCGGGATTTGTCAAATAACTCCGCCGCATTTTTGAATTATACTTACCAGCAGGCGGTTAATTTGTCGACCGGCAAAAAATTGGTATACAGCCCGGAAAATAAACTTAATTTGGGCGTGCGGTATGAAAGTAAAGATGGCTTGGGCTCGGCGTTGTACGCCAGATACGTTGGCGAACGCTATGATGACGAAAACAATACCCGGTTGGTGCCGTCCTATACAACGATTGATTTGAAATTATGGCAAAAAGTGGGGGAGGCCCTGGTAACGTTAGCGGCGGATAATCTGGCAAATACCCAGTACGAAGACACTTTAAATTATCCAATGCCTGGACGCCGGTATAGTGTTGGTGTAAAATTATAAATGGTAAGCGGGAAGGGATAAGGGTTTTGGATTAAGTCAATATTTTTATTAGGAGGCAAAGGATGAGCATCAGATTAATGGCGACACGAAATTTCCTCAACACCAACCTGGTGGTTAGTTTCATTATATTAGGCCTGATTTTTGCGGGCGGCCGGGCAATGGTAAATTGGAGTAGTTGCCAGGTTAAAGCATCCGCTAATTTTGAGTCGATGATGGTTGCGGATTATCCGGTAGTCAAGCCGTTAACGATGGTTAAAGTTTTACCGGCGCAATTGGCGCAGGTTATGCCCCCGGTTGCGGCGCCACTGCCAATTATGGCTCCCCGCCTCCTCCAGGGAGTAATGCCGGATTATCCGGCCGAGGCCAGGGCACAGGGAATAGAAGGGATGGTTATGCTAAGTTTGCAAATTGGGCCGGACGGCAGAGTCGCCAGTTCAAACGTAAAACAGTCTTCGGGTTTTGCGGTGTTGGATGCGGCGGCTTTGCATTCAGCGGCAAATTGGATTTTTGTTCCTGCACAGCAGGGCTTGGCAAATGTGTTGTCGGTTTTTGAGGTGCCGGTTTCTTTTCGATTAGATAAATAGTGGAAAAAGTTGCTAATTTTGATCCCGCAACCGCAAATTTACGTGCTGCGGATTTTGATTATTTTCTCCCGGAAAAATTAATTGCGCAAACCCCAGCCCAAAGACGGGATACCTCGCGTCTACTATGTTTGGACCGCCGTTCTGGTAAATTTTCCCATCACCGCTTTTTTGAAATAGAAAAATTCCTGCGGCCGGGAGATCTTTTGATTTTAAATGATACCAAAGTCATTCCCGCGCGCCTGATCGGGATAAAAGAGGGCGGCAGCGCCAAAATTGATGTTTTGCTTTTATCTGAAACGGAAAAAAATATTTGGAAATGCCTGGTGCGCCCGGGAAAACGCTTGAAAGTTGGCGCGCGCGTTATTTTTGCAAAAGGCAAACTGGCGGCGACGGTGCTATCAAAGCATGAGGACGGCAGTCAGTTTTTGCAGTTTACCTCTGCGCCAACCGTCGCCGGCCTGGGAAAAATCCCTCTGCCGCCTTATATCAAAAGTGCTTTGCCGGTTTCCGCCAAAAGTTATTTGGGGCGGCGCTACCAAACGGTTTTTGCTAACATTCCCGGGGCGGCCGCTGCGCCCACCGCCGGATTACATTTTACGCGGGGGCTCCTGGCGCGGTTAAAAAAGAAAGGCGTAAACATTGCTTATCTGACGCTGCATACCGGACTGGGCACTTTTCGCCCGGTTTATGCGGAGTATATCCATGACCATAAAATGCACAGCGAGTATTTTGAAATTGGCCGGGCATGTATTGAGGCAATCAAAAAATGTAAAAGCGAGCAGGCAAATAACCTGGGGCGGGGAGGCCGCATCGTGGCGGTGGGGACCACCGTGGTTCGAGCGCTGGAAACATTGGCACTGCGAGAGACGGGTGGAGGGGAAATATTGCGGAATAAAATTAAGCCCGGTTTTGGCGAAACCGATTTATTTCTCACCCCTGGATTTAAATTTAAGCTGGTGGATGCGCTCATTACTAATTTTCATTTTCCGCGCTCAAGCTTGCTGATGTTGGCGGCGGCGTTTGTGCAGGCAGGGATGCCGCCTGCGCAGAGCGAATTGAAGGGGACGCACGGTTTCAAGATCAGCGGAGAAAGTTTGCTGGCAGGACGGGACTTGCTTTTACGCGCTTACGCAGAAGCCAAGCGGAAAAAATATCGATTTTTTAGTTTTGGCGATGCGATGTTGATTATGTAAAAAAGAGGAGCACGCCATCTGCAAATAGATGCTCCTCTTTTTTAGCGATCCAGCTCCAGCAGTTCTGCCAGGTCTGAATCCACGGTTGCGGCTTTCCTCTGGGCGGGCGGTTCTTTCAGCGCCTGCGCCGGAGTTGAGGTTTCAACATATTCATTTTCGGCTGCAGCTTTTTGTACCACCGGCTTGGCCAGCGGCTCCGGTGAATAAGAGATTGAAAAATAATGGGTCATGTTGTCCGACAACGAAGAGTCGTGCCGGTAAGCATAATCAAAAGCAAACCCTTCAAAGTTGATGCCTAACCCTGCGGTCAGATTGGTTGAGGCCGCGCCGGTGTCGCTGCCAGAAGTAGAAGCCACCTGGTCAACCCCGGCCCGGACAGAGATAAACGAAAACGGGGTGTACTCTGCGCCGCAATGCAGTGTCATGGGAGTAGAAGAGAAAGTGAAATCACCTTCTGCCGCTACGGTTAAGTTGTTTTCCAGCAGGGTTCTGGATCCGCCTAATTTAATGGTAGTGGGCAGGGTTTCGGTGTAGCCGGAAGCCCAAGACAGCGAGCTTAACAGGTTGTTCACGGATGCGCCAAACGTGGTTCCGGTACAATTGTCTAAAATCACGCCCACATCGGCGGCATAACCGGTGCCGGAATAGCCCTCAACGCCGGTGCCGGAGAATCCGCGGTTTAAGAGCTTTAAGCTGGCGCCAACGGATAAGTCACCAATGGACTTGGGATGCTTAATTTTATCATTGAGCTTGGAAGCATAAGATAAAGCAAACTGGGAATCACCGTAAGAAATGGCCTGGGCAGAAGCCAAACTGCCGGAATCAGTAGTGTAGTAGCCAGCGGGAGTGGCCGCGGAGACGTAGCCAATTCCGCAGGTAGCATTGCCAATATTGTAGGTGCCGGAAAGCATCTTGTAGTCAACGCGGTGCAGCAGCTGGGTGGACATGGAAGTTAAACCCCAGGGCGAATCGTTGACCGTGCCGGCAGGGTTAGAGAAGATGGCAGTTGCCCCCAGGTTTTGAGCAACCGTAGCTCTTCCCATGGCCATGGAGCGCGCACCGGAAGCAACGACAGAAATGTCGGTAACGTAGGTTGAGTCAGCGGCAAAAGCCGGGGCCGCCAGGCAGAGGATAAGGACCAAGGCAGGGATAAAATTTCTGCTTTTTATCCCGGATATTAAATTGGTTAACGTTTTGTTATCCATTTTATTTACCTCTAGTTATAGACAGCCATTTCTCCGGAGCCGAGCACTTCAGCACCGGACAAGATGAAGTAAATGTAGACCCCGTTACCCACGCGGGTGCCGAAGTCGCTGATCCCGTTCCAGGTAATTTCGTTCTGGCCGGATGATCCACCGGTTGCTCCGGCGGAGTAGGACCAGCGGTAAATGCGGTTGCCGACGATGTCATAGATCATGAAGATGATGTCGGCATCCTGCGTCAAGTTGTAGCGGATGGTGGTGGAGGTCCCGTTGGCAGGGCTAAACGGGTTAGGATAGTTCATGGGCGTGCCGATGACAGATAAACTGCCGTAAACGGTAAACGTAACGGAGGTAGAGCGAGCCGCTCCGGTTAAGTCAGTGGCAGACACGGTCAGGGTATGTGACCCATCCGCCAAACCGGAAATAGTTGCCGCAGACAAGCTGATAGCCAGCGAGTCAACGGAAGCACCGACAGCCGCGATTGAGAGGCCAGACCCTTCGGCAAGAGCTGTGCCATCGAGCGTTACGGTTACGGTTGAAGTATTCACTGCGTTGGCATCGGAGATGTCGATCGCAACTGAAGAGTCATCATTGACGATGTAGTTATTGGAAGCATTAAAAGCTGTATCATTGATGGAAACGGTGATAGTGGGGCCGCCGCTGGAAACTTGGATCTCGATTGAATCAGAGATAACGGCCGCGTCGGCGTTGGTATAGGACACGGTAACCGTGTATTTGCCGTCGGCAGACGGAGCGGTAAAGAGCCCGCTGGAAGAAACCGAGCCGCCGGTAGTTGACCAAGACAAGGCCATGCCATAACCGGACAGGTCAGAAATTGAGAGGGATGTGCCGCGTGAATCGGTGGCGACAAACGAGAGCGACAATTGTTCACCCGCGGCAATGACGGCAGACGCGGTGCTGAGCTCAATTGACGTCACATTCGGGATGACGGTGTAGGCAACAGCGGAAGACAGCCCGGACAAACTTACGGTATACGTTTTTTCTCCGTAAGGTGAATCACCCGTCCAGGCAGTGGTATCAATGGTTGAGGTTGAAGTGGCAACGATATTGCCATGGGTATCGGTAGATGTAGCGGTAAAGGAATAGCTGTCCCCGTAGGTTAAAAACATGGTCGCAGCAGTATCCACTCCCAGCGTTAAGGTGGCGGCATCTGCGGCGGTGACGGTAACTGTAATTGATGCTGTGACCGTGCCTTCAATTCCGGTATAGGTTAAAGTGACGGGATACGTTCCGGTGGTTGAACCGGCGATAATGGTCAAGGTTCCGTTGGAATAATTTAATGTAATGCCGCTTTCTGTGTCGACACTGGCAGAAATAGCGTAAGCGCTTAAATCAGAAATATCGGCGCCTAAGCTATTTACGGCAGAGACGGCGACGCTGGTGCTGGCTCCACAAGCCAGTGAAACCGATGTTTGGTCGGTTGCAATTTCGGTCAGATCATAAATTGATACGGTGGCCAAAGTTGAAATTATGGCGCCAGCATTATTAAATAAGTATGCCCGCACGCTGTAAGTGCCCAGGGTGTTGGATGCGGTAAACGTGCCGTCGGAAGCAATGGAGCCGGCGGCGGTGTTGGGTAGAGTAAAGATAATGTTATTTGCGAGTCCAGAAATTTCAATCCCGCTGGCATCATATGCAGTTGCGGTAAAGATTTGAGTACTGCCGGCCTGGATCGAGGCGGATACCGGTGAAATGTCCAAGCGGCTCACCCGGTCAATCAAGGCGTCAGCTGAAACATTGGCGGACAAGTCGGATACGTTCCCGGCTTCATCCACCGACTTGATGGCAAAGTAGTATTTGTGGTTCGCCAAATCCAGCCCGGAGACCGCGGCGGTCATGAGGGTGGAGGTGGTTGCGTCCACGTTGGTGGAGGCAGCGGAAGCTAATGTGTCTGCGGTAATTTCGGATTGTGCAGAGTAAATAATATAGTAATCCGGTGTCGCCAGATCAGCCGTGCTGTAAGGGTTTGTCCATTGCAAGGTTGCTGACGTGGCATCGTATGAAGCAGTGCTAATTGAGCTAATGGCGGACAGCGGTGTCGCATCATATTTAAATGTAAGGGATTGAGTGGCTTCAACGTTATTTTCCCCGTCAACTGAAAAATAAGTCAACTGGTATTGGCCATCTGCCGCTACCGCAACTGTGATTGGGCTGGTATAGGCCGCCAATGCGGTGGTGTTGGTTGAGGTGGTTAAGTTACTCAAAGTGTAGCTGGTCTGGATCGAAGAACTTCCCGTGCCGCTATCCCGTGCCGATAAGGTTAACGCCAAATCTGCATTGTTGTACCAATCGTTTACCGCGGTATCGTTGAGCGTGCAGGTAGTGCGGGGGGCGTCATCATCAGTACGGTTTTTGATGAAATACCAGGTAGCATCGCTTTGGGTTTCCTCTGCTCCGCCAGTGTCACGCGTGACAAAAGTATAAGCGTAGGTAGCGTTAGCCAGGTCAGTCGGCAGCGCATAGTTAATGGTATAGTCGCCAATTGGAGTGGCCGCATCATTGTAAATTACTTCACTGGCAGCTAAAGTCGAGTAACTTTCGCCGCTTAAGAGGTTGATTGCCAGGTAGTAAATGTCATTGGCGCCATCGCTTAATGTGCCGCGGACGGTGATGTTATTGGAATCGATTACTTCGCCGTCAATCGGATAGTTGCTGGTGATTGTGTTGCCTCGTGTAAAACGCCAGTCCTCATCGGCTTGTGTATCGGTGTTGCCGCTGCTGTCGCGGGTATAGAATGTATACTGGTACGTTCCTGCTGGAAGATGTTGGTTGAGCGTATGGTTGATGGCATATTCGGAAACCGTACTGCTGGAGTTGTCATAAATGACTTCGGTCGCGACCAGCGTTGTATAGTAAGTTCCGCCCAGGATATTGATTGCCAGGTAAGTAACGTTAGAAACATTGTCGCGGATCGTCCCTTGGAACGTGGGGTGGGCATCATTGATGGTGGCCAAATTAACGGGAGAAGTCATTTCCACTTCCGGGGCGATGCGGTTGACGGTGAAAGTCCAGGTTGCGTCATGGTGGGTTTCTTCGATACCGGCGCTGTTTTTGGTCAGGATTTGATATTGGTAAGTTCCATTAGGGAGCGTGGCGCTTAAATCATAATCGATAGCATAGAAAGTGATGGAATTCCCGCGGTTGGTTGCGTAGCGGTAAATTACCTCGGTGGCCGCGGGTGTTGAAAGATCGCTGCAATTATAAACATCCAGGGCGATTAATGTGATGGAATAGTTGGTGTCTTCGACGGTTCCAGTAAAAGTTACTCCGGCGGCGTCAATGGTTGTGGAGGTGGCCAGCGGGTAGGTCATGCTAACTTCTGGTGCCGGAGCCGCAATCGTAAAATTCCAGCTGGCGTCTGAAAATGTGCCGGAATTAAGCACCTGGTCCAGGGTTGTAATTTTGTACCAATAAGTCCCGTTTGGCAGGGTGGCTTGCAAATGATAGTTAATGCGATATTCTTCGACGGCGGCGACGGAACTGGAATAGATAGTTTCCTGGGCGGCCAAAGTAGTCAAGCTTGCATCACTGTAAACCAGTAATTCAATTTGGCGGATGCAGGCATAATCTTCAGTTACCATCCCGGAAAATCCGATATTTGGCTCCGTAGAAATTTCGTTATTGATTGGTCGGATAACTTCAACGCTGGGCGCAGTGGTGTCAATCCTAAATGATTGGCTAATGCTTTGGCTGGCATTACCGGCCGAATCGGCGGCTGTCAGGTGCCAGGAATAAAGTCCCTCAGGCAGAGTATTGTCGTAGGTATAGGTTTCCATTGTTTCCAACCCGGTTATGGCATAGCTGTTGGATTCGTTGGTGATGTATAAAGTCACGGCGGGAGCCGGGCGAACGGTGCCGTCGTCTAAATTTGGATCAGCGGCCGCTCCCTCCCAGGTAAAGGTAATCTGGCTCCCGTAACCAATTGCTTCAGCATTGGCCGGGTCGGCGGGGGTTGGGACCACCGGCGCAGTTTGATCCACAATAAAAGTCCGGGTTTCACTAACTGAACGATTGCCGTAAGAATCGTATGCCCGGATTAACCAGTCGAAGCTGGCTTCATGGTGCGTTGAACATAAAAAGGACGTTTCGTGTGTGGTTAGGTTAGTGGTGGTAGAGTTTGAGCTGATTTGCACTTCGTAAGACGCCACGCTGGATAGCAGGTCGTCGGCTGTACTCCAACTCAATGGGACGTTGCTTTCGTTGGTAGCGTAACCGTTCCGCGGCGCGATCAGCGAAAAATCCGGACCCGAATAATCGCCGCGGGAAAATAAAATGTAATGGCTATTATGGTTATAAAACACCACATAAGAATTGTCGTGTTGGTCCGAGCAGATATCTGAAAAATAATAATCATGGGAAGTTGAGTAGATTTCCCCTTCCCCTTCCCAGGCGTTCAAGCTGGTATTATACCTGCCGCTGCCCACGGCAAGGTTCATGGCGGTGGTGGAATCAAGGTAGGTGTAGCTAAGATGCAATTTGCCGGTTAAGGATATGTCGCCGGCAAAATCATCAAAACTGGTGATGGTGCTGCTGCCGGCAATGTTTTTGGAAACACTGCTGTCTTTGGTTCCGCTGTTATCGACTGCCGAGTAATATAAATGTTCGGTCCCGCCCAAATCCGTAACGTAAACAATATACCATTTTTCGCTGGCGCCGATATAAATTTTGGGGTTAGAGGCGTTGCCGTCGGCGGCATAGGTTGTTAATCCTCGGAACCCCGACCTTGAGCAGTAAAAATGGGTTTCGTGATAGTAGGTACTGGTTACTTTTTCCCAGACCACGGCGTAAGTGCCGTCGATTTTTACGGCAACGGAAGGATAGTCGTAGTGCCCGGAAGCCCAGGGCTCGGAACAAACCATTGCGGCAATCCCGCTGTCTAAATCATAAACCATAATGTTATCCTGGCTGGTGGTTGATTCTGCGCTGACAAATGCAATTTTTACCGTTGTGCCGCTTGCTGCAATTGTAGGATACTGCATAGAGGCGGTGCTGGAAGAGGCGATGGTGGCCGGGCTTGACCAGGTCATGCCGCTATCGGACGAATAAACATACATGATTTTATTATTTTCTTGCCAAGTCAGATGAATTTTATTATCGGAAGTTACGCACATATCTAAATAATCAATTGGGTACGCAATTGAGGTATAAGCATTGCTGGTATTTCCCTGCCAGATTGAAGCATCCGTACAATTTTCCGGAGTGTTATGGGTATAGGAGATAGTGTAGCCGGGGCTAGTTTGTTCTACATAAGCAATGTGCAGATTCTGGTCATTGTCTTGCACAATTTTTGGATAAGGATAAATGGTTGGGCCGAGCAGTGGCGCAGATGAGATGCGGGTTTCGCTGGAGTAATTTCCGGTAGTGTCGCCAAAAGCCGCTGCAGAAAATACCAGCAGAATTGCCACCGCGCTGACGATGGTGTTTAAAATTTTTCTGTTTTTGCGCATCTTTTTGTGCATCTTTTAACTTTCCTCAAATACTAAAACAGACAGCCAATCTGCTGTCTGTATCTAGTTTGCCCTTGGATCAGGCCAATTTGCAGATGGCTTTTGTGCTTCCGCATATACTATCGGGGTTGGGAGTGTTTAACTTGCATGGAAAACGGGCTTTTTTTGCGGGTTTTTTAAATTTTGCAGATTTGCTCTGGGCTTTCCATTTATGCATTCATTGGTCGCAAAAAAATGACAGAAAGGATATGATAAAATACAAATATGCCAATCCAATTTCAGCTCAAGCATCAAAGCGCTAAATCCCGCGCGCGCACCGGACAGCTGGTTACCCCGCACGGCGCAATTGACACGCCGGCGTTTATGCCGGTGGGGACGCAGGGAACCGTAAAAACAGTTACGCCCGCCATGCTGGAAGATCTGGGCGCGCAAATAATTGTGTGCAATGCATACCATAT
>JBAZQH010000054.1:0-11403 GCA_041645285.1 Candidatus Margulisiibacteriota bacterium | reverse complement strand
ATAAACCTCATCGGTGCTGATTTGAATATAGCGCTTAATCTTATGTTTCTTGACCGCCTCCAATAAAACATAAGTGCCAAAAACGTCGGTTTGGACAAACTCACCAGCCGATAAAATTGAGCGGTCAACGTGGGACTCTGCCGCAAAATTAATGATTGCATCAAACCTGGCAGTTGCCACCAAGCTGTCAACCAGGGCCGCATCGCAAATGTCCCCTTTTACAAATTTATATTGCGGGTTATTTTCAATATCTTTTAAATTATCCAGGTTTCCGGCATAAGTCAGCTTATCCAGATTAACCACTGCGTAGCTCGCATCCATAGACAATAAGTAGCGGATAAAATTACTACCGATAAAACCCGCACCGCCGGTTACCAGGACCCTCTGTTGCATTTAACTGCCCTTCCTAGTGTTTTTTTATCGTTCCTCGCTGCCGGGCGCTTTTTCTCGCCAACCCGTGGGCCCGCTCCAATGAAGCAAACGTCCCCGCGTCTGTCCACCACCCCTTTAATATCCGATAGGCCATTTTCCCCTGTTTAACATACGCCTGGTTGACATCCGAAATTTCTAATTCTCCCCGGCGGGAGGGTTTTAATTTTTTAATCAATGAAAAAACGGACCGATCATACATATATATTCCGGTTACCGCAAAGTTGCTTTTGGGTTTCCGGGGCTTTTCTTCAATGGATACAATTTCATCGCCTTTAAATTCCACTACCCCAAAACGCTGCGGAGCATCAACTTTTTTTAAGAATATTTGGGCCGCCGCCGCACTTTTCTGAAAATCTTTGACCGCCCGGACAATGCTATCCTGAAAAATATTGTCCCCCAGAATTACCACCACCCGCTCACCCTGGGCAAAATGCTCCGCCAAATCCAGCGCCTGCGCAATTCCCCCGGCTTCATCCTGAACTTTATAGGTAAACCGACAACCAAATTCTTTCCCTGAACCCAAAAGATTAACAATGTCTCCCATATGTTCAATGCCGGTAACAATTAATATTTCAAGAATCCCGGCCTCCGCCAGCTTATGGATTGGATAATAAATCATCGGCTGGTTCCAAACCGGTAAAAGGTGCTTGTTGGTAACCTTGGTCAACGGATACAAACGGGAACCGGTGCCGCCGGCCAAGATAATCCCCTTCATTGCAACACCTGTTTCTGTATAATAATTAACTGTTTAATCCCGGATTTTGCTAATGCGAGCAACTCAAATAATTGTTTTTCTGAAAAAGGCGTCCCTTCCGCCGTCCCCTGTATTTCCACCAGCTCTCCCTTTTCGGTCATGACAACATTCATATCCACTGCGGCAGAGAAATCTTCGGAATACATCAAATCCAGCAAAGCCCGGCCTTTGACAATGCCCACGCTGACCGCCGCTAAATACTCCTTAACCGGGTCTTTTTTGATTTTTTTCTTTTTCAACAGCCAGGCCACCGCATCTTTTAAGGCAATAAAACAACCGGTAATGGACGCGGTGCGGGTGCCGCCGTCCGCCTGGATCACATCCGCATCCAGGTAAATGGTCCGCTCCCCCAATTTTTTAAAATCAACCACGCCGCGGAGCGACCGCCCAATCAAACGCTGGATTTCATGGGTGCGCCCCTTGGCCCGGCCCTGGCCATGCTCACGGGAAGAGCGCGTGCTGGTAGCTCCCGGCAGCATGGAATATTCGGCCGTAACCCAACCGCCCTTTTTACCTTTGCGAAACGGCGGGACATTCTCATCGACAAACGCCGAACAGATTACTTTGGTATCACCCATTTCAATCAAAACCGAACCCTGCGGGTGTTTCAAATAATTGCGGGTAATTTTCACCGGACGAATTTGATCCGGCCTGCGGCCGTCGGCCCTCTTCATGACCGTGCCTCCTCTTTACCAGCCGATTCTTTTGAGGGAAGCGGAATGGACTCAATTTCATCCGCCCCGATGGATTTGCTTAATTTTTCCCTGCCGGCGCGGATCGCCCGCAAGATACGCGACGCCGTCCCTTCCAAATTAGTCAAGACCTCATCCGCATACTTGTCCGCCCCGGAACGCACCTCTTTAGCAATTTGGTACGCCTGTTGAATTATTTCCACCGCCCGACCTTCGGCCTTAGGATTTTCGCCGGGAGTAAACTTGGCATAAATTTCGGATCCAACCGGAGCGGCGGGCGGCTCTGGCCGTGCCGCTTCTCCCGTTAAGGCCTTCTTGGCAAAATCTCCGCCTCCCTGCACCACCAGTTTTATCTTATCAATAATCGCCAAAACTTTTTCCTCATCGACTAATGTTTTTCTGGTCAAAGGAATTTTAAAACCGTCCAGGATCAAGGATTCCAGCGCATCTAATAAACCCAATACTTCCATTTTGAAAACCTCCTTTTAACTATTACCTTACACTTTTACCTTTTTTAATTTTTTGTTTAAGCTTCTGCGCCACAACCTCAGGCACAAACCCGGATACGTCCCCACCGAGGGCCGCGATTTGTTTGACAAAGCTGGAGCTTAAATAAGAATATTTATAATCAGTCATAAAAAACACGGTTTCAATATCCGGCTTCATTTTGCGGTTGGTCATGGCTAATTGAAACTCATAATCAAAGTCAGAAACCGCGCGCAGGCCGCGGATAATGGCAGAAACCCCGCGCTTTTTGGCAAAATCAACCAGCAAGCCCGCAAAAGCATCAATTTCAATTTTGGGGCAATCCGGCAGGCAAGTGCGGAGCATTTGCATCCGGTCTTTCAGAGTAAAAGCCGGTTTTTTTTCGGGGTTAGCAATTACTGCAACGATTACTTTATCGAAAAACCGCTGCGCACGGCGGATGATATCCAAATGTCCATCGGTTACAGGGTCAAAACTGCCGGGATAAATTGCGGTTTTCATTTTGCCTCTACATTGTAAAAACTAAACATGGTATCACCTTGTTTACTTTCACGGTATTTGCGCAGGTTCGAAAATTTTTCCGGCAACAACTCTTGACTGCGATGTTCGGCAACCACAATTGTCCCGGATACCAGCAGAGAAGAATTTCCCAGGAACTCCAGCGCGTTGCCCAAGTCGGCACTGCCGTAAGGCGCACCGGCATAAATTATATCAAATTTTGCCCCCTTTGAATCCAATAATTTTAAAGCGCGGGAAACCTCCAGCGAAAAAACTTCCGCGTCGGCGTTTAATCCGGTAGTTTTAAGATTTTCGTAAATAAAGCCGGCCGTGGAGCGCACGCGCTCAACAAAAAAAGCGATTTTTGCGCCGCGCGAAAGAGCTTCGATCCCTACCGCACCCGTTCCCGCAAATAAATCCAAAAACCGGCAATCCATAATTTTTGGAGCCAGGATGTTAAATAACGATTCTTTAGCCCGGTCGGAGAGCGGACGCAAGCCGCTCTTTGGCGCCTTTAATTTTCTGCCTTTGGCTAAACCTGAAATTACTCTCATATCAATTAAATATCCTTAATCCAAAATACTTACCGTATTTCCTGAATACTTCCCGGCGCAGTGCATGGTTTTCCCGATTTGCCAGTTTTGGATCCTCGCGCAGCAGAGCAAAAGCGGCTTCCCGCGCCTGTAACAGGATGGCTTCATCCCGCATTATATCCGCTAAACGAAATTCCGGCAGGCCGGATTGCTTTTCCCCGTAAAATTCACCGGGGCCACGCAATTTTAAATCAATTTCCGCAATTTTAAAACCATCCGTGGTCTCCAACATGGCTTTCACCCTGGCTTTGGACACATCGGTCTTGGGGCTGCCGCACAAAAAACAATACGATTTTGCTGCACCCCTCCCAATCCTCCCGCGCAACTGGTGCAAGGCCGACAAACCAAACCGCTCGACCTGTTCAACCAGCATAATAGAAGCATTGGAGACATCAATCCCAACTTCGATGACGGTGGTGGAAACCAGGATTTGTATTTCCTTTTTTAAAAACCGCTGCATGATCCGGTTTTTTTCTTCGGCCGGCAGGCGGCCATGCACCAGCGCTACCTTAAATTCAGGGAAAATTGCCGCCTGCAAATTTCGGGCTTCGATTTCCGCGGCCTTTAAGTCCAGCTTCTCCGATTCCTCCACCAGCGGGCACACCACAAACGCCTGGAATCCGGCGGCAATCTCGCGGCGAATAAACTCGTAGGCGCTGCGCCGCTTATTTTCAGGGACAAAATGGGTTTGGACGGGCGTCCGACCGGGAGGAAGTTCATTCAAAATGGATTTATCCAGGTCCCCGTAAAGGGTTAAGGCCAGGGTGCGGGGGATGGGGGTTGCCGTCATCACCAAAACATGCGGGGCCTCCCCTTTGCTAAGCAAGCGCGACCGCTGCATGACGCCAAAACGCTGCTGTTCGTCAATGATTACCAGCCCCAGGTTTTTAAATTTGACCGGCGCTTCCAAAAGGGCGTGCGTACCAATGACAATGTCTACCTCCCCGTCCCCAATTTTCCGGTAAACCTCTTTTTTTTCGCGTGCGCTCACGCCACCAGTTAACCAGGCAACTTTAATCCCGAAGGGGCGGGTGAGCGCCCCCACCTTGTCATAATGCTGGCGGGACAAGATTTCGGTTGGGACCAGCAAAGCGGTCTGGCATCCGTTTTTAAAAGCAAAAAACGCAGTCAGGATAGCCAAAATAGTTTTGCCGGAACCGACATCACCCTGCAACAAGCGGTGCACTACCCGGCCGCTCTGCAGGTCATTTTTTATCTCAGATAAAACACGCTGCTGCGCACCGGTTAAAGTAAAAGATAAAGCAGCCAAAAATTGTTTTTCATCTGCCGCGCCAATCTTAAAAATTGTGCCTGCCGCACGCTGTTTTAAAAAATATCCCTTCAGTGCCAGCCCTGCCTGGAAAACAAAAAAATCATCAAAAATAATTCGGCGGCGGGCAGCGTCCAACTGTTTCAAATCGGCGGGGAAATGCAGCCAGGGGATGGCCGCGGGCAGCGAAATCAAATTTTGGCCGGCGATAGTATTGGGGGGCAAATAATCAACCAGACCGGGGAGAAAATCGTTCAGCGCCAGCTTAATTAGTTTGCGGATTTTTTTCTGATAAAGCCCATCCGTTAACGGATAAACGGGAACCAGCCCCGTTTCGTCTGCACCCTGGGCCAGCTCATAATTGCGCACGTTAAATTCAGCCGTATTTGAAAAAGCATTATAAATAACTTTCCCGGAAATAAATAATGCCAGCCCTTTTTTGATCACCTTGCAAAGAAATGGCTGGTTAAACCAAACCGCGACGACACTGCCGGACTGATCCTCAATCACTGCCTTAAACAAACTAAACCCGCGGCGAGTTTTTTCCAGTTTAGTTGAGGCAACGCACCCCTTGATCAAAACATCCTGGCCCGGGCGCAAACTTATTATCGGCAGGATGCGGCGGCGGTCTTCGTAGTCCCTGGGGGGAAAATACAAAATATCCTCAACCGTTGTTACACCTAAACGCTCAAGCATTTGAGCGATTTTGGGCCCGGCACCTTTGAGATATTGAACCGGCTTTTTTAATCCAGCAGTAAATTGAGCCATGCTTAGTGGTGTATTATAGCATGTTGAAGGAATTGCCCGAGTTTGTTATACTTGGTTGTAGTTTGCAGGAAAGTAGCTTGTAAAAAAAGGAGATCAAACCATGTCCAGGCAATGCTATATTTGCGGAAAAAAACCCGGGGTCGGCCACAAAGTAAGCCACTCCAACCGCAAAAGCAAAAGATTGTGGAAGCCCAATTTACAAACCGTACATATCAAAGTGGGCCAAGCAATAAAGAAAGTAACCGTTTGCACAAAGTGCTTAAAAAAAGGCAAAATCAAAAAAGCGATTTGAACCCGCCGCCGATTATCCGCCGCCGGCTTCTTTCTCATATTTATCGTGCGTAAACCGTTCGGTAGCAACTTCGTCCAGGAAATTCATCTCCAACTTTTGCATCATTATTTGGTACTGGTCATACTGGCGCTCCCGGTTCTTCTGGATGATTTTTTTGCCTTTCATCGCCTCAATTAATAAAGATCGCTGTTTATCCAACTCGCGGCTGGCAGACAAGACCTTATCCACCTGTTGAGTGATATCTTCCTTCAAGACCCCCAAATGCGCCTTGCGGCGGATGATTCCCGCCATATCATCGATAAACCCGCCCCGGATGATGTTTTTTAATTCATTCCGACGCTGCCGTTGTTTTTCCTTGAGTTGTTCTTCTTTTTCCTTTTCCTCTAAGTATTTTCTCTGCCGTTCCGCAAATTTTTCCTGTTCTTTTTTTTCTTTAATTTCACGGACTTTCAGCACGGTTTCCAGCCCGTATTTAAAAACTTTGCCGGATTTTGGTTCTTTTGCCACTGCTCTGCCTGCTCTCTTTAAGCAAAAATACTGATTAAACGGCGCGCGGTTTCCTTGAAATCAATCTTTTCAAAGGTGCCCTGTTTTAAAAACTCATTGACCACGTCAATTTTACTTAAAGCATAATCAATTTTAGGATTGGAACCTTTGACGTAGGCACCAATGTTGATCAAGTCCTCGGCTTCGGCATAGCGCGCTAGGACCTCACGCAATTTTGCCGCCGCTTTCTTGTGCTCGTCCGACACCAGGTTAACCATCAAGCGGGAAACGCTTTGCGGAACATTAATGGCCGGATAATGGTTTTTGGCGGCCAGATCCCTTGACAAAATAACGTGCCCGTCCAAGATGGAGCGCGACTGGTCCGCAATGGGCTCATTAAAATCGTCGCCTTCCACTAATATAGTATAAAAAGCGGTAATCGACCCGATTTCGGAGGTGCCGGAGCGTTCCATTAATTTTGGCAACAGGGCAAAAACCGAAGGGGTGTAGCCGCGCGTGGTGGGGGGCTCGCCGGCCGCCAACCCCACCTCCCGTTGCGCCATGGCAAAACGGGTTACCGAATCCATCATCAAAATAACTTTTTTGGCTTGATTCCTGAAATATTCGGCAATGGCCGTCGCCACAAAAGCCGCTTTTAAGCGGATCAGCGGCGGCTGGTCAGAAGTGGCCACCACCACCACCGATTTTTTCATGCCCTCTTCCCCCAGCGATTCCTCAATAAAATCACGCACCTCGCGGCCCCGCTCCCCCACCAACGATATGACATTGACGTCGGCTTCCGCGTTGCGCGCAATCATACCCATTAAAGTTGATTTGCCAACCCCGGAACCGGAAAAAATACCTAAACGCTGTCCCCGGCCGCAGGTTAATAAACCATCCATCGCCCGGACCCCTACCTTCAGTACTTCAGTCACGCGCGGGCGATTGACCGGATCCGGTGGCTCGGCATTCAACGCGGCTTCTTCTTCGGTCATCAATGGGCCTTTGCCGTCAATCGGCTCTCCCAGCCCCCCCAAAACCCGACCCAAGACCTTGGGCCCAACGGGTACCATCAGGGGACGTCCGGTAGCAAAAACCTGGGAACCGGGAGAAATACCGGCAGTGGAACCCAACGGCATCAACAGGACACGGTTTTCACGGAAACCAACCACTTCGGCCAGTGCCTCTCGTCCTTCTCTTTCCAGCGAAATTGTGCAAACGTCCCCGACCGAAACTCCCTGCACCTGGGCCTCAATGATCAACCCGACAACCTGGATAACTTTCCCGATAACCCTGACCAGGTCAACACGCTCCATGGCTTTATGATATTTTTCGAAATCAAGCTTGAGGTCAGTTTTGTCCAAGTTCGGCCACCTTAAAGAGGGCATCCTGCATGACCGCCAGTTTAGTGGAGATGCGGGCATCTACATAACCCAGGTTAGTTTCAATCACACAACCACCGGCCTCCACGCCGGGGTCCTCCAAAATTGAAAAATTCTTGACCCCGTCAATCAAAGAGGCAATCCGCTCTTTATACCGCTTGACCTGTTCCAGGTCCTCGCGGCTGACTTTCAAAATGATCTGCTCCCGGTCCGAAACCCGGCCGATGGCTTCCGAAATAATATTTAAACATACGTCACGGTGCAGCGAAACTTCGGAGCGGATAATTTGCTCCGCCACCTTTATGCTTAAGCGTAAAATTTCACTTTCTGCATCCTTGATTATTTTTTTTCTTTGTTTAACCGCCTGGTTTAACACTTCCAGCGCTTCGGCAATGCGTCCCGCCACTTCTTTTTTCCCTTCTTTTAAGCCGACCTGGCGCCCTTCGGCCTCCGCCGCTTTCCTGACACTGCCCGCCTTTTGCCGGCTCTCCTGTGAAATCCGGGACGCTTCCGCTTCCGCATCCAAAACAATTTGCGCCGCTTCGGTCTTGACTTCATCCAAATTTGAAACCGCAGATAAAATATGCTGGGCGCGCTCGGACAAAACCGCGCCGGGAACCGGCCGGCCTGGCGGCAGGTTTTCATCGAGGATAGACGGGAACTCTGCCAGAGTCTCTTCTTCAAAAGGGACCGATAAGATACGTTCTTCCGGCCCAATGATCAGAGCCCCGGGTTGAATCGTCACTTCGCCGGACTCGTGGATATTTTGTCTTTTGATGATACCCATGCTATTTATAACTTTTCCGCGACATAATCAATAATCTTGCGCTTCAACCCTTCCGTAAAACCATTCTGGCGGTGGTCGCGCAGCAGTGTTTCAACCAGGGGTCGTTGTCCGGGCAAATTATTTAGGATTTCCAGTTGCTTTTCCGCTGACATCAACATCAGGGCAAAGGCCACAATTTGCGCCCGCTCATAAAGAAAAATGCTGGCTAACTTCCGGGCCGCGGCCTGTTCAAATTTTTCATCCGGCGTTTTTGGTTTTTCAGGAGGAGGCGGCGGTGCGGCAGGCGGCGACGGGGAATACATACCGGCGGCAGGACTGTTGCGGGAAGAAACCACAGTAACCGGCACCGATCCGGGTGCCGGCGGCAGGGAAATAAAACTCCTCAATTCTTCTAAAATTGAAGCCACGGCCTGCGGCGATGGCTTGGGCAAATGGTTGACGGATGAAGCCACCAGGTCTGCCAGCTCTAGCGGCAAATAACGCATCAGCCGGGCAGAGGTTTCTGCTCCCAATAAAGACAAAAAAATGGTGGCCTTTTCCCTTCCCGTAAGCGGTGGCATGATTATTTTTCAACTCCCTCTTCCGAAAGCCAGTTTTTAAGGAGACCGGCTAACCTTTCCGGGTTGTTCCGGGCAATTTCACGAACCGTTTCAAGAGTATTGACTGCCTGCGAAGAAACTTTGCCCGCCGGAACTTCTTCTTCTTCCTTTAATAAATCTTGCGTACCAATCCTAAATTTATTCTTTTGGCCTCTCCCAAACGTCCGGAAAATCAATATTAATAACAAAACCACCACCATTGCGCATCCTGCCCAAGTTAAATTAACCGAACCGGCCCACACCGCAAAATCCTCCCCTAGCCGGGAAACGCCTGTCTTGGCCGGCGGCAGAGGAGCGGTCACCTCGACAGTTGTGGACGGGGTCAAGGCAAAATGAAACGGCACGCGGCGAATTAAAATTCGATCGCCCCGTTTCTTGTCGTAACCAATGGCCGAGGCAATAGTAGTGTAGGTGGTTTTCTTCAGTATTTTATTCAAATCCATACGGTTATCCACCAGGATCACAGCATGGATGCGCTTAACTTCCAGTCCCTCTTTGGCCGCGGCCGGTGGGGGCGGCTTTTTACCTTTCAGCACTTTAGGATTTTTACTTGGTGTGATCTGCGGTAAAACCATTTCCACGCTTACTTTTACAATGACCGCATTGGGAGGGTAAAACTGATTCAGAATAAACTGGCACTTCTGGTTAAGCTGATCTTCGTATTCCTGTTTGGCCTGGAGCCGCAAAAGAGATTTTTCTTCCGGGCTTAAAATTTTAGGCCTAGCTTCCTGCGAAACCTGTTGAACCAGGGTTTGCAATTCCTGTTCCATTTTACTCAAGGCCTCTTCCCGTTTTTTCAATTCTTCTTCCTTCTTAATCTGTGCAGGGGAAGCCGCTTCTTCCGTTGAGGCGCTGGCCGTGATAATTGGCGGTTCATTTTTTATCTGGATCACTTCTTGTTCCGCTTCTGCACCGTACTGGGCGCTGCGGTAGGGCTGGGATTGCGCCTGGGGCTGGGTAGATAAAATTCGGCCATTATCGTCAACAATCACTACGTTTTTAGGGTCAAGGTTTTCGACGGAGCTGGCTACCAGATGGATAATGCCGTTTACCTGCGAAGGTGAAAGCCGCTCTCCCGGAATTAGTTTAAGCAAAACCGATGCAGTTACCGGAACCCGGGTAACTTCAAACAATCGGGTTTCGGGAATGACAATTTGAACCCAGCAGTCTTCCACTGCAGAAATCCGGCGGATAGTGCGCGCCAATTCACCGGAAATTGCCCGAATTAATTGGATCCGACGGTCAAAATCAGTGGCTCCCAATTTTGATTCATTAAAGATTTCCCATCCCACCGCCCCACCCATCGGAAGGTTTTTTTCCGCCAACCCCAACCGCGCCTCATCCGCCCGAACCTTGGGAACAGCGACCGCGGTGCCTTTATCCCGGATTTCATAAGGAATTTTTAACTCTTTGAGACGGGCGATAACATTGGAAGCGTCTTTAAGTTCCAAGTGGGAATAGATCACCGAGTAACTCTGGTTTACCCCTCCCCCACTGCAAGAACGAATAAAAAACAAAAAACCAACGGCCACGACCAGCGTGACCGCCACCATGAGAAATAATATTCTTCTGCCTCCGCCCGGCTGCGGCGCGATTGCTTCTTCTGCCATAACACCTGATCCTTAAATTAGATTTGCATCTGGGTTACTTCCTTGAAGGATGTAACCGCCGAATTGACAACCGTAACTGCCAGATTAACCATAATATTCATTTTTGAAGTGGCCAGCATCACGTCCGCCATATCCACCTCACCGCGGGTGTACTGGTCAATCATCTGGTTGGCATAAATTTCCTGCTGGCTGACACCGTTTAAGGCCTCCACCGCTTTGGACAAAACATCTTCAAATAAGTTGCCTTCAAATTGGATTTTGGGGGCGGCCGCAACGTTAGCGGCAGGTTCGGCCACATTTTCAAGGGTAAAATCTTCCTGGTTTAATTTCTGCGTAATCGGTCCAATCGGATCAACCATTAATTATCTCCTTTTAAGGCAGCTGCAATGTATCCTGCGCCATTTTTTTAGTGGCATTAAACGCCGTAATGTTGGCCTGGTACATTTTTGAAGTAAAAACCATATCGATCATTTCTTCAGACATGGAAACATTAGGCAGGTCCACATACCCGTCCGCATCCGCATCCGGGTGCCCGGGATTATAAACTCGCATGAACGGCGTCAGGTCATCCACCAGATCCACCACTTTTACCCCGCCGGGTTTTTTCCCGTATAATTTTTTGGTTTCCTGCTCCAAGATCGAATTAAAATTCAGCGGTTCTTCCCCTAAAATTACCGTCTTGCGGCGGTACGGGCCGCCATCCGACGTGCGGGTAGTATCAATGTTGGCCAGGTTGGAAGCAATAATTTCCTGC
>JBAZQH010000053.1:0-11540 GCA_041645285.1 Candidatus Margulisiibacteriota bacterium | reverse complement strand
AAAGTCGTGGGTAATCAAAATGATCGACAACCCCAGCTTTTCTTTTAAGTCATTTAACAATTTAATGATTTCCCCCTGCACGGTAACATCCAGCGCAGTGGTGGGCTCGTCGGCAATTAAAAGTTTTGAATTGCAGGACAGCGCCATCGCCAGCATCACCCGCTGCTGCATCCCTCCCGAAAACTGGTGAGGGTACTCGCCCAGGCGGCGGGCGGGGTTTTTAATTTGCACCAGGGAAAGCATTTCGATGGCCCGTTGTTGCGCCGCTTTTTTTGGGAGTTTCTGGTGAAAGCGGATGGCCTCAACAATTTGGTCGCCGATGGTATAAACCGGGTTCAACGCCGTGAAAGGGGTTTGGAAAATCATGGAAATTTTTGCACCGCGGATTTTTTGCATGGCGGAATCATCCAAGCGCAATAAGTCCTGCCCGTCAAAAATTATTTCGCCGCCCGCAATGTTCCCGGGAGGATCAATCAAGCGCAAAATCGATAGCCCGACCGTGCTTTTGCCCGAGCCGGATTCACCCACCAAGCCCAGCACCTCGCCTTTTTCTAGACCAAGCGATACGCCGTCCACCGCCTTGACCGGTGTTTGGTCTTGATAGAAGTAGGTTTTAAGATTGTTTATTTGTAAGAGCATTATTGAAATATACCCTAATTAATTATTTTAATTTTTCTTCAGGCCATTGCTCTTTCGAAAAATAAAATACCATTTTACTCCTTAGGATTAAACTCTTCCCTTAACCCTTCTCCCACAAAATACAAGCTCAAAACACTCAATAAGATAAAAATACCGGGAAAGACGGCAATCCACGGTGCATCCCGCATGTAGGCCTGGGCGTCCATCAACATATTTCCCCACGACGGCATGGGCGGCTGGACTCCCAGGCCCAAAAACGACAGTGACGATTCAGTTAAAATGGCGCCCGCCATACCCAGCGTGGCCGCCACAATGATCGGAGAAATGGCATTGGGCAAAATGTGCAGGAAAATGATCCGGGAATTAGCGGCCCCGATGGCGCGGGCAGATTCAACGTACGGGCGTTCTTTTTGCACTAAAAACTCGCCCCGCACCAACCGCGCCACCCCCATCCATGAGGTCAACCCAATGACTACCATTACATTATAAATATTGGGCTGCAGCATGACCTGGATAGTCAAAAGCAAAAATATGGACGGGAACGCCAGCATCACATCTACAAACCGCATGAGCCCGCCATCCACCCAACCTCCAAAATACCCCGCCACCGCACCCACCACCGTCCCCACTAAAATCGCAATCACTACCGCCACAAACCCTACCGAAAGCGAAATCCGCGCGCCGAACAAGATCCGGCTAAAAATGTCGCGGCCAATTTCGTCGGTGCCAAACCAATGTTGCAGGGATGGAGATTGGGTGCTGTTTTCGATAATTGCGGAAGGGTTGTAAGGCGCAATGAGATTGGCGAACAGCGCCAGCAAGAAAAAACCGGAGATTACGATTAGACCAATTATTGCCAGTTTGTTTTTTTTAAACTTATGCATAAATTTATGTAAATCCTTAGGATTTTGGATTTTTTTCAAACCGCACCCTCGGGTCAACCAGCGCGTAGCCCACATCCGCCAGCAAATTGCCCAATACAATCAAAACCGCTGACAACATTACAATCCCCATAATCACCGGATAATTGCGCGAAAAGACCGCCTGCACGCCCAACCGTCCCATCCCCGGCCAGGCAAAAATGGTTTCAATAATAAACGCACCGCTGAACAAATCGGGCAGGGACAGCCCCAAAATAGTAACAATTGGCATCAAGGCATTGCGCAAGGCATGTTTAAAAATTACGACACGCTCCGGCAATCCCTTGGCACGCGCGGTTTTTATATAGTCCTCTTTTAAAACCTCCAGCATCGCGGCGCGCTGGTAGCGCGACAGCCCTGCCAGCGACAAAACGGTCATGGTCAAAAGCGGCAAAAACATGTGGCGCAAAACATCCAGCGCGCGCACAAAAACCGGCGCATCTTTTAACTGATAGCTAAACATGCCCACGGCCGGAAACCATTTCAACTCTACCGCAAAAACCAGCATCAGCATTAACCCCAGCCAAAACGACGGGATCGCCATCCCCGCAAACGAAAAAACCGTAAAAAACTGATCAAAAAATTTGCCTTTTTTTATCGCGGAGTAAACCCCGATAGGAATGGTAATCAGCAAGGTTAAAAACAAAGATGAAACCATCAAAAGCAAAGTGGCGGGCAAGCGCTCCCCAATTTCCGCCAACACCGGGCGGCCGGTAAAAAAGCTGGTCCCAAAATCTCCGCACACTACATTTTTTAGCCAGTAGAAATACTGGACCATAACCGGCTGGTCTAGCCCGTAGTTGGCGCGCAGGCGCAGCAACTCTTCGGGTTTAACGGAGGGGTCAATAAAAAGGTTGGTGGGGTCGCCGGGAGCTAGATGGATGACGAAAAACGAAACCAGTGAAATGCCAATCAGGAGAGGGATAAATTGGAGGAGGCGTCTCAAAATAAACCTAAACATGCAGATATTGTAACATGTGCGCGCAATTTATCCGTTTTTGATTTTCTTGACCCATACTCGGTATTCGCCGTTCTGTTCTTCCACACCCAAAAACTCGTTGCCGGTGGCGTCACACCATGCGGGCATATCACTTTTGATGCCGGCATCGGTCGCCGCCACTTCGAGAATTTCGCCGATTTGCATCTCTTTAATTTTTTGGGCGGTTTGGATAATTGGCATCGGACACAAAAGGCCAAAACAATCTAGTTTAACGTTTGCTGGTATCATATAAAATAACTGATTTTGCCCTGGCGCACATCGTTTAAAAATGTCGCGGCGCCGGCTACTTCGTCAACCTCATCAATAAAATCTTCTTTACTAAAACCCATGAACTGGAAAGTGGTATTACAGGCCACCAGTTTAATGCCCAAGTCCTTTGCGATTTTGATAAATTCGGGAATCGTCGGGACCCGCGACTGTCCCATCATAACTTTCATCATGGCTGGGCCCATCCCCAGCATATTGAATTTTGAAAGCGGCAGGCGATCCGCCCCACCCCGATTAAGTAAACTCATCATTTTTTGCAATAAATTTCGGCCGCTAAACATCTTTTTCTTGCGAATAACATTCAACCCCCAAAACGTGAAAAACATTTTTACTTCCATTCCCATCGCCGCCGCCGTGGTTGATAAAATAAAGGCCGCTAAAACTTTATCCAAATCGCCGGAAAAGACAACAATATTGAATTTTTCTTTAGTAGTCATAATTATTTCTTATACAACGGCGACATTTGCCGCAAGCGTTCAACAATGGGCGGCAATTTCTCTAAAACATGATCTACGTCGGCATCAGTATTATCTTTACCCATGGAAAACACCAGCGACCCGTGCGCGTCTTCAGGCGAAACCCCGATCGCTAAAACCACGTGCGAGGCCTTGAGGGCCTTGGATACGCAGGCCGAACCGGTGGAGACCGCAATCCCTTCCATATCCAAAAGCATCGACATTGATTCACCTTCAATATATTTTACAACGCCGCTGACGTGACCCGGAAGGCGCCCAGTTGGATGCCCGGTAAGAAAAAATTCAGGGATTTTTTGTACTAAACCCTGCGCCAGCTTATCGCGCAGTTTGATTAATTTTTCACTGTTTCCAGCCATTTCGGCTTTGGCAATTTTAGCGGCTTCACCCATCCCCGCAATCCCCGCCAGGTTGTGCGTCCCCGCCCGCCTGCCCTCTTCCTGCGTCCCGCCAACCAAATATGGAAGAATACGGGTGCCTTTTTTCAAATACAGCGCCGCTACGCCGGTTGGGCCGTAAAAAGTATTTGAAGCCAGCGTCAGCGCGTCCACGCCTAGGGTTTTGACATCCACCGGAATAATCCCGGCGCACTGCACCGCATCCACATGAAAAAGCACGCCCTTTTCTTTTGCTTTTTTGCCGATTTCGGCAATCGGCTCAATGGTCCCAATTTCGTTGCTGGCGTGGGTAAGGGATACCAAAATTGTATCGTTGCGGATGGCCGATGCAACCTGTTCGGGAGAAACAAAGCCAAATTTATCGACGGGCAGATAAGTTACCTCAAACCCCTGTTGTTCAAGGTTTTTTAAAGCATGCAAAATCGAAAAATGTTCAAGTTGAGAAGTAATTATGTGTTTACCCTTACCGACCGCCGCCTGCGCCAGACCGTACAGTGCAAAATTATTGGATTCGGTACCGCAGGAAGTAAAAATTATTTCTTTGGGATCGGCATTGATCAGTGCCGCAACGTTTTGACGGGCGGTTTCAATTATTTCCTGCGCCGCCTGTCCGGGGGTATGCACATTAAGCGGGTTGCCAAAATTATTTTTTATAACGGTGCAAATAGTTTCGGCCACTCGTCTGTCAACCGGGGAAGAAGCTACGTGGTCTAAGTAAACCAAACGGGTAGCATCAGCACTCATGGTTAACCTTGTTTCTGCGCTCCGGCCTCGTGCCCGTGCTCATCTTCGTCGTTGCGCGGTTTCCAGCCCTCCAGCCCTTTGCCGGTTTTCTTTTTCAAATAATCATCAATTGCCGCTTTCAGCGCATCTTCACCTAAAACCGAGCAGTGGTGCTTGATCGCCGGCAATCCACCCAGTGATTCAATTACTTGTTTATTGGTAATTTTCAAGGCCTCATCAATGGTTTTGCCTTTAACCAGTTCGGTTACCATTGAGCTGGAAGCAATGGCGGCACCGCAGCCAAACGTTTTGAATTTTACATCTTCAATCACATTGTTCTTCACGCGGATATACATTTCCATGATATCGCCACACTGGGGATTTCCCATCCGGCCAATGCCGTCGGGATTTTCCATTTCCCCCATGTTGCGCGGGTGCATAAAATGATCCATCACGGTTTTATTATAGGGTTCGGGCATGAAAGCTGGCTCCTTTCCAATCAACAGGCCTATTTTACAACAAACACATCCTCCACATCCAGGAAAACTCCCGCCGGTCCAGGGTTAGGATCGATCCCCCCCACCCTTTGCGACACGGCTGAAACCACGGTTGGATACCAGAGGAAAATATACGGGGCATCATCTGTGATTTGGCGGTAAAGTTTGGCATAAATTGCTCTGCGCTTAGCCTGACTTAATTCGGTGCGGCCGGCTTCCAGCAATTTATCTGCTTGTGGATTTCTGTATTTTATAAAATTCAACCCGCGCGGGTACTGGCTGGAGTGCCAAAGGCTATAACTATCCGGGTCAATCCCCAACGACCACCCCATCAAGACCGCGTCAAAATTCTTGGGGTCGGCCGGCGCATTTACTATGCGTAAAAGCGCGCTCCATTCCAGCACCTGGATATTCATTTTGACGCCAACTTGCTTAAATTGCTGTTGTAAAATGATGGCGGCCTGCTGGCGTTCCTTGTTGCCCTGGTTAATTACAACCGTAAACTCAAGCCGCTTCCCGTTTTTTGCATAATAGCCGTCCGTTCCAATTTTATATTCCGATTTTTCAAGGAGACGGCGGGACTGGGCCGGATCGTAAGCATATTTTACGACCGCATTTGAATACGCCCACGAAACCGGAGCGTTGGGCGAATTAGCCGGCAGCCCCTGCCCCTTTAGGACCAGAGCAACCAATTGCGCTTTATTGACAGCGTGCGAGAGAGCGCGCCGCACATTGATGTCAGAAAAAATCGGGTTGGCTAGATTTAATCCTAAATATGTATACAGGAGGGTTTCATATTCAAAAACATTGGTGCACGGCAAAGTTAGTGCCCGCCCATAATCTTTTGGCGGGATATCCACCGCATCAATTTCACCGGCCGCATACACTACCAGGCGGCTGTTTTCATCAGGGATAATTTTATAAATGATTTTTTTCAGCCGCGGCCGCTTCCCAAAATATTGATCATTTCTTTCTACCACTACAAAATTGCCGGGCCGCCATTCTTGCAGCTTAAAAGGGCCCGTGCCAATCGGATTCCGGTTAAAATCCGCGCGGTTCAAGTCTTTACCTGCAAGCAAATGCTCCGGCAGGATGCCCATCGCGGCATTCGGCAAAAACGGCGCAAAGGGCTTGGGTAATATCGCCCGCAGGGTAGATTGATCCACCACCTCAAACTTAATCGGCACCCCGTCAATAATATAATCACTCCGGCGGACAGAGTTTACCTTTGGGTTCAAAATGGCATCAAACGTAAACTTGACATCCTGGGCATCAAAAGCATGGCCATCGTGCCAGAAAACATTTTTTTTAAGATAAAAAGTCCAAATTTTGCCGTCCGGTGAGGTTGTCCAGCGCTCGGCCAGATCGGGCTTGGGTTGCAGGTACTTATCAAACCGCAGCATCCCCGAAAAAATCACGCCTTCGATTGCGGAAGAAGTTGAATCAGAGGAAAGAATAGGATTTAAGATTGAAACCTCGCCGCCCAGCGCAAGATTAAGCGTACCGTTGAGATCGGCATTGGCCAGAGACGGTAAACGGGGAGATTGCTTTTCGGCTTTTAGCTTTACCTGGTTTACGCAGCCAAAACAAAAGAACAGCAAAATCACGCAAACAATAAATTTTAAGCCGTGATTTTTCACATATTACTCAATGTCTGGATTGTAAAAACGCCGCCCCGTTTGTATCCAATCAAAGTATATTTGCCGGTTGAATCATCGTAGCTGTATTTTATTTGACCGGAAGAATCGGAATCGGTATAGGCCACTCCGGTAAACGGGTTATTGGGCACCGCCGTCAGGTAGCCGCCCGCAATCAAATAATTGTTGCACAGGCTAGACAACGGGATATCTGCCCCGATTGGATAGGTCATGTTTTCCATATTGTAGGCCTCAATCGCCAGCTGCACATTATGCATAACCCCTTTAACGGCGGCTTCCTTGCCGCGGTCCTGCACACCCAGTAAATTGGGCACCAGAAAAAACAACAGCAAGCCGATAATTGCAATGACCACTAACAATTCTAATAATGTAAAACCTTTTTTATTCATATTAATATCCTCCTGGTATTAAGATTACAGATTAAATCCTACAGTTTTCAGTCTTATCTAATCCCATTCATCAACTCTGTCATCGGATACAACAGCGAAACAGCGATCAGCGCCACAAATGCGCCGACCGCAATGGTTGCCGCCGGCTCCAAAAACATGGTTAATTTTTTAAGCTGCCCATCCAGCTCGTCCTCAAACACCGGCGCCAGCCCTTTAAGAATGTGCGGCAAACTGCCGGTTTCTTCGCCTACCTGCAAGGCCTCCAAAAACAGCGGCGAAAAAACCCGCTGCCCGGCCGCGGCTTGGACCAAGCTTTGGCCGGCTTCAACGTGGTTTATTATACAAGAAAAAGCCCGGTCAAACACCGGATTGGGGACCGCGCTTTTCACGTAATGCAGGGCACTTAACAGCGGCACCTGGGAGGAGAGCAAAGTTAATAATATTTTTACTACCCGCAGATGCAAATAACAGCTAACCGCGGATGACAAATAAGGCAATCTTAAAATCCAAATTTGTAAAACACGGTTTGGCCCCGGGCGGTTGAGCACCGCACGGCAGCATAAAACAAAAACAATCACCAGCAGCATAAGCCCCGCGCCATACGTGCGCAAAAATACTCCCAGGTTGATAAAAAAACACGTGATGGCCGGAATTTTTATCCCGCTGGAGGAAAACAGCCCCGTAAAACCCGGCAGTAAAAAAATGATGATGGCCAAAAAAGAAAATATCCCGGCGGCAAGGATAAACAAAGGGTAAGAAAGCGCGCGCCAGATTTTTGACTGCAGGCGCAGTTTTTCGTCAAAATACCGGCTGATTTCCAAAAACGACCGGTCCAACCCGGCGGTACTTTCTCCCACCTTCACCAGGCATAAAATCTCAGCTGAGACATGGGGGAATCCCTCCAGCGCCGCCGCCGCACTTTCTCCGTTCAATAATTTTTCCCGGATCTTCATCACCTCCTTTTGCATTTGGACCGAACCGCTTTGCCCCGCTACTTTAAGTGATTGTTGTAAGCTGATTCCGGCTTGCAGCAAATAGGCCAATTTCTTAAAAAAACGCGCGCTGGCTGAAACGGAAATTTTAGGCGAAAAAATTACGGCGGAATTAAGGCAAATTAAAAAGGCGGCAGGCGTTGTCGGAAGTTTTTCGCGCCACTTCCTCAAACGGAACAGCGAGGATTGCAGATATTTTTTGGGCAATATGATAAACATTGGCCGGTTCATTTCTTTTTCCTCTCAACGGTTCGGGCGAAAGAAACGGGCAATCGGTTTCCAGCATCAACTTATCGAGTGGGATGATTTTTACCACTTCCACAATATTTTGCGCCTTGGGAAAGGTAACGATGCCGGTTACCGAAATATAAAATCCCAGGTCCAGCACTTTGCGCGCCTGGTCAACATTGCCGGCAAAACAATGGAACACCCCCACCGTATCCGGTGACATGTTTTCGCGCAAAATTGTCAGCGTTTCGTCTTCGCTGGCGCGCGAATGGATAATCAGCGGCAAACCAAACTCATTGGCCAATTTGATCTGCGCAACCAGCGCCAGGCGCTGATTCTCGCGTGGCGCATATTCTTTAAAATAATCCAGCCCCACTTCACCAATGGCAACTATTTTACGGCTGGCAAATTTAGGCGCGGCGGTGGCCGAGCCCAAAACCCTGCGCAAAGCCGCCAAGGTATCGGCAGAAAAATCGCCGGTATCCTGCGGATGGATCCCCACCGCCGAATAAATTTCTTCCACGCGCGCCGACAGATCGAGGGATCGCCGGATTGAATCCAGGTCGATCCCAACATCAATAATGTATTTGACGCCTCTTTCCTGCGCGCGCGCCAAAACATCCGCCAAATCAAAATACTCGGGCAAATTTAAATGGGCATGGGTATCAACCAGCATGGTCTTCTCCCGCAGGTTATTTGGTCTCAAGCCGGGGGAATAACGGCTGGCCTTTGGCAATCTTCCTATTAGCAATTTTTTTGCCAATGGCCAGGTCGCGCAAATCAAGCGTATTTAACTGCGTCAGCATCTTCTCCCCTGTCGAAGGCATATACGGTGTGATGAGAATCGCTACAATTCGCAGGACCTCCAGCAGGTTAAAGATGATGGCTGCAAGTTTTTCGGTTTCGCCGGCCTTGGACACTTTCCAGGGGGCTTCTTTTTCGATATACGTATTGGCCAGGTTGATTAACTTCCAAATATGCGCCAGTGCGTCCGAAAAAGCTAATTGATTAAGAGCCTTGTCCACATCGCCAATCGTGGCCTCGGCCAAATGCACCAATTCCTTGCTTAAATCATCAAATTTATGGTTTTTGGGGTCAGGAATTACCCCGTTGAAATATTTTTCGCACATGGTAAGCGAACGATGCAGCAAATTGCCGATATCATTGGCCAGGTCAGCGTTAAACCGGTTGATAAATGACTCGCGGGAAAAATCACCGTCCGATCCAAACGGGACCTCGCGCAATAAAAAATAGCGTACGGCATCTACCCCAAATTCGTTTGCCAGCGCCACCGGATCAACCACATTGCCCGCCGACTTGCTCATTTTTTTACCTTCCACCGTCCACCACCCGTGCCCGAAAATTTTCTTGGGCAGCGGCAAACCCACCGACATCAGCATGCACGGCCAAATTACCGCATGAAAACGGATAATTTCCTTGCCCATGACATGTACATCCGCCGGCCAGAATTTTTCTTGTAAATCTCCCAGCGCCGAAACATAATTGATCAGCGCATCAAACCAAACGTAAATGACGTGGGCTGGGTCGCCGGGAATTGGCACTCCCCAGTTAAACGTGGTGCGGCTGATGGAAAGGTCTTTCAAGCCCTGATGGATAAAGCTCAAAATCTCATTGCGCCGCGATACGGGCAATAAAAAGTCAGGATTTTCCGCAAAATGCTTGAGCAGCCGGTCCTGATATTTCGAAAGCCGGAAAAAGTAGGTCTCTTCTTTAACTTTATGAACCTCGCGGCCGCAATCCGGGCATACATATTCTGCGGTGGGATTTGGCCCGGCTTCGCGGGAGACTTGGGACTTAGGATTTTCCCTCAACTGCGTTTCCGTCCAATACGTTTCACACGGCACGCAATACCAGCCCTCGTATTCACCCTTGTAAACATCGCCGTTTTCCTTCATCCGGCGGAAAAATTCCTGGACCACTTTTTCGTGGCGGGGCTCCGTGGTGCGGATAAAATCATCGTTGCTGATATTTAATGCGGCCCAGGCTTTTTTAAACCCGGCGGCCATCTGGTCAACGTGGGTTTGTACCGCCACCCCTTTTTTCTCCGCGGCTTCCATAATTTTTTGGCCGTGCTCGTCTAATCCAGTGAGGTAAAAAACATCGTCACCTTTGAGGCGACGGTAGCGCGCTAAAACGTCCGCCGCGATGGTGGTGTAGGCGTGGCCGATATGGGGCACGTCGTTAACGTAGTAAATTGGAGTGGTAATGTAAAACTTAGGCACGTTGGGGTAATTTTAGCATAAATCATGAAAGAAGAAACTCAATCAAAAAACCGCGGTTGATTAATTAATAGTTTTCCGTGCCTGAATTAACAAACTGCTGGCATAGGCCGCCAGAGGTTGAGAATTAATCCCACGCATAGCATAAGAAATTTGTTCTGTGTCCATTGTATCAACTAATCTATAAAACTCATCTTTGGTTATTTCCAGATCATCGCGTATTTGCTTTGGGTTATCGGGATCAGAGCGGACCAGCATAGCTAACAGCAGCGCAATTCCGCTAATTTGAAGCAGTGAGGGAAGCAAAAATAATAAAGCAGAGTAATAAATCCCGCCTCCGGCCACGGCAGCCATCAGAGTAATACTCCCGGCGGCTACAAAAACAGATAAATTGAATAACCGACGATGCCAGATTGCATCAGTTGGTTGACGCTGCTCAGAATGGAAGGCCAGACGCCTAATTTTTATCACCATAGACACAAACTTTGCGCTGGTCGCTTCATCGTTACTCAAGCCCGGCATCAGTTTTTCCAGCGGAACCACTAAAACTGGCGGGCGCGTTGCAAAAGGCAACGGGTTAGCATTGCAATCGCTGGCATCAACTTCATCCGGCGACAAAGCATTGGCTTCCGGTATTAGCATAAATTCAAAGCGAATCCTGGATCCGGACTGGACAAACAACATAAGTTTCAAGCTTTCCCGCGTTGACAAATCAATGTCTCTGCCTCCCAGCCCCAGCGTGGCAATATTTATTAGACGATGGCCGGTACCCTCCTCTACCTCAATTATTCTATCCTCTGCCTGGCCCAAATTATTCACAATTCTGGCCCGCCCATCCCCAAAGTTTTCCAGCCGCAAACTGCCGTGCCCCACTACATTAATTTCTGCTGTCTGGCCGGCAGGAATATGCTGTACGTTGATGTGGGTCGCAACAAAAGCGCTTTCCCCAGTGCGGGTAATCAATAAAATTTTGGCGCGCCCGGCAGGGGCCGCAACGCCATTCCGAACCGAAACCGTAACCTGCGGTACACTGCCGCCAGGAGGCGTGGGCCTGAATAATTGAGAAATATGGCGGACTGCTTCCATGTTGGTTTATCTGGAAAATCGGAGAAAAAT
>JBAZQH010000052.1:0-11606 GCA_041645285.1 Candidatus Margulisiibacteriota bacterium | reverse complement strand
GACAGAAAAGAAAGAAAAAGAAAAAGCGGTCCGGGAATACGAAAAATTAAAAAAAGAGAAAGAAGCGCTGGAAAGCTTGCGGGAAGGGGATCGCGACTACCTAAACGCAACCATTAATCATTTGAGCCAGCAAAAAGCCGCACGCGTTGAACAACGCAAAGCCATGCTGGCCAAATATAACGAACTAGAAAACAGCTGGAAAACCATCAAAGAAAAAGGGGCACAATCAAAATGCCCCACCTGCCTACAACCACTCAAAAATTTTGAAGAAATTTTACGCCATCTGAAAGAGGAAAAGGACACGCTGACCGCTGAAGGCAAAGAAATCAAGGCGAAGATCGAATCCCTGGAAAAAGAAATCGCGGCTTCCCAATCCTTGCAAAAAAATATCGGCGGCAAACCTTCCGGGGCGTTAAAATTTAATCAGACGCGTTATGCGGCCGTTAACACAGCATTAGCCGCTGCCGAAAATGCACGGGAAGAATATTTATCGCTCAAAAGCCTGGTCGCGCAACTACCCAAAATTATCGCCGCCGGACAAGAAACCGAAAAAGAGATCACCGCCTTAGACGCCGTCACCCAGGACCTTACCCAACAAATATCCCAGCTAGATTTTGACAAAAAGCAACACGCCACCATCACCGCCGAATATGACCGCGAAAAACGCGCATTGGACCAAAAATTTGCAGAAAGAAACCAAATCAATCTGGAACTGGTAGCTGAGCAAAAAGAACTGGAGCAAACCGAAAAAGAGCTTAAAAAACTTCAAAAAAGCAAAGAGGACCTGGCAGGGTCGATCAAAAGCCAAGAAAAAACAAACCTGCTGGTCGAAATCTTGAATGCATACCGCACCCATCTTATTTCCCGTATCCGGCCGGAATTGGCGCGGGCGGCGGGGGAATTATTCACCAATCTTACCAACCACAAATATACTTCGGTGGAACTGGATGAAAACTACGAGATCTGGATTGGTGACGGCGGAACCAACTACGCACTTCCCCGTTTTTCGGGCGGCGAAAGCGACCTGGCAAACTTATGCCTTAGGTTGGCAATCTCCCAATTAATCACCAAATCTTCCGGCATTGAAGGCGGGTTCATTATTTTGGACGAAATCTTCGGCAGTCAGGATCCGCTGCGCAAAGAAGCAATCATTGAAGCGTTGACCAATCTCTCAAAACAGTACCAGCAAATTATCCTCATCACCCACATTGACGATATTAAAGACCAAGTAGAAAACCTGATAGAAATAGTTGAAGATGAGAATGGGACTAGCCGGATAAAAAACTAAGCTGCTACTTCAATATTACCCGATCCGCGCCGTCCACTTCCAAAAGCTCTACCCTCACATCCTCTGATTTGGCGGTGGGGATCTTTTTGCCCACAAAATCGGCTAAAATCGGCAGCTCGCGGTGGCCCCGGTCAACCAGTGCCGCCAACTGCACTTTTGCGGCACGCCCGTAATCTTTTAACCCGTCCAGCGCCGCCCGCGCCGTTCTGCCGGCAAAAATAACATCGTCCACCAAAATCACAACTTTATCGTTAATGGTAAACGGCATGTCGGGCTTTTTGATTTCAATGTATTTGCCGCGGCGGTTCAAGTCGTCACGGTACAGCGAAACATCAATGGCTCCCACCGGCACCTTAATCCCTTCCAACTTTGATATAATTTTAGCCAGCCGCTTCGCCAAAACCCCACCCCGGTTGATAATCCCCACCAACACAATATTTTCGGCGCCGCGGTTGGCTTCCACAATTTGGTGGGCAATGCGCATTAAAGAACGGTTGATATCGATGTCGTTCATGATAACTTTTTCTTTTGGCATAAATTAACTCCTTAGACAAAACATTACACTTTTCACGTTATTACTATTATATCACTCTTAAGCCGCTTTGATAACCTGCTCAACCGCCTGTTTTAGGTCGGCCAGCTTTTGACTGGAGGAAGCTTCGACATACACCCTCACCAGCGGCTCGGTTCCGGAAGGCCGGGCCAAAAACCAGCTGCCATCCGCCAAAATAATTTTGGCCCCGTCCAACGTATTTACCTTAACTACCTTTTGCCCGCAAAAGTCAGCCGGAGGATTGGTTATTAAACCATTGATCAGCTTGTCTTTAACTGCATCGATAACGTGTAAGTTAATCCGATCCTGGAAAAACGTGCCGATTTCGCTTTCCATTTTCGCGTAAATTTTGGACAAGGGCATTTTCATTTTTGCCAGCATCTCTACAATCAAAATGCCCGCCAAAATTCCATCTTTTTCTGGGATATGTCCCTTAATCGACAAACCGCCGCTTTCCTCTCCCCCAATTAAAATATGGTCATTTAACATCAATTTTGCAATATACTTGAAACCAACCGGAACTTCATGGCATTGCACGTTAAATTTTTTAGCAATAGCATCCAGCATATGCGTAGTGGCCACCGAGCGCGCCAAATTCCCCCTCAACCCCTTTTCTTTGAGTAAATAATATGCCGCCAGAGAAATAATCTGGTTAGCGTTTAAAAATTTTCCATTTTCGTCAACAAAGCCAAACCGGTCGGCATCCCCATCGTTGGCCAAACCCACGTGCGCCTTGTTTTTGACCACTAACGCAGATAATTCCGTCAAATTTTCTGCCGTTGGTTCCGGATTTTTCCCGCCAAACAAAACATCACGGTAATTGTGGATAACCTCTACTTTTACGTCAAACTTATCCAACAATTTATCCAAGTATCCCCTCCCCGACCCAAACATGGGGTCATACACTGCTTTTAACCCTGCCCCGCGGATTAAATCTACATCCACAAATTTTTGGATATACTGCAAGTACCGTGCTTCTGGGTTAAAACGCTCAATTGCACCATGTTTTTCGGAATTGTAATCGGTCATGGTTGCGCCCGCCGCAACCTGAATTCCCTCTTCAATTTTTTGGGTGACATCCTCAAACGCAGGGCCGCCGTAGTCGGCAATAAATTTGATCCCGCAGTATGCTGGGGGATTGTGTGAGGCAGTCAGCATGATGGCGCCCGCCGCTTTTTTATCGGTTACTTCCCAGGCCACCACCGGGGTTGGCGTATCGCGGTCACAAACTAAGCAGTTGATCCCATTGGCTTTTAATACCTTTGCGCACAAATAAGCAAACTCATCAGCTAAAAACCGGGCGTCATAGCCAATAATGACGGGCTGCTTTGCTTTGCCCGCACTAATGAGATAAGCCGCAATCGATTGCGCCACGCGCGCAACATTATCAAAAGTAAATTCATCAGAGATGATGGCGCGCCAGCCGTCAGTGCCAAATTTGATCATAGAGATATTAGTATAACATAGTGGAGCAAATATGGGCTAATCGTTACGTAGCATTTCTCGAAGTGCAGCTTCCACGTGCGGCCGGAAAAGATCGGGCCGCGGATGGACGAGCTGTTGCCTATTCAACCGCGTCACCTCAGCACAAAACCTTTTGATCCTTCTTGCAGCACGCTTATCCAATACGGGATACTCCGGTGGAAATAATGGGTACCCTGGAAAATCATCAGTTTTGCCAACATTATCCGGTTGCATCAACGTTTTATCCGCAATTGGTGTCCCGAAATAAGGGTCAACTGCCCACGATGTGGCAAATTGTAATTGGCTCTCGCTGTATCGTTCAGCCAGGATTAACAAATGCCGCCCTCCCTCAAATAATTCTGCTTCGGTAGTATGCTGGTCGGATAAGATAACCCCCATATGCACACAAAAACCTGCATCAATCAAACATGCAAGAGTATCATCAATATCTTCAAATCTTCCACCCTTACCAAAACGCCGATAAGTCCGCGGTACAATCCCGTCGATTCCAATATTTACAGTATTAATCCCTAGCCGTTTCATAAATTCAATATTAAAACCGCGGTCTGCATTAAAAGCCGGCAGAGAAAGATACGCAAAAGCAACCCGCAAAGTATTTTTGGTTTGCTCAAATCGTTCTCCGTCGGGACCCCGCAATAGTTCATCTAACTGCCGATTACGCTCTAAGTTTTGCAAAAAATCTGAATCCCATAAATCTAACTCAACCAATCTATATCTCATACCCCCACCATCAATAAAGCCAACCATCATCAACAAAAAACTATAAATATCCCGGGCTTCGGCCATTTGGCCTTTCAAGAACCTATGCTCCAAACAAAAGGTGCAATGCTTCCGGCAACCCCGGTCAAAAATTAACTGCAAAGTGCCAACCCACGGAAACAACATATCCGGATAAAGGCTCATGCCTAAGCTTTGAAGATTATAATATTTCAGTAGGCTCCCGCGGGGTTGTGCAGGTTTCCCGGCAAAATCAGTGTAGCACCACGCTGCCCGGTCGGGTATCACCAAAACACTTTGGGGATCAGCAACTCCGGAAAGCAAGGAATTACCTAAGCTTACCAAACTTCCTCGGTCACCTAAGTTCCTCAAAAATGCTGGGAATATTTCTTCCCCCGCTCCTGAAAAACCCACGTCAGCATCTAGGGCCAAGACGGCCCGTTCTAAATGAGAGGTCAGTGCCGGCCCACCTGCTGCAATCACTAACTGGTCACCGTACTTTGCTCTAAGCAGTTGATTTAATCTAAGATGAGAATGAAAGGTCTCGGCCATAACCGTTTCACCAACCACATTTGGCCGAAAACCATCAATTGCTTTTGCCAGATCACGTCTAAGCTTATGCGGATTACTAGAAGCAACGTATTCCCCGCAACAAAAGCCGTAATCTATCCCCCGCGACCGAAGAGAAGCACCTAAAACCTGCATCGCAATCGTTGGTACAACATGTTCGGTAACCAACAAAACTCTTGCCGTTCCCATAGTAATAATGTATCGTAAATAATCATGAAAAATTTCATGCTGGCCGCCTTATTCGAAGCCCACCAAGCCGCCGCAAAAAATGAAGTCCCCGTCGGCGCGGTTGCCGTAGTGAATGGCAAAATCATTGCCCGCGCGCATAATTTACGGGAAAGCGCTCATGACCCCACCGCCCATGCCGAAATTATTTGCATCCGTAAAGCCGCCCAAAAGTTAAAAAGCTGGCGGCTGAACGATGTTACTTTATATGTAACGCTGGAACCCTGTGCAATGTGCCTGTCAGCTATTTTACAATCACGCATCCCTCGCCTGATCTACGGCGCCGCCGACCCGAAAGCCGGCGCACATCAATCAAAAATTAAGCTAAAAAACATCAATCCACTGCGCCAAAAGCTCAAAGTTACCCCGGGGGTGCTGGCGCCGGACTGTGCTATAATATTGAAAAAGTTTTTTGAAAAATTACGCAATAAACATTTTAATCGGGGTTCATGCCGCTTTTCATGCTTCAAACGTATAGCGGCATCCCGCTTTCGCAAGATCGGAGAGTCAAATTCTCACCTATCTGATTTGAGCAAACATTAATGATAAAGCCGACTTATAAAGAATTGGAAATTATCGGGGCGATATTATACAGCTGCGAAGGGACTCGCTTGCGGATTGACAAGCGCAGAAAAAATAAAACATTTTATTGGGCCATTGAATTCACAAATAGCAATCCCAAGTTAATTAAATTATTTATTCTTTTTCTAAACAAGTGCATCATAATAGATAAAAATCGATTAAAAGGGCAATTATTTATATATAATGATCTTAATATAAATAAACTTGAAAAATATTGGTCACGCATTTCAAAAATCCCTTTGAAATATTTAAATAAAACCATTATATTTAAGGCAAAAAACGTAAAATACAAACCCAATCCCATAGGTACCTTCAAAGTACGCTATCATTCAAAAGTAGCTTTTACAAGATTAGCGCAGATTATCAAAAAAGTAATCGGAGAATAATTGGAGGGGTGTCCGAGTGGTTGAAGGAGCATGCCTGGAAAGCATGTGTATGGGCAACCATACCGAGGGTTCGAATCCCTCCCCCTCCGCCAGTTAGAAAATGAGAATAAACTAAAATCGCTATGGACTACACATTCGAAAGACCAAGATCAGATAAAATTCCAAGAGAAAAAATTCTTGAGGAGCTAGGAAGAGTTGCAAAACTTTATAACTACTTAGATTTTAGCTATAGAGAATTTGATAAACAGGCAAATATTAGCGCAGATCCCGCTCGTACACAATTCGGCACATGGAATAAAGCAAAAGAGGCATTAAGAAAATCCCTAATAAAAAAAGGGGTAGAGTTAAAGCCAAGACGATTTCGTCAGCGATACACAAAAAAAGAGTTGTTTGATGAAATGGAGAGAATATGGAACAGGCTCGGGCATAGGCCCTCCGCAAGAGAATGGGAAAAAGCAGATACCAGAATTAGTTCGGCAACTTATCAAGAAAGGCTTGGCGGTTGGTCTAACGCGTGTCTCAAATTTATTGAATACAAAATGGGGCACGCAATCCATTCAAACGAGGAAGCCCCCCACGCTGCAATTAAAAATAATACTCCACAAACACAAAAAGCAGAAAAAGACAAAAGAACAATACCTCTTGGAATCAGATTGGAGGTTTTAGATAGAGACAGTTTTAGGCGTAAATTTTGCGGCAGAAGCCCAGCCACAGATTTAGGCACACGCTTACATATTGACCATATTGTTCCGCATTCTAAAGGAGGGAAAAATACTCTAGGAAATCTCCAAACATTGTGCCAAGAATGCAATTTGGGAAAAAGTAATAAAGAAAATGTCGGTTCAGAAATTAGCCGCCAAAGAAAAACTTAAAATCATCCTTTCCGCACCGGTTCAAGGCGAGGCGAGCGGAAGGGGGATATGGAGGGAATTCCGCCCGCCGAGCCAATCGGTCGCAAAATCAGTTCGGATTTTTTCAAATACACACCGTATTGATTATCTTAACCACGAGCCAAAAGTCGGTAATTTATGAAAAAAATTATTTTCTTGGCACTTTTGTTTAGCTGGTGCTTTTATAACCAAGCCTCTGCCAATCCCAATTGGCTGGCCTACAACAAAGCCATAACCTTAACCGGCCGCTTAACCGGTGAAGCTAACTTGGGCACATATTTCCTACTACTAGAGAATGCCGTAAATCTAAAAGGCACTCCAACTGATCCGATTAATAATATAAGCGAACCTGCCATCCAAAAAATTCAATTAGTTTTTTCGGCAGACCAAATTGAAACGGTAAAACGCCATAACCGGCTTAATACCGAAATCAGCGTTGCCGGTTACCTTTTCCACGCACATACCAAACGCCAACTTACAAAAATATTGATGCAGATAAAAAATATCTTTCCGGAGCCAATTTCTTCATCCTTAAAATTATTAGTAAATGCTAAATTTAGTATCCCGCATAACTGGGGCAATGCTTATCGCTGCCAAGTAAAAAAAGTGGCATCCGGCAACTTTGCCCAAAAAGAGTTTCTCTTGAATATTGGGATAGCAGATGAACCTTTGGCGCAAATGGTTAAAGCTTCAAACGAACAAAATGAACTTACAATGGAATTTGAACCTTATGTTACTACCGATAGCTTCCCCTGCATTTCTGGGTTTCGGGACAACCAAAACATCTATTGGGCAATCAAATCAATAACCAACTCGGCAAAAAATAGGATTGAATCCGCCAGAGAAAAAAGCTTACACTAAGGAGGATAAAATGCAAACTAGATTTAGAGTAATCATTTCCATTGTAGTCTGCCTGTGTGCCGGATTTTTGGGTTCCATGGCGACAACTTCTTCCCTCCCCATCTGGTACGCGACGTTGCATAAGCCGTTTTTCACACCCCCCAGCTGGGTGTTTGCTCCGGCTTGGACCTTGCTTTATATTTTAATGGGGATTGCCGCCGCGCTGGTATGGCAAAAAGCAAAAGAAAATCCAGCCACAAAAGGAGCCTTGTTGCTTTTTGGCATGCAGCTGGTGGCCAACGTACTCTGGTCAGTAATTTTCTTCGGCCAGCACCAGCTTTTTTTGTCGGTAATTGAAATTAAACTCCTCTGGCTGTTAATTTTAGGCACCGGCATTGCCTTTTACCGCATTTCCAGGCCGGCGGGGTGGCTGCTGCTCCCATATTTACTCTGGGTTAGTTTTGCGGCGGTGCTTAATTCTTCAATCTGGTGGCTAAATCAATAACAAAAGGAGTTACTCTATGAATCAACCCATCAAAATTCTTTCCATTGACGGCGGCGGCATCCGGGGCATTATTCCAGCAATTATCCTGGCGGAAATTGAAAAACGCACCGGCCGGCCAACGGCAGACCTCTTTGATTTAGTTGCCGGAACCTCGACCGGCGGGATTTTAGCTCTGGGGTTAACCAAAGCCGGCCCGGATTGCCGGCCGGAATTTAGCGCCGAAAAGTTAATTGACCTCTACGAAAAAGAAGGGAAGAATATTTTTAGCCGCCCTTTCTGGCGTAGCCTGCTGTCATTAGACAGATTTGTAGGGAAAAAATACCCTTCTGATGGGATCGCAAAAGTTGCCGACCAATATTTTGGCAAAGCCCGTCTTAAAAATGCGCTTAAAGATGTAATTATCACCAGTTATGAAATTGAACAACGCGTGGCTTGGTTTTTTAAGAGCCGCAAAGCCAAAGTCGATCCCCAATATGATTTCAACATCAAAGACATTGCGCTGGCCACCGCCGCCGCCCCAACTTATTTTGAACCCCACAAGGTAATCCCGGATACATTGCCCGGCTACTTGGCGTTTGTAGACGGAGGGGTTTTTGCTAACAATCCGGCAATGTGCGCTTACGCAGAAGCCAAAGCTACGCACCCAGAGGCACAAGAATTTATACTGGTTTCTCTGGGCACCGGGACCCGAACCGAACCCTTGCCTTACAACCGTGCCAAAAAATTTGGGATGGCACAATGGGCCGTACCAATTTTAGACGTAATTTTTGACGGCGTGGCCGACACGGTAGATTACCAAGTAACTCAACTACCCCTTAAATATTATCGATTTCAAACCCCCATTAATAAAGAAAATGGCGAAATGGATGATACCAGCAGTAAAAATATCGAGGCCTTAAAAGAATTTGCTCGTAAAATCATCGTAGAGCAAAATGATCTACTGAACGATTTATGCCGGCAACTCACGCATGATCAAATTAAATAATTTTGCAAAAATAATTGTCCTGGTCTGCACGGCGATTTTACTGCTGGTAGCCATGTCTACCTCCGGCCCCGCCACCGGCAAACCTTCCAAAAACCATCCGTTTAAGTTGAATTTAATCTTGATTAAGGAAGAGTTTGGCGAGGAAAGTTCAATCGATACCTATTACGTGTCAATCGTTAACCAAAACGTAAAATACGCCTGGAAACACACCGGCTATCCCGCAGACCAAGAAAAACACCATAATTATAAATTGACCCCGCCGGGGCTGCACAACATAAAACAATACATAATTAATGAACAAATTAACCAAAACCTTAGCGAAACAAGACCGGAAAATTTGCCGGGGGTGGCGGTACGCTTAAACTTAACGCTGGTACTAAACAGTAAAAGTACCAAGGTGCGGGTAAGCGGTATGTACCATCAGCTGAATTTACCCGAAGAAAATCAGTCAAACATTGAAAACCTGAAATATTTCCGCAAAGTGCAAAAAATTTTGGCAACCGTTATCAGAAAACAGGAAAATTTTTAATCAGACAAAAATGTTTTTGTTTTGCAGTTATGCTAAGATAATTATGCATTAGCAGAGGGCACGGAAAAGGTTAAGGTCGCATAAGCCCGGAGGAGTGGCCGAGTGGTTGAAGGCGATCGCCTCGAAAGCGATTATACCGGCAACGGTATCGGGGGTTCGAATCCTCCCTCCTCCGTTGTATCTGTAAAATGAAAGGGGGTGAAAAAAATGGGTATTTTCATGAATTTCCAGAAAATGATTGCTCCGACGGTAATTACGGTGCTTTATTGGATCGGCATTGTAGTTTGTATCATTGGCGGGCTGTGGGCCTTTGTCGCCAGCATTGCCGCAAAAGATTTTGCCGGCGCAATTGTAGCAATTCTAATTATTGTTTTGGGTCCGATCGCCGTGCGTTGTTATGCGGAACTACTGATGATTATCTTTCGCATTTACGATGTTCTGGTTGACATCAAGAACAAATAAGCAAATTTTAGCTAAAATTTGAACGTAAGAATTGCGTCTTTTAACTTTGTCAATAGGTTAACTGGACGCAATTCTTTTTTTATGCGTACCCACCAACAAAAAGAAAACCTCCTTAGCAAACTAGTCACTAAAGAGGTTTTCTACACCAAACAAGATTCCAGACTATAGTCCGTACCTATACCCAACTACAGCATTGACACTCTTGAAAGATCCGCCGTTGCTGGGGCGCAATATTCCGTATCCCACTTCGAGATATGGCTTGCCGCCTCCATACGCGCCTTCAATGCCAGCAAAGACCTCGCCGCCAATGGTGCCGCTAGTCCTGCCAGAGCGGTAAACTACATAGTTTAAACCGCCGCCAACGTAAGAGGGAATACCCCACATCCAACTAACCGGCAAATCAATGGCCCCGTCAATATAGATAGGCACCATCTTTGTCTCTGTTGCGGCACTGTTCTTTCCGGCAACGTAACCGCCGCCCAACCGTGCCCAGACATTATCCAAACCAATCCAATTTTTTACAAATGGACATTGGATGGTTAATTCACCGTTAACTCCGAAAACTCCAGCCACGATACCCACATTACCGCCGATTTCATACATCGACTTGGCGGCTTGTTTCTTCACTACCGCTTTTACCTTTGTTGGAGGCGGTGGCGGTGGCGGAGTCGTTGGCAGAGGAGTTGCGGCAATCGCTTGCAGACTGCTTAATCTTGCCTGTTGTTCTGCAATGATCCGCTGCAATTGCGCAACCCGTTCCGGTTTTGCAGTTGCTCTCTCTTTTGCCAGCTTGGTTTCTAAACTTGAGATATAAGCCTGTAATTTAGGGAGTTTGGCCTGGGCATCCGCCGCGCTGATATCTTCCGCAAAAACGCCGCCGGCTAAAACTGCCAACATTCCCAATACTACAGCTAAAGCTATTCCTTTTTTCATAATTTTGATTTTACATAGTTTTTTAAATGATTTTATTGCACTGCAGTTAAGTGTTCTTGTTGCCTTAACCGTCGCAAAAAAATCCCCCCAACAGACTATGCTTTTTGTCACCTCCTTTAACTGCTGAAGTTGTCTTTATCATAGAATAATCTTAATCTTTGTCAAGTAAATTTAATGTATAATTAACCAAACGCAACCAGGAGTTTTTCTGTGGATCTTTTCGACGTAAACGAACAAAACTTTAAAGGCCAAAACGCCCCTCTCCCCTTCCGCATGGCCCCACGCACCCTGGATCAGCTGGTAGGCCAGGAAGAAATTTTAGGCAAGGGGAAATTATTGCGCCGGTTGATTGAAACCGACCGCATTTCATCGGTAATTTTATTTGGGCCGCCGGGAACCGGCAAAACCGCCATCGCCCGCGTGATTGCCAACACCACCCGCGGGCATTTTGAATGGCTAAACGCTTCCATCGCCAAAGTAGAGGACATCCGGAAAGTAAGCTTGGAAGCAAAAGAACGCATTAAAATGCATCAGGTAAAAACCATCTTGTTTCTTGACGAAATTCATCGTTTTAATAAATTGCAGCAGGATTCACTGTTGCCGGACGTTGAAGAAGGCAATATCATTTTAATTGGCGCCACTACCGAAAACCCGTT
>JBAZQH010000051.1:0-11721 GCA_041645285.1 Candidatus Margulisiibacteriota bacterium | reverse complement strand
GTACCGGGCGGCAGTTGGTTTATTATGGTTTACTTCGTTAGTCATTTTTCCTCTGTATTACTACTGGCGAAGATTTCCCCGTCTGATAATATATCGTATTAAAGAGGCAAAAACTTGCATGTATTTGGCATTAAATTTGTTTGGTTTTTTTGCATCGGTCACAGTGTTAGTTACAAGCAGTTTTAATGACTAAAAAGTCGGCAAAAGCTATTTAAAGAAATTCCTTAATTACCTTAATAACCACCCTCTTATCCACACCCAATGTCGCATAATATACATTATGTCAAGTTGATGAGGGGATAGGATGTGGATAATCCTGTTTGATGATGACGATAATTTGGCCGAACCAGTGTTTTTTAAGGTTATCGGCAATATTGGTAATGCTTTATGTTATACTAATCACATGAATATTAATGCGCGATTGGCATGGCTTACTTGAGGTAAAATATGGATCTCATAGATAGAATGCAATCTTGTCAATATCTTGGTACGCCCCAATGTCCAAATTTTGGTGATATGAAGTATGTCGTTGCCCCGGAAAAACTACCAGGTTCAAGTATCCAGTACATTACAGTAAATACGACTGGTAGCCCTGAATTACAACAAGATGCTCAGTTTTGCAAAGAATGTGGTCAATATAAAACCAGCAATAAATGAAGGAGGAGTTGCGTTATGAATAGTAATAGGTCAATAATTTGGATTGGCGCAGCCATAATTATTTTATTGGTTGCTATTTTGGGGGTTCTTTTATATAAGAACTTGGCCCCGCAAAAGATGGTTATTGAAGTTGTACCGCCAAAATTTTATGCAGATATAGAATCAACCAAAATTCAAGTAGACGGAGATATTCGAGTTTTGAAAATTGCATTGATGTCTTACTTCAAAAACAACGGGAAGTATCCTGATTCTCAAAATTATCAGGATGCCTTAATAGCTTCAAAACCTCAAATAATTGATTTTGTGTTAAATGATCCGTTTTCAAATTTCCCTTATAAATTGGTATTTTCTCCAAACAAAATACATTTTGTCATATACAGTATTGGTGTTAGTGGCCGGGGGCAAGCAACCATCGATGATTCAAGTAAGGTATCCTCTACCAGTGATGCAATTTGGGTTTCAAATTAACATTGAAAGTTGGAGGAAAGGTGAAAAAATTCGCACTCGCCCTACTTTTAGCGTTATTATTCCCTCTTGCCGTCGGCTTCACAGGTGATCCTTGTATCCACCAGGGCCAGTTGACTTTTGAGTCACATATCGCCGAAGCTAAAACCCTGGCCTATGCGGCAAGCGTCAATTCAGACGTGTTTCATCATTCGTGGTGCCATTACGTCGGCCGGATACGGTCTTATAACCTAATTGGGTTTAAGTCGCGGGCAGAAGCGGTAAATAGTGGCCGGCGGCCGTGTAAAGTTTGCAGGCCGTGAGAATCAAAGTTTAATTATCCCTCATACGTTGGCAAGGTAAAGAAGTTATTTAATATTTAATTCTGATACTGTTAGGTCTTTCAAAGCAATAGCACAAGCAAATAAAATATTTGATATTGGCTCACCATGAGAATATGCAAATTGTTTAATAGATTCAAATTTAGGTAAAGTATCCTCCATTGACAACATAATACTTTTGCAAACATCCTCTAAATCAGCCATCGTTTTTGGGCTTTTTTCTTTTATACGTTTTAGCAAAACATCTTTATTCTCATGGTAAAATTCATTAAATTTAGCTTCTTTTAATGCTTCCTTTCCTTTTTCTGATAAAGACATAGGGCTTGCCGAATAAACGTATTCAGTTGATATTTTCTTTAGGACAAGTATTTCAGAAATACGAATCAATGCTTGATTTATTTTGGGATGGTCTTTGCATATATCTCTTACTTTAATATAAAGTCCTCCAAGATAAAAAACAAAGCCAATAAACGTCAATGAAAAAACAGCTAAAAACCAATTAGGAAAAGATATATTAAAAGTGGTAGGCATTATCTCGGCTTCCTTTTGTCTTAAGTTTTGAAATTTTCGTTTTTAATTTCCTACGATCAATTCGTTTCCATTCTTTTTTTAGTATCGTCAAAAAAAGCAAAAAATTTCAATAAAATATAACCTGGAGAATAAGACATTGCCGAGTTTTCCGGATTCATAAGATACCCTATTCTAGATATAATATCGTTTTATGTCAATCCAAACTTGCATGAAAAAACCCTGCTTATTTGCAAAAGATCTAAATATCAAATTATTGGGCGGCATCTGGGCTTATATAATATCGCAGTCGAAAATTTATCCCCTATCCCGCCAGTTTTTGCCAGAGCCGACTGAAAAAGATGCTATTTATTGAAATTTTCCCACAGAGATGTCGATATAAACGTAAGCGATGCAATGATAAGAAATAATAATTTAGGAGGAAAACATGAGTAGTTTATTAACTGCAGAAGCTCAAGTGCCACAATCGAGATTTGCTAAATGGTTTGTTGCCAGTCAGGCGCATAGGTTTCTTCCAACAAGAAAATGCCTTGGCAGAAACGTCAACCTTGTGGTTGCTAATGCGGCGGGCAGATATTTAGGCGCGTCCTCCCCGGGTAAACTGGGTGGTATTTTTGATATCCAAGGATTAAGAACACACTATCTTGCTATTGTTCTGCAGAGAAATATTCTGGGACTTAGAGAAGCACCCTTTTCATATGAGTTGCAGGCGCATCGCTTAGATGCCGTAAAAGCCCTGGCGGTAATTGGAGATGCCAGTACGGTTCCTGCATTGGTTGCCATATTGAATTGTAAAGAAGAGGCTCCTGATATGCGCTATGCGGCTTGCTATGCATTGGGCAGAATTGGTGGGAATGCAGCCGCAGATGCTTTAACTCAACGATTGTATCATGATGTAACGGAAGAAAAGTTTCATATGTGGGAAGTTCAAGCAGAGGCCTTAATAGATATTTCTACAACTAAAGCTGGAAGAGCGCAGGCCCAGGGCTTTTTATGGACAGCGAGATTATTGGCTGCCGTGATGCCATTGCCAAGTATTAGAGCCGATGACACTCGCACAGAACCGCCTAAATTTTTAAGAAATACATGTGAGGCGGTTCTCAGAAAATTAGGACAGAACGCCCTACCGGCATTGCGTTTGGCCCGACAGTATCATAACCATTTCCCAATAGTTGTACAGGCATTTGAGGCAATGATTAGAGAGTTAGATCAGTAAAATCAGAAAGGGGCTACCCCGCCAACATCTTTTCCAAAACTGAATTGAGGCCTTCATCAATATGCGGCTGCACGTTGGCCAAGTTGATACAAGGCCGCTTGCAGATCGTCTCGATTAAAGTAGTCGGCGCCGATACTTCCGTCACTCCACAGTTCTTCACCGTCGTATTCCCACATGAGAAACATAGCAACATTTGGCACATTTAAAAGTGCGGTGCCATAATTTAAAATTTCTTGGGCGGACATAGCGTAAGTTATACGGTCGGTACGCCATCCGCGTTGGCCGCTTGAGCTGTCTCCCCCATCACAAAGATTAAGGCCCATCATAATACCTACACCCAAACTTTCGGCTGAAGCTACATTTTTTGCAATATAGTTTTCAATATCGCCGTCGTCAATTGTATATTGATTCACAAACGCATCCACATATTTGTAGGTACCGGATGGACTATCGGCAACCGCCGGCACTGGCGCATGGCTGGCTTGTTCGCGCACAAAGGTAAACAGCTTAGGAAAGAGCGTTTTACTATGCTTTGCCATTTCATCCAAATCTTCGGCGGTGGGATCGGTACCAGTAAAGTTATAAATATCATCCAAAAGCATGTGCCCAATAAGGGTTCCATCATCGATAAATTCTTCAACGCCAGAATCAACCCAAGCGTCAAGTTCTGCCTTCCACGCTTCCCGACTAAAGTTACCAGTAGGGTCTATGATCGTGGAAGGATGAACCATAGTTAGCGTGACTTTTAATCCTGAATCTCTAATGAGAGGCAAAAATACTCCTACCGTCCACGTAGGATTAGTTGAAGTAACTTGAAAAACGGTAATGCCAAATCTGCTTTTAACCTCCGCAAATCCCTCTGTGCTATGATAACCATTCAAGCCCCAAAAGCCGAAAGGAATTTCATTGCCGGCAGCATTGTTGGTTGGTGTTTGCACCCCACAGCCCAAAAAGACTAAACTTATTAAAAGAAGCAGAAGTATTAAGCCAGCGTACTTTTGGAGATGAGCATAAGCCATTTAATAAATTATTGCCTTGTTAAGATGGAAGGTATTTCCCCCTACCCCGCCAGCATTTTCTCGAGGACCGACTTGAAAATATGCACACCGTCCTCCCCTCCCAATACCTTTTCTGAAACCCGCTCCGGGTGCGGCATCATGCCGAGGACATTTTTGCGCTTATTGGCGATGCCGGCGATATTTTCGAGTGTGCCGTTAGGATTAGAGGCGGCATCAACTTCGCCCTTTTCATTGCAATAGCGGAATATAATCTGTTCATTTTTCTTTAGTTTTGCCAGAGTTTCTTTATCAGCAATGTAGTTGCCTTCCATATGAGCAATAGGAATTGTGATAACCTGGCCTTCTTTATAGCGGGCGGTAAATGGTGTTTTAATGTTTTCCACCCGCAGTTTAGTGTTTTTGCAAATGAATTTGAGGTTTTGGTTGCGCTGGAGCGCTCCAGGAAGCAGGCCGGATTCAGTTAAAATTTGGAAGCCATTGCAAATTCCTAACACATAACCGCCGCCTTCAGCAAATTTTTTGATATTTTCCATGATGGGGGCAAAATGCGCAATGGCGCCGGCGCGCAAATAGTCGCCGTAGGAAAACCCCCCCGGCAGGATAATACAGGTGAAATCATCGAGCGCGGTGTCTGCGTGCCAGATATATTCGACCGGTTGCTTCAGGACGTTTTTGATGGCATGAAAACAATCCCGTTCGCAGTTTGAGCCGGGGAAAATTACGATTCCGAATTTCATTTTATTTTTTCCAATTCAAACGTAAAATCTTCCATTACCGGGTTGGATAATAATTTTTTGCTCATTTCTTCAATTTTTTGCCGCGCCGCTTTTTCGTCTTTTTCCTTCAACGTAAGTTCAATGTACTTACCGATGCGGACGTTGGCGGCGTTAATGTACTTCAGCGCATGCAGCGCGCCTTCTATGGCTTTGCCTTGCGGATCTAAAATTGCCTTTTTTAGGGTTACTTTGATTTTGGCTTTGAACATTAATTTTATCCTTTCTGGTTAACGTATGTCGTTACTACTATAAACTATTTTTTCCGGTTAATTTGCGATATGCTTCGAAATACTTGTTATAAGTTTTGTCTATTATATCATCTGGCAGGTTTGGTGCGGGTGGTTCTTTGGGCCATTGAATGGCTTCCAGGTAATCGCGTACAAACTGCTTGTCGTAACTGGGCTGGCCCTGCCCTTCTTTATATTGGTCTAATGGCCAAAAACGCGATGAATCGGGGGTCAAAACTTCGTCAATTAAGATAATGTTGCCGTCACTGGTACTGCCAAACTCAAACTTGGTGTCCGCAATGATGATGCCTTTGGTTAAAGCATAATCTGCGCATTTTTTGTAAATAGCGATGGTTTTTTCTTTAATTGTGTCCGCGGTTTTTTGACCAACGGCTTTAACCACTTCATCAAAAGTGATGCTGAGGTCGTGGCCGGCTTCGGCCTTGGTGGTGGGAGTAAAAATCGGCTCGGGCAGCTTACTTGATTCTTTCAATCCGGCGGGCAGTTTGATCCCGCAAATGGAATCGGTCTTTTGGTAATCCTTCCACCCAGAACCGGACAAATAGCCGCGCACTACGCATTCAATTGGAATGACTTTGGTTTTTTTAACTAAAACCGAGCGCTGATCCAAAATTTCCGGATATTGGTTGAACGGTGCTGGATACTCGCTGACTTTGTTGGTAATAATATGATTGGGGATGATATCTTTTACAAAATCAAACCAAAACAGCGAAATTTGGTTTAGGATTTTTCCTTTGCCCGGGATGGGCGAACCCAAAATAAAGTCAAAAGCCGAGATGCGGTCGCTTGCCACCAAAAGTAATTTGTCGCCCAAATCAAAAAGGTCGCGGACCTTGCCGGATTTATCGGGGGAACGGCCGGGAAGATTGGCTTTGATGATGGCGTCTGAATTTGGATTAACTGTCATAGTTTCTTATTATATTTGTCAATCTTGAGCTTTACACTAAAAAGGATTGGTTGTTTATATTCCCAATCTATTATAAATTGTCTTAATATTCCGCAAATAATAATCCCTGTTAAAAACTTCGTGTAATTCGTCAAAGCTCAAGCGCTTAGTAATTTCCGGGTCTTCTGCTACCACGTCGATAAAGCGCTTTTCGGTATCACGGGCTTGCAGGGCATCTTTTTGCACAATTTTATAGGCCTGTTCGCGGGTTAAGCCCTTCCCTACCAATGCCAAAAGCAGACGTTGGGAGTAGATCAAGCCGCCGGTGTATTCCAGGTTGCGTAGCATATTTTTCTTTTTAATGACTAAATTGGCCATGATGTAATCCATTTTCTTGAGCATATAATCAATCAGCATGATACTGTCCGGCAGGGCCATGCGTTCGGTGGAAGAATGGCTGATATCGCGCTCGTGCCAGAGAGCGATATTTTCGAGAGCAACTTGAGCGTTGGCGCGTACCATCCGGGCCATGCCAGTCAAACGCTCGCAAGTTATTGGATTTTTCTTGTGCGGCATAGCAGAAGAGCCCTTTTGCCCTTTTCTAAACGGTTCTTCAACCTCGTCAATTTCGGTTTTTTGCAGGCCCCGGATTTCCACCGCCATTTTTTCAATTGTGCCAGCAATGATTGCCAGTGTGCACATCATTTCGGCGTGACGGTCGCGCTGGAGGGTTTGGGTGGTAATTTTGGTGCTGTTGAGCCCCAGTTCTTTGGCGGCGATTTGCTCCACCCGCGGATCAATATTGGAATAAGTACCGACCGCGCCGGATAGCTTACAAACGCAAACCATGTCGCGGGCTTGCTGTAGGCGCGCTAAATTACGTTTCATCTCTTCCATATACAGCGCTAGCTTTAGGCCAAACGTAATGGGTTCGGCATGGACGCCGTGGCTGCGGCCAATCATTACCGTATTTTTATTGGCTTTGGCCTGTTTTTTAAGTGTTTGGATAATTGTTTTGATGTCATCTTCAATTAGATTGAGCGATTGCTGCAATAAAAGTCCCAGCGATGAATCTACTATGTCGGTCGAAGTCAGCCCCATGTGGATAAAACGTGAATCGGGCCCGATTTTTTCTGCAACCGCGGTTAAAAAGGCGATAATATCGTGGTCGGTGGTTTTTTCAATTTCTTCGATGCGTTTGATGTTGAATGCGGCCTTATTTTTAATGGTTTGCAGTGCTTTGAGCGGGATTTTTCCGAGTTTCCCCCAAGCATTACAGACGGCCAATTCAACCTGCAGCCAGGTCTGATATTTATTTTCTTCAGACCAGATTTGGCGCATTTCTGACGTAGTGTACCGATCGATCATGAATAGCTCCTTCTTAACAGTCTACGGTTAGTAATGTTTACCCAACTGAATATTGGTGGCAATGTTATCATTGTTGCGGCTACGTGCACAAAGCCCGCAATTGAAAACATAATCGCCATCGATTAGGAAACCGGTCAAATTAACCGTTGCCTCAAGCGTGGTTGAGGTGCCGTCGTCTACGCCAAAATCCATGATGACTGCTTCCTGGGCATCAGGTGAAACGCATTTACCGGATTCCATTTCCAATGTGTATCTGGCACCCTTAATGTCAAAGCTGTCTTCGGGGGTTGGTCTCTCCCACCGGACTTCAAAAGTTGGCGTATGCAGGGTTCCTTGGAAGTTTTGCGTGGTGTCTGCGTTTATCCATCCTTCAGCATCGCTAAACTTAAAAGCTTTAATTTGGGGAGGAACCGTAAAGACAACATCCATTTGAGCTTCAACGGTTGCCAGGATTTGGCTGGTAGCTAAAGTTTTGCTGCTTCTGCTGGCGGGTGCACCTAAAACCTGAAATTTCCAAACTTCGCCGGCCGCCGGTGCGCCGATGTCAATGTTATCAATCACTGCTATGCCAGCGGCTATGGTTCCGTCAAAAGGAGCGTGGGACTCTCTGATCTGTGCGTTAGCGAGGTAACTAAATTCACTTAGGTTAATCAGCGTGCCGCTGCTAATTGGAGAAGGTGTTATACCGTTTGCTTGCAGACCGATGGTTATCCATTGGTTAGTTTTGCTGGGAGAATCGGTAATATTCACTTTTAAGTTGTAGAATACGGTGGCAGTATATGTAATGCTGCCTTCACCCGGCGTACTGCGACCGGCTTCGGCGGCATCAAACGGCCTTAATATCATATCATCGTTGGCGTCACGGTCATAAGTGTTCGGGATTCCGTCGTTGTCTTTGTCAACGTTGTTTTGGGTGGTGCCGGTACCGCCAATCACTACTCCGTCATTGGCGGCTCCAACCACTGCACCGGTAGCCGCATCAACTTCGGGCAAGAGGGCATTGCTAACGTATGTCGGGGCGGTGCCGACAACCGCCAGCTTATTGGTTGTATCTACTGTGATGGTGCCTAAGTTGTTTTCGGTTGTAGTGATGACCGTTGTGTCAATCCCGATTTTTGCGGTGGAAGTACTGGGATCAAAATCGATCGGACAGACAACTTTTCCTGCTTCATCCAAAAGTAATGCCGTATAGGTTTTAGAGGTGTCGCTAATGGGTATTTCAAAAGTACCGTTTACCACTGGTGCGGGAATAATTTCGTAGGTGGTCGAAGCGGTATTGGGAATTACAACTACTGTCCACCCGTCCGCCACCCCAAACGATTGTATTCCCCTTGGGGTAATTGAGCCGGTTTGCAGTGTGCCCCTTATGGTTAACGAACTTAAGCCGCCGCCGCCTCCCCCTCCCCCACCCGAGCTTCCGCAGCCGCAATAAACCAGCCCGGTAAAAGCTAAAACTAAAGCCAGAAACCATACAGTGTGTTTTTGCATGTTTTTCCTCCCGTGAAATTAGTTGTAAACTTTATTGATTTTAACATTATGAAAAAGTTTGTAAACAGAAAAACGATATTTTTTTTACGGTTTTAAATAAGTTTTAAGATATTTTTAGTAACCGATTTATTGGTTATTTTTTTGGTGATTTTTCCATTGCGAAATAACCGCGCCTGGGTTTTTCCCAACGCCACTCCAATGTCCGCTTCCTTTGCCTCCCCCGGCCCATTGACCTCGCACCCCATTACCGCAATTTTCAGCGGCTTTTTGATGTGGCGGGTTTTTAAGTATATTTCACGGGCGATTTTTTCGACCGGGCCTTTTTGGCGGCCGCAGGTTGGGCAGGAAATTACTTCGACGCCGCCCCGGTGGAGTCCCAGCGCGCGCAATATCTCATAGGCAACGCGCACTTCTTCTTCGGGTTCGGCGGTAAGTGAAACCCGGATGGTGTCCCCTATTCCTTCGGCCAGCAAGGCGCCAATGCCAACTGCAGATTTAATGATGCCGATTTCGGGAATACCGGCCTCGGTAATGCCAACGTGCAAAGGATAAGGCGTCTTTTTGGCGATGAGTCGATAGGCCTGAATGGTGTCTACCACACTGGTTGATTTAATGGCCAGGACCAGGTTGGTAAAGTTATGCTTTTCAAAAAACTTGACGTGGCGCAGTAAACTTTCTGCCAGCGCGGCGGCGGTAGGATGTCCGTGCTTTTTTAAGATATCCTTTTCCAGCGAGCCGGAATTAACCCCGATGCGGATGGGGATTTTTGCGCGTTTTGCGGCGGTGATGATTTCGGTGAGCTTTTCCGGATTTGAGATATTGCCGGGATTAATTCGGATTTTATCGGCGCCGTTTTCAATTGCCATGATTGCCAAGCGCCAATTAAAATGGATGTCGGCGATTAGAGGAATCTTAATGCGCTTTTTAATTGATTTTATGGCAAGCGCCGCGGCTGCGTCCGGCACCGCTACCCGGATAATTTGGCAGCCGGCTTCTTCCAGGCGCTTAATTTGAGCTACGGTTGTGGCCACATCTGAAGTCAAAGTATTGGTCATCGATTGGACGGTAACGGGATTGCCGCCGCCGATTTTAACTTTGCCGATTTGGATGGTTTTTGAGGAGGCCATAAAATTATTATACTCCACCTTTTTGGGATTTTTTCTCTTTCCTCACCAGCCACATAAACTTAAACAGATTAATCTGCCTTTTTATCCGCCATGGTTCCTTAACCAGGCGATAAACCCACTCTGCCCGTATTTTTTGGATCCATTTGGGCGCGCGTTTTTTTAATCCGGAAATCACGTCAAAACTACCCCCCACCCCAATCGATAATGGCACGCCCAGCGTGTCCTTATTTTGCGAGATCCAGTAATCTTGTTTAGGCGCGCCCATCCCCACAATTAAGATATCCGGCCGGGCGGTCTTAATTTGTTCTTTCAGTGCGGGTTCATCAGTAAAGTAACCGTCGTGCCATCCAACCAGTCTAATTTGAGGGTATTTTTGCTGGAGATTGGTCGCGGCCTTATCCACCACTTCTTTGGCGCTGCCCAGCAAAAAGATGCGGTAGCCATGTCGGTTGGCCAGTTCAAATATTTGGCCGAGCAAATCAATGCCGGTGATACGTTCCGGCAGGGGTCTTTTTAAATATTTAGCGGCCCAGAGGAGGCCGGCTCCGTCCGCGGTTTTTAACTCAACTGAGTTAATAAAGGTGCGCAAAGCCGGATCGTGCGCTGCCTGGTAAACCAGCTCCGGGTTGACGGTGATGATTTGGTGGGCGATCTTGGGGTTTTGGTTCTCAATTGCGGTGCGGCAAAAATTCACTGCATCAAACATGGTGAGTTTGTTTATTTCCGTTCCCAGAATCGTCACCTTAGGGAAAGCTTGCAAAAAGCTGGTCAATAAATTGAAATTCAACCCGGCGTTGAGTTTTAACGTTTCGGAGCGGGAGCGCAGTTTTGCGCCAAGCTCGTCCTGATGGTTTAAGGTTTCAGCGATAGTTTGCAGCAGTTCTGCCGATAGTTGCTTGGAGGTTGCGGGCTGGTCCAGCGGCAAGGAAGGTATTCCCATAAAATTAGCAAAAGCGGCCACCTTGGGGTCATAAGCCAGGGCAATGCATGGAATCCCTGACAGGGCGGCAAAGATTAAAGCGTGCAAACGGATCCCCAGTAAAAGGTCTAACCCCCTGATTTTGGAAAACAAATTTTCCATATCCAGTTTAATTATCCGGCTGGGATTTTTCATGTGTTTTTGGATTTGGTTGATAAAAGTTAGATCGCGCGGTTGCATTGGTAAAAAGCTAATTTGCGCGCGGTGGCTCTCGATCAGTTGGTCTGCCGCCGCTGCCAGGTTGTGTGCCAGCCACTTCCCGTTTTTTAATGGGGTCCGGGCGGCGATGCCGATCTGGAGATATTTGGTTGGCTCTTTGTTGGCAGATTGATCATTTGGGAGCTGGTTGGAAACGGCGGAAAATAAAACTGGAGTGATGTCAGCCGTGGTAAATATTTTTTCGGTGTTTTTTAGTTTGAGCCGGGTCAGTTCGCAATATGAAAAATTGTCTCGTACGGTTATCAGATCAACCTGGTTTAATACGCGGCGTGCAAAATATTGGCCCAGCCGGCTTTTGATTGGGCCGATTCCCTGTGCCAGTAGGATGACTTTTTTCCCGTGTTTTTTTGCAAAATTAATCAGGTAAAGGTAAAGCAGCAAACTGCGCAAACTGGTTGCATCTTGCAGCAGTCCCCCACCCCCCA
>JBAZQH010000050.1:0-11892 GCA_041645285.1 Candidatus Margulisiibacteriota bacterium | reverse complement strand
CCCCCCCCAATGGCATTAATGCCAGCGGAAATTCCACCCGTAATTATTCCCTGCCAGTATTGCCGATGAGCATCCGCCGCCGAATTTTGCAGCTGCACCTGTTGGCTCTTAAAGCTGATAATCTGCTGTAATTGTTGGTTAATAACCTGGTTTTGCGCCCAGGACACTTGCATTGAAAGCTCATACGCGCGGCCGTTGGGCACGATGCCGGTTAACTCTGCGTTCACGATATTATTGATTTGAGCCATGGCTCGCCGGGCCAAAACCAAACACATCCGCAGTGTTTGTATGGCCGCCAACCTTTGCCGGATTACGGCAATGTCTGCCGGATCAACCATGACATAAGACATGCCAAAACCATTGGTTCCGGTTGCCATCATCCCTATTTCCAGCGCGTCTTCCAATATTTGCTGTTCCTGCTTGTCAATGCTGACTTCAGCCGAATCATTGCTGTTTTCTTCGGTACTAATGGACGTAACATTGCCTTGTGCTTCAAGATTTTCATAATCTTTGTACCAGTCATTCAGAATATAGCTAGCCAGCACATCTCCCAGGCCGCCGCATAACCCGGAAAGAAATCCCAAACTGGTTATTCCTCCTAGAATTGCCCCAAAAATTGAGCACACAGCAGATATGCCAAAAGTCCAAGCGGCTTTTTCCAAACTTTTGGCCTGCGCCAGTTCCAGATTTTGGTAATAACGCTTTTGCTCTTTAAGGTAGGAACGCAGTTGGAACATGAACAAATACTGTTGGTTTTTGGCTTCGTAAACGGATTGGACCAAGTTATAATTATTATTTAAAGAAATGCCGTAGACGCTTTGGTAAACTATGCTGGCCACATCAAACCTGGCCTGGACTGCCGACAAGAGAATACGGATACGGTTTTGCGTAGCAGATAATTCTCCCAGTGCTTCGGCAACTTGTGTCGAATCCATATAAAGCAAGCCGTCTTCTTTTTGAACATAGCCAATTTCATCCAGATCATCAATGGCCGCTTGCTCTGATGCGGTTGTAGGGATACTGCCTTCGTATACTTCCGGTGTATCGGTGTCTTCCTCGTCGCGGGTTGCTTGTGAAATATCCAGCTCGTCATCCACCTGGCTGTCAGCGTAGTATTGCCCGGCCAGATCACACCCTTCCCCGGCTACCCATAACCCGGCAGCAATAAGCGACAGCGCCAGTGACCCAATTTGGCCTAAAATAGGAGCAATGTTAACAATGACAGCTAAAACACCAACAACTATACTCAGCCCTTTATTTATCCACTCAAAAACCTTAAAAACCGTGGCTTTCTCGTGTTTTTCAACCTGCTTTTGGTGGTAAACCTTGGTGTTATGCACTTCCATCAGTTTTAACTGGGCGCTAAAAATACTTTCCAGGGTAGTAACACCTGCCGCAAACTTATCTTCATAAGCCCCAATCACGGCTTCTTTTTTGGACTTGGCTCCCTGGTTTCCGGTTAAGATTTGAGACACAACCCGCGTTACTTCATTTTTGGCGTCGTAAATAATCAAATAGTCGCGGGTCAGGTTTTGCATTCTAGTCAAAGTGCTGCGGTATTCTTCCAGGGCATCTGCATCAATGTCGTAATAACCGTTGTTGGTGGTGGTATAACCCTCATTGGCGGCGGCCGCATAAAGGGAGGCAGTGATACTTTCCATTTGTTTGGCCGCTTCTTCTGCAGACAAGCTATCAAAATCAACATTACCGGCGGTGGCAAATGCGCTGGCCATACTTTCTACGGTTTTGCGCAGGGCTCGTTCGTAGCGGGCGGTTGCATCTGCCAAAGCCTGTTCTTTTTTCTTTTGACTACTGTACCAATGGCTGTATTCTTCCTCTATTTTTTTCTTTTGTTTATCATAGTAGGCCTCATTATGTTCCGTGATGTATTCAAAGAGTTGTGCCAACTGTGCTGAAACCATTTGCGCCCGGTTTGAGCAAAAACCGTTGACAATTTTTAGGCAGGAACTGCTGCTTTCCATCCGGATGCCCGTCATTTGTTCGCTGGCAATGGAAACTAATTCCAGCCGGCTGGTTAGTAACATCGCCAGCAGGCGCATCAGGTTTAGGTATTTTTGGATACTTTCCTGGTAGGCCTCAATGGCGGCGGCATCCGCTGACGTATACCCACCAGCTTCAGTAGTAAAATCTTCTTCGGCAAAAGAGTCAATGGTTTCATCAACCGTATCTCCCCAATCTTCCATCATGTTCACATAATCTTCGTCAGAATAGTCCGTTGCAGAGCCGGTGCTTTGGTTTGTGCTGGAACTGTTGCCGGTACCAGCACTGCTGCCGGTGCCGTTTGTACCTGAACTGTCATCCGGCGGTGGAGGAGGCGGCGGCGGAGACAGCGGATCCTGATTGCTGCAGGGAGTGCGATCGGTTGCGCTAGCGTCAAAGCTGTTAACCGTAGCATAGTAGCGTTGTAAGCTTTTGATATAGTTATAGTGTTCTTCTTTTAAGAATTTAATAATATCTTTAAAATTTCCGGATTGGCTGGGAAGAACCGGTGAGCCATTAACTGAAGAAGAATCAATGACGGTTCCATTTATGTCAAATTTTATCTGATCCGCGCGGATATAACCGGGATCGACATTGCCGATGCCGATTAAATCGTCGCGGTAGAGTTTTTCGGTTTTTGCTGAAGCTAGTTGTTCAACCTGTACCATGAAAAAACCATCCTCCGGTTTTTAGCACCGTTTCAATAAATATAATCGTGATTAGAAGGCCAAAACTTGCATGAAAATGGGTAATTATTCGGCAAAAAGATGCTAATTACTTGGGGTTAACTGGCTTGGATAGGTCGTTTTTAACCTGCGTCAGCTTTTCCTGTATGAATTCACGGTATTTTTCAATATTTTCCTCACGTTTTAGTTGTTTTTGCGCTTGCCGGACTTCGATGCGCATTTTTGCGCCGAGATAAACTATAAATAAAAAAATAGCAGCCAACAGCAAAAATACTGCAGCTAAAACGTAAATCTGTTCAGGAGAGATAAAAAGCATGCTTATTCACCTGGAGGGATTACTACTGGATTAGGTTCGGTTTTTTTCTCGGGCTCGGGCTTGGATTTAACCGCGACTGCTTTTCTGCCGCGGGATACCTGCATTAAATACAGCAATTCTTTTCGGCTGGGGACATATTTGTCTTTGACAAACTGGACTAAAAGATTTTTCCCGTTATCGGGCAGTGAGTTTTCAGTGCAAAATTCCTGGATTACTTGCGGGTTATCCCACCGGATTCTTCCAAAAATTAACCATTGAATTGGCTTCTTCCCCTTGTACGTTTCTTTGACTGTGTCAAATAGACGTTCCATCAAAAGCGTAGCTACATATTGCCAGTATTCATCGGATTTTTTATAGTCCGCGGCTTTGGCTGCAGGATGATCAAGCTTAAACCTGGTGTCAGCCAATTCCAGGACATTTTTATTATATCTGCTAGATTCCAGCGCGCTCCGCAATGTTCCGTTCGATCCGGCATCGTATTGTGCACGCACCCAGGCCGCGGTTTCTTGGTTATCAACCTTTTCGAGCCGTAAAGTAATCCACACACTAAGGGATTTTCCTTCGACCATCAGGTCCTTGGATTTTCCGAGCAAAATTTTGAAAACATCTGTCAGTGGAATATTGTCATCCGATTCAAGCGTGCCGTCATAGTCGCCAATCAGCGCTTCCACTACTTTACGATTGGCTCCCCGGTAACCCATGTCCCGCAATAGTCTTACCAGCTCGCGTTCGCTGACTTTTGAGTCATTATCCTTGTCATATTTTTTGACCAATCGGTTGGTCAGTGAATCCGGAGATTCGCCGGTTACCTCCGGTATATTACCAAAGCCGGTAATATTAAATGCCCCCGTAACAAGAGTAACCAAGTTTTCCCATTTACTCTGCGGCCTTACCACGCCTTTTTTCTCTGGTGGTTTATCTGTTTTGTCCGGTATTGATGTGCCTTTAGGCGGCGTGGTGTCGGCGGACTCCTCTTCCAGTGATGGTCTATTTGGATCAGCTGGCGGCGTTGGTAGTTCACTAACGGTTACGGCTCCATTTATAATTTCTGCCACCGGCATGCCGTTGATATCGTAAATGGTAAAGTTGGCAGCTGCTTGTGCATTTAAAGCAGCGGTCAATTGATCTGCATCTAACCCATCACCTTCTTTATCATAAGACATGACTTCGGATACGATAGGTGCCGGCACCTGCCCCTTTTCCAGTTCTTCTCGGGTAACAGTAGCTTGATCCTCCGCCAACGGTTTACCTTGCAAGGTTGGTAGTCGCGGCATGATTTGATTTTTAACTGTGTTAACTTCTACCATAATGTTCCCTAACTTTTATGCTTACTGTTTACTTTTTAATTTCCCTGATGTTGGCTGATGGCTTTTCCCAGGTTTTCTTTGTTGCTGGCAATCACGCGGTTAATTTCTTCCAGTTTTTTATCCAGTTGAGCAATTTTATGCCTGGTTTGCTTTAACCTGCGGTACGACCCGATAATCTGCAAAAAACTGGTTAACAGCAAACATATTACAAACCCCACTGAAAAAGAAACCCAGTCAATTTGAAATAGCATATTTTAACTCCTTTATCTTACTGTGCCGCGTTTCGGTAAAACCAGTGACTCTTTCGGTGGCAAATCTTCCGATTTTTCTCCTCCCAGGTATCTTTCTTTGTCATGTTGTCCTACTCCCGCCCGTTCCTGATTTTTTTTACTGGCAATATAATCTTCTAATGCCGGCGCGCCTTGTCCTACTGCACTGCCAGCTTTCCTATACTGCTTTGCCTTAGCATCTTTATCTGCAAAGCCACCATACACTGATGCGGCAGCTTTTCCCCCCATCGTTTGCGGAAAATCAACTGACATAAAAATACACCTTCCCTTAAGGATACTATTCCTATCCAACCGTATTATCGCGCTAACCAGCCAAAAACTTGCATGGAAATGCAAAATATTTTTTTAGATAATCGTGTCCGGAGCCAGGTGGGAGCCGGCGGCGATGGTGGAATCACTGCGGATGCGACAGCGGTTGGCGATGACGCAATTCTTCTCAATGGTTACTTTACTGTCAAGCTGGCACCAGGCGGCCACGATGCTGCCATGCACTTTGGCTTTTTTGCCGAGATAGGCATCCGGCCAGAGAATGGAATTTTCAATTTCCGCCCCGTCTTCAATAATGGAAAAGTCGCCGATAATGTTATCGCCTTTTAATTTTACGTTTTTTCCGATATGGCAGTTTGAACCGATGGCGATTTTTCCGGAAATTTCAGTGCCGTCCAAAATTTTGGTTCCCTTGCCTACCCACTGGTTTTTTGCAATTTGCTTGCCTGGCAAACTAACTTTCACTTTACCGGACAAGGCCGCAAAATTGGCCTGCCGGTAATGTTCCAGGTTTCCCACATCACTCCAGTACTCGTCCATTTTATAGCCGAAGATTTTTTCGTTTTGCTCAACCAGCAGGGGGAACAGTTGCTTGCCAAAATCATAAAAGGTATCGGAGGGGATCAGGTCCAAAACCCGGGGCTCCATTACATAAATGCCGGCATTTACCAGTTTGGATTTGGCTTCCCGCTTTGCCGGTTTTTCCTGAAAGGCCACAATTTTTTGTTCTGCATCCAGGACTACCACCCCAAAATTTGAGGTGTCTTCCACTTCGGATAACCCCAGCGTAACCAGCGCCTTTTTTTTTCGGTGGAAGGCAATTAATTTGGCCAGGTTGATGTCCGTCAAAGCATCGGAACTCAAGACCAAAAATGTCTCCTGAATGTCATTGATGGCCCGCCCCATTTTCCACACCCCGCCCGCGGTCCCCAATAATTCTTCTTCATAGGAGTAGCGCAGGTTGACGTTATAGTTTTCACCGTTGCCAAAGCAATTTTGGATTTGTTCAGGGTAATAATGGAGATTGGCCGTGATTTCCGTTATGCCGTAAAAGCGCAGCAATTCCAGGTTATGCTGGATGGTGGGTTTATTGACAATTAAAACCAACGGCTTGGGAACCGCCAGGGTCAAGGGCTCCAGCCGTGTACCGTAACCCGCCGCCATGATTAACGCTTGCAAGTTAATCTACCTCCCGATCTTCTTTACGCGACGCAAGTGCCGGCCTCCGGCAAAATCTGTGGCGAGAAATTTTTGTACAATTTGCCGGGCCAGTGGGTTGGATAGTACCCTGCCGCCTAAACATAACACGTTGGCATTATTGTGTTCGCGGGCCATTTGTGCGGTAAAAATATTATGGCAAAGCGCGGCTCTGATGCCCGGCATCTTATTGGCTACCATGTTTACCCCAATGCCGGTGCCGCAAACCAGAATGCCAAATTTATATTGTTTTTTTGCCACAGCCTGCGACAGCGGCCGCGCGATATCCGGGTAATCTACGCTTTCTTCTGAAAAACACCCAAAGTCCTTCACTTTATGTCCGGCTTTTGCAAGAAATTGCCGCAAATATTCTTTAAGTTTAAACCCGCCGTGATCGGAACCGATAGCAATTTTCATAAGTACTCCTTTTTTCGCTAACGCTCGGGGATAACATCCCAATCATCTCCCGCACGGCCTGAGTTAAGCCCACAAACATAGCCCGGGCAATGATACTAAAGCCAATATTCAGTTCTTCTACTGCCGGGATCCGGGCAATGCTATATACATTATTATAGTCCAGGCCGTGGCCGGCGTTAACCTTAAGTCCCATTTTATGGGCGGAGGAGCAAGCGGCAATAATTATATTCAATTCTTTTTTGCGCGATTGACCATTTTTTGCGTTGGCATACCGGCCGGTATGGATTTCCACAAATTCGGCGCCCAGCTTCGCCGATTTTTTAATGACTTTTATGCTTGGTTCCACAAATAAGCTAACCTTAATCCCCGCGGACTGCAGCTTTTTAATTTGCGGCGCAAGCTTTGGGGCCAGCGCCACCACATCCAACCCGCCTTCGGTAGTCAATTCCTGCCTTTTTTCTGGAACCAAAGTAACCAGGTCAGGTTTGACGCGGCACGCAATTTTAACCATTTCATCCGTGGCGGCCATTTCCATATCCAGCCGTGTGGCTAAGCGCCGCAAAGCAAAAACATCCGCATCCTGTATATGGCGACGGTCTTCCCGCAGATGGCAAACCAAACCGTCGGCGCCGGCTTGGACCGCTGCTTGCGCGGCTTCCACCACGCATGGCAGGCCTTCCCCGCGCGCCTGCCGCAATGTAGCGACATGGTCAATATTTACGCTTAAACGGCACTTCTTTTTTGACATTTATCTTTCCCAAAAATTCGAATTATTTTCCACAGTTCCGGCCCGGCTGATCTTCCGGTCAGGGCCAAACGGATGGTTTTTAATACCTGTCCTTTTTTAAGCGATAAGTTCACGATAATTTTGTCCAAGAGAGCATTGACTGAATCGTGGTTTAATTTGGGTACCCCCGCCAGGCCGCGCGCAAAACTTTCCAAAATTGATGCCGTTTCCGGTTTTGCCAGAATTTCTTTCCTTGGGCTCTCCGGCAGATCATTTTCAAAATACCAGGCGGTATATTGAACAATTTCGGATAGTACCGTCAGGTTATCTTTGACCGATTCCACGACCTCTTCCAAAGCGGCAGGGTCAACCGCATTTACCGCAACCCCACCCTGTCTTAAAAAAGGCAGACACCTTTGGGTCAAATCAGCAATTGGCAAAGCACGGATATACTGGCCGTTTAACCACTTTAATTTCTCAATATCAAAGACCGCCGGGCTTTTGGCCAGGTCTTCCAGCCGAAACACTTTTTCGGCCGCCGCCAGCGTCATAATTTCCTGGTGATCCTCTGGCGACCAGGACATTAACATCAATAAATTTAAGATGGCCTCTTTTAAGAAACCCTCCTCCCGGTATTCGGAAATGGATTTGGCGCCGTGACGTTTAGATAGTTTGGTGCGGTCCGGCCCCAAAATCATGGAAATATGGGCAAACTGCGGGGCGGTAAAACCCAGTGCTTCGTATAACAAAATTTGTTTGGGCGTATTGGAGATGTGGTCTTCCCCTCGGATTACGTGCGAAATTTTCATCAAGGCATCATCTACCACGGCCGCAAAATTGTAGGATGGTGAACCGTTGGACTTGATAATCACAAAATCACCAATTAAAGAGCAATCAAACTCCAAATCACCGCGGACCAAGTCATGAAATTTTACCTTTCTTTGCCCCACCTCAAAACGGATGGCGGGTTTCTGCCCATTGGCCTCAAATTGCTGGACCTGTTCTGCCGTTAAACACTTACAGTGCCCGTCGTATTTAGGGGGTTTGCCAAGAGAAAGGGCAATTTTTCTTTTCTCTGCCAGTTCGGCTTCGGTGCAGTAACATTTATAGACGTGCCCCTGCGCCAAAATTTTTTGTGCATATTCCTGGTAAAGTTGCAGGCGGCTGGATTGATGAATTGGGCCTTCATCATAAGTAATCCCCAACCATTGCAAGCCATCCCGGATGTTGTCTACATAAATATCTGCGGAACGGTCAAAATCCGTATCTTCAATGCGCAGAATGTTTTTGCCGCCGTTAGCGCGGGCAAATAAATAATTGAATAGCGCAATGCGAGCACTGCCAATGTGTAAATTACCGGTGGGGCTGGGTGCAAACCTTACTCTAACTTTTGACATCTAATGTTTTGGGAGAGCTACCGGAATGATCAACCCTCATGCTTTTTTATGCAACATGCATACGGCATAGGCCTTAATCCCTTTTTTTTGCCCGGTAAACCCCAAACCCTCCTCCGTTTTGGCTTTAACATTAATCTGGTTGACCGCAACTTCCAGCGTTTTTGACAGTTGCAGGCGAATTTCTTCAATGTAAGGGCTTAAGCGCGGTTCCTCTAGGACCAGGGTAGAATCAATATTATTGATGGAACAGCCATCCCGCAGTAAAAGTTCCCGGATTTTTTTTAATAAAACCAGACTTGAAATATCTTTATAGTTTGGATCCGTATCCGGAAAATGCCGTCCGATATCCCCTTCGGCCAGGGCGCCCAGAATGGCATCAATAATTGCGTGGGTTAAGACATCTGCGTCCGAATGGCCTAATAACCCCTTCGTGTACGGAATTTCAACTCCGCCTAAAATTAGTTTGCGCCCGGCAACGTATGGATGGACGTCGTATCCAAAACCTATGCGCATATGATTCTGGCAAACCTCCTTTTTCCAACCTGCAGTAAAACCTCATGGGTAATGTCAATTTCTGCTTTTTCGTCCGTTATTTTTTGGCCGTTTACAGATACCCCGCCCTGGGCAATCAACCGTCGCGCATCGCTGGTTCCTTCCGCCATCCCGCAAAGCACCATGGCCCGCGGCAGCCAGAGCTTGCCGTTTTTAAGTTCATGGGTAGGGATTTTTACTAGTGTAATATCCTGCGGCAGGTTGCCTTCTTTGAAGATTGATTCAAATTCTACTGCGGCGGCTCGGGCGGCGGAGCTAGAATAAAACCGCTTAACCAAAATGGAGGCCAGGCGCATTTTGGCCTCTTTTGGATGTAGCTTTTCTGCCTTTAACTCTGCTTTGATTTGCAATATTTCTCCGGCCGGCAAGCCGGAAACCAACTCATAGTAGCGCAGCATCAAATCATCACTGATGGACATAATTTTTCCAAAAATTTCTTCCGGCGGCTCGGTGATGCCCACATAGTTATTAAGGGACTTGCTCATTTTTTTCTGGCCGTCCAGTCCCTCTAAAATGGGCAGGGTGATGATTACCTGCGGCTCGGCTTTAAACTGGCGCTGTAATTCACGGCCCACCAGCAGGTTAAACTTTTGGTCGGTGCCGCCAATTTCAATATCGGATTTTAATTGCACCGAATCGTAACCCTGGATTAACGGATACAAAAACTCGTGGATGGAAATGGGACGCAAGGCATCAAAACGGCTCAAAAAATCGTCCCGCTCCAGCATGCGGGCCACTGTATATTGCGAGGCCAAATGGATCACGTCCGCCAGTTTGATGTTTTTCAGCCAATGACTGTTAAAAACCACCCTGGTTTTGCGCGCATCCAAAATTTTAAAAACCTGTTTTTTGTAAGTTTCGGCGTTTTGTTTAACTTGTTTCTCGCTCAGTTGCGGGCGGGTTTCGGATTTTCCGGAGGGGTCGCCAATCAGAGCGGTAAAATCACCGATCAAAAAGATAATTTCATGCCCTAATTCCTGCAGGGTGCGCAGCTTTTGCAAAATAACCGTATGCCCCAGGTGCAGGTCCGGTGCCGAAGGGTCGGCCCCCCACTTCACCCGTAAAGGTTTTCCCCGTTGGAGCTTGGCCAGTAATTCTGCTTCCGGGATCAGCTCAACACAACCGGCTTTGATAATTTCTAATTGTTGCAGTGGATCCATATTAAACCCCAACTCCCAATGACAAAACTCAAAGATGCGTTCACTTACACCCAATCATCTTTAGGACCTTTTTAATCTTGGCTTCCGGCACGTCCGCCCGGATAATCACTTTACCAATTTTTTCCGGTAAAACCAAATGCAGTTTTTCGGCCCGGACTTTTTTGTCCAGCAAAATGTTGTTATAAATTTTGCGGCAGGACAATTTGTCCACGCTGGTGGGTAAATTGAGCTTTTGCATTAAATTGATGATGCGTTCCAGCTGCGAAATATCGATCAAACCCAAGCTGTGCGACAGTTTGGTGGCCGCAACCATGCCTAAGGAAACCGCTTCGCCGTGGTTATAAGTAGTGTATTTGGTAACCGTTTCAATTGCGTGGCCAATGGTATGGCCAAAGTTAAGCACCATCCGCAGGGATGATTCGCGCTCGTCTTTTTGCACCACCTGCGCCTTGATTTTGCACGATTCTTCTATGATCCGCTCCCATACTTTCAGCGCCGCCCGGCGCGTTTCTTCCGTCTTAAACGCCGCCGTGGTTAAATGCTGGACGTTGGCTTCTAAAAACTTAAAAAATACCTCATCCGCGATGATCCCATATTTAACCACTTCCGCCAGGCCCGTTTGCAGCTCACGCTCCGGCAGTGTGGTTAAGGTTAAAACATCAATATAAACCAGTGCGGGTTGAAAAAAGACGCCGATCAGGTTTTTACCTTTGGGATGGTTGACCCCGGTTTTGCCGCCGACGGAGCTGTCTACTTGTGAAAGCAAAGTAGTTGGGATTTGCACCAGGTTAACGCCCCGCATATAGGTTGCCGCGACAAAGCCAGCCAAATCCCCAATTACCCCGCCGCCCAGGGCTGCGATGGTACAATCACGATGGGCTTTAATTTTTACCAATGAATCATAAAGCTTGACCGCATTGCGAAAATTTTTAAAGCGTTCGCCGCGCGGCACCAGGAGCACGTTAAACTTAAAACCTTCTTCTTTCAGGCCTTTCTTTAAGGCCGGGCCGTGCAATTCCCATACCAAAGGATCGGTAATGACAATCACCTGCTGGCTGAAATTCTTTTCTTTGGCCACTTTCCCGAAATTCTCCAATATCCCCGCCCCAATCATGATTTCGTAGCTGCGGCTGCCCAGCTCAACTTTGATTTTACCCATTTAACTCCTCCAAAATTTTATCCACCACCTGGTTAACGCCCAAATCGGTGGTATCAATTTCAATCTCCGCAGCACTGCGGTACAAGGGCGTGCGCTGTTGTAATATTTCTCCTGCCTTATTCTCTGCGTCAGGAGTATTGAGCAACGGTCGATGCAATGTTCCGGCCACGCGTGCTCTGACCTGTTGGGGCGCAACCCATAACAATACCAGCGGCCCTAGCTTTTTTAACTGCGCCACATTTTCCGGCCTTAAAATTATTCCCCCACCGGTTGCAATGACAAAGTTATTGTATCCCTTTAGTGATTGCACCGCACAACTTTCCAGGTCACGGAAATGGGGTTCTCCTGATTTTTTAAATATTTCGGCAATGGTGATGCCGGCGGCTTTTTCAATAAGGTCATCCGTATCAACAAAT
>JBAZQH010000049.1:0-12299 GCA_041645285.1 Candidatus Margulisiibacteriota bacterium | reverse complement strand
ATCCTCCAGCAAAAACTAAAATGCAAAGTAATGCTGGAAAACGATGCCAATTTGGCGGCGCTGGCGGAAGGCCGCCAGGGTGCGGGTAAGGGAGTAAAAAACTTTGTGTACATTACGGTTAGCACCGGGATTGGCGGCGGCATTGTTATCAATGGTGATATTTATAAGGGTGAAAGTGGCGCGGCCGGCGAAGTCGGGCATTTTATTGTTGACCAGACCGGCAACAAATGCGGCTGTGGAAACCTGGGTTGTCTGGAAGCCATGGCCTCAGGGTTAGCAATGCGCAAGATGGCAATCAAACGGCTGAATGAAAGGTATTCAAAAATATTAGAGCTGGTTGATGGTGACCTTGAAAAAGTTGATGCGGCAATTATCGCGCGTGCGGCTAAAGCTGGCGATGCGCTGGCCAAAGAAATTATCGGTGAAGTTGTAGAAATTTTGGCCAAAGGTATTGCGGGGATTGTAAACATATTAAACCCGAAGCTGATTATTATTGGCGGCGGGCTTTCAAATATGGGGCCGCTTTTGTTTGCGCCGTTGAATAAACTGGTAAAAAAACATTCCCTGCCGGCGGCGGCGCGAGTAGTTACGGTAGTTAAAGCAAAACTGGGTGACCAGGCCGGGGTAATTGGGGCGGTGGAAATATGTCTATAGTTATTGTTGATTGCGGCATTGGCAATTTAAGAAGCGTAGAAAAGGCCTTTGCCAAACTGGGTTTTCCCGCTTATATTTCCCGCAATTCAAAAGACGTGAAGACGGCGGCGGGGTTGGTTTTGCCGGGAGTGGGCGCATTTGACTCGGCTATGCAATTTCTGCAAAATTCAGGTTTTGGCGAAGAAATCCTCTGTTACCTGGCGCTGGGCAAGCCGTTTTTGGGGATTTGTTTAGGTATGCAGGTCTTATTTCATGAAAGCACGGAAGGCAAACTGCGGGGGCTGGAAATATTTCCCGGCAAATGCGAACGTTTTAACTTTAAGGGAACCAGTTCTGATGAATTAAAAATCCCGCACATGGGATGGAACCGTCTGCTCATAAAACAATCCTCTCCCCTCCTGGACGGCATCCCGCCGGAAGCCATGTTTTATTTTGTCCATTCCTATTTTGCCAAACCGGCGGATGATTCAATTGTTTTGGCCGAAACCGATTACGGCATCAATTTTGTGTCCGCGATCGGAAAGGATAATATCTTTGGCGTCCAGTTCCATCCCGAAAAAAGCGGTGAGCCGGGTTTGCAAATCTTGAAAAATTTTGCTAATGTTTGTAGATTACAAATCGGGGGGTAAAACCATTGTTTGAAGTAATTCCAGCCGTTGATATTTTAGACGGCAAATGCGTGCGTTTGGAACAAGGTAAATTTAGTTTGGTCACGGTTTACGATAGCGATCCGGTGAACGTTGCCAAAAAGTGGGCGGATAAGGGCGCCACCCGGATCCACGTGGTGGATTTGGACGGCGCCAAAACCGGCATCCCCAAAAACCTTGAGATTGTAAAGAAAATATTAAAAGCCGTTAACGTGGCAGTGCAAATTGGCGGCGGAATTAGAAATATAGATTTAATTGAAGAATTGCTTGGTTTAGGTGCCAATCGTATTATTTTAGGGACTTCGGCGATAAATAACCCCAATACCCTTTCAAATTTTTGCCCGCGTTTTGGGGATAAATTAGCGATTAGTTTAGATGTGTTAAACGGCAAAGTAACTACCCACGGATGGAAAAAGACCGCATTTTTGGATGCCATTACCCAGGCCAAGGAAGCGGTCAAGCTGGGGGCGCGGCGGTTTGTTTATACCGATATTAAAAGGGATGGAATGCTGACCGGGCCCAATTTTGAAGGCATAAAGGAATTGGTGGCGGCTTGCGAGGTGCCAGTCATTGCGTCCGGGGGAATATCTTCGGCGGGAGACGTAGAAAAACTAAAAGAGCTGTATTCCATTGGGGTTGAGGGTTGCATTATCGGCAAGGCCTTGTATGAAGGTACTATAAAGTTGGAAGATGTTATTTAGTCAGTAATTTATACCACTAAGTGAAGCGCCGAGAGCCAATTAAAGGTAAATTTCATGCCCGCTAAACTTTTTCTCTTACGCCACGGCGAAACCCATTCCAATGTTGCGCAGATTTATCAAGGCCACGGTGACAGCCCATTAACTGAAAACGGGCTTTTAATGACCGAAGAATTGGCGGCATACTTAAAAGACGAGTGTTTTGCCGGCATCTATTGTTCTGATTTATGCCGGGGGCAGGAAACGGCAAAAATTGTCAGCCAGTACCACGCGGTTTGCCCAACCGTCATGCCGGATTTACGCGAGCGGAACTACGGCATTTGGGAAGACATGGCTTTTGACGAAATTGAGAAGCAATTTCCAAAACAATATCAAATTTGGCTGAATGATCCCGTGCACGCAATAATTCCCGCGGCGGAACCTCTCCCCGACCTGCAGCGGCGCGCAATTTTGGCGATCAAACATATCCTTGAACAACACCCCGCCCCTGCCGATAATGTTTGCGTGGTTGGCCACGGAGGCATTAACCGCACGATTTTATTCCATTTTATGGGTTTGGACCTGAATAATTTTTGGAAAATCCGGCAAAGCAATTGCTGTATAAATATCATTGAATTTGGAGTGCGGCCGGTGGTGGCATTGATCAATAACACGTGTCATATAAAGCAGGCGGCGGTAGATAAGATCCCGGTATATTAAGGTTGATCGATTGCTTGTATTTGATTTTCTATGTTTTCCAATGCTTTGTCGATTTTCTCGATTGCATCAGTAAGTTTTTTCTCTAAATCTTCAATTCCCTGCATATCGCTTTTAAATTCTTCAGGAGACAGGGAGCCGGCATTTACCCGTAAAATATTTTTATACCCGATTAGTTGCAGTAGCTCTCCCTGTAATTTTTGCTTTTGTACCCGTAAGTCCGCCTGTATTTTTTGCAGGTATTTTTTATCAGCGGTTTTCTGCATTTCTTTTATTTCTTGATTGGTTTTCGCCAATTCATCTTCAACGGTTTTCTTTACTTCGGCAATGGCGGCTTCCACTTTTCTGATGAAAGCCATGAGCGTAGGGTTGCTTAAGCTTGCCGATGAGCTGGTTTGGGATAGCTGGTCTGTATCGCTGATTACGATAGTCCCGCCGGCCTTCTCTTCGGTCGGGCCGGCATACAATAGGGCCAGGAACGCTGCTCCGTAAAGGATTGCGCAATCCATTCTTATCTGTTCCCAGGCCTCGTCAATAACTTCGTTATCGTATAACTCGGGGTGTTCCGATAGCGTATCGCTCACCAGCATTAAGTTTTCCTGGTGGGAAGCTTTTGCACTATCCAATTCCGCTTGGGCGGCCGCCAGCTCTTCTGCTGTGCTATCCGAACCATCTTCTTCTGCGGAGTTAGCGACTCCGGCCAATTGTTGATCCAGTAAAAATTTGGCGTAAAGTAAAACCCGGCCATTGTCGCGCAGCTTTAGGGTGTTTTTCACGAAAGCTTTGCCGGCTTGCTTATTGTCTGTATCCACTGCGTCCTTATTTGCAGCTAATTCGTCGCCTTGTTCTTCCGCGGATCTTTTTGCATGGGTAATTAATTTTCGTAAAAGCGGGATTGACTTCCGGTCATCCGGGTCCATGGTTTCCAGTTGTGCCATGATTTCTTCTGTATTTTCATCGTCTATAACCTGGGCGCCATCCTCAGTTGTTTTTGGGGAAACTTCTGTAATTGGTGGGCGGGTTACCCTATCCCATAAAGCTCCGCTTTCCGACAAATTGGCCGCAGGCCATCCCGCGGTTACCTCTCCGGTTTGAGCCGTTACGCTTTCCGCAGATGACGGGACATTTTTACCCGTGGTGCTGGAGCCAACCGTTCCCGACTCACTGGTACCTCTACGTTTAGTTTTATCCCCTGGCCAAACCGCTGCGGTTGTGCCGGGTGATGGAACACTGGTTACGCTTGGGCCACTCATTTTTGCTCCTTTAGACCGCTTCTGTAATCAAGCTTATTTTTCGGCTGGCGCGTAAAGTCACTTCGTCCATCTTTTCGCCTGATTCTGACGTTGCTACCGGTGTTTCTTCTGCAATGCGCGCGGCCACCTTAAGCAACAGTTTTTGTTTTTCTTCCAGGCCGGGGTGGCGCTGCAGTTTCAGCGCGGCTTCAATGGCGGTAAATTGTTCCAAAACTTCGGTGTAAACTTCACGGTTGGCGGCATCAATCATTTCTTTTTGCTCTGCCGTATTCAGCGCAAAATCCAGCCGTTCCAGGTTGCTTAAAATGCTTTTTACTTTTCTTTCGTTTAACCGGTAGGCCGGCCCTTCCAGCAAATAAAAGCTGGCTCTCTCCAGGTAGGCATCGCGCAGCATTTTTAATAACTCCATCCGCGCCAGCGCTACGGCCTCTTTTTCCACTACCTTGACTTCTTCAATGGTTACGCCCAGCCGGATAACATCATTTTTCAGTTTGCGCATTTTAAAAGAAGTGCGTAGTTGCGTATAAAAATCGCCGTGCACGGCCCGCTGCAGGCAAAGCGCACGCATGGAATTGATGAAAAATTCTTTTTCGTCATCCTGGTCAAAAGCGGCTGATTCCTGGTTTTGTTTTGAGTTGGGATTTTGCTGGTTAGCTTCGCCGCCCATTAAGCTGGGTGGTTGGGGTGCGGCAAAATAGTTCATGCCCAAGTGCTCTTTTTGCTGCTGGATGTGCTGCAGCAGGGCTTCGATATCGACTCCGCACTTTATACCCAATTCCAGCAGTTTCTTGACTTCTGCTTTAGGATCGCCGTTTTTAAAATGTTGTTCGATCAAAAGTTCCTGCATTTTATCTTTAACGCAGTCTGCCATTTCATCCTTGGCGTCTTTGACGACGGTTTGGATCACCCCGGTCAAATCGGTGGCCTGGCCGCCAAAATCACCACCGCCAATTTTGTCCATCCCAAAAGCCGAATCAATCAGGTTTTTTAGTTGTCGCTGGTGCATAACCAATTCAATTGATTTTTTCTTGGAAGTCAGGGTTTTTAAGTAAGCATCGCGAATTTGCTGGGTAATTTCCTGCCGGACCGAATTGGCCGCCTTGCTTTGAACCGCTTTTATTTCTCGGACGGATACCCCCTGCTCTTCCAGCAAGCCCTCCATCTGGTTTAATTTTTTCTTAAGTTCGGGGTTAGCGCTGACCAGGTATTCGGAGAAGAGCTGTGGATATTGGGAAATGGCTTCCTTACCTTCTTCGTCCAGCACCGTCTGGGCGGCTTCTGGTTGGGAACCCGGTTTTTGCTGTGAGTGATCTTCCTGGGTTTGCCGCAAAATTTTTAAAGCGGCCTCATTAATATCCACTTGGTCATCGAGATTGGCTTTACCTTCCGGGGTAACTTCTTCCTGGTTTAAGGTTTGTTGTTTCCCCGCTTTATTTGCGGCTTCGCTTAATGGGGCCACGCCCAAAGAAGACAGCTTGTCGAGGAGATTGGAAATACACTTGATGCCGGATTTGTTCCGGTTGGTGTTGAGTAATTCTTTGATGCGGGTAGCATCACTGGTTTTGTCAATTCCCTGGCTGGTAGCCGTTTCTTTGCGGATTTGTTCGGCCTGGTTTAAAACGGCTTGGGTGGAGACTGCGGCCGCTACCTCTTGGCTGGCGGCATTTTCAACTACTAGGTTAACGCCCATGGGATTGCTCCTCAGTTGCTGCCGACCATTACAGAAACATTGGGTTGTTTACCAATGTGTGCAACGGCTACGGTTAGCTTATCCTTATCCCCGATTTTTTTGCCCAGCATGGCTTTGATTTTATCGATATGCTTTTGCATAGAATATTTGGCACGCAAAACATAAGTGTTCAGCCGTTCAATTTTAATCAGCGCATCCCGTTTATTGGTGCCGATGGCGTGCAGTTCGTATTCCAGATTAGCTTTTTCTGATAAGAGTTCGCCGATTAACTTTTGGGAGGCCTCCAGCTGCATTTCTTCCAATTTAAGCGGCGTGTAATAATCTTTGCGCCCCCACGCCTCGGCCCGCAAAATCAGCTGGCTGATTAATTCGTTGACTACTTTAATTTCCGACTTTTTACTGTTTTTCTTTGCCATTTTACTTTCCGGTTAAGCCAGGCCGGTTTCCAACTGTTCCTTGGTTTCCAGCGCGGCTAAAATTCCATCATCGATTGCTTGCTGTTCTTTAAATGTTCGTTCTTTTATTTTTTGTGTTAGATGGGCATGCGATACCCCTGATCCTAGGGCGTGTTCCCGGGTAAATGCGGCATCAACTCTATTTTTTACCGCCTCGTAAGCCCGGCTAAAAACTCCCTTGGTCCCTTCATTATGGCCGGCATTTTTTACGGCGGCGTAGGCCGCTGTATGTGCATTGGCGATTTCTTCTTGTTCCGTGGTTAATGAGGGAAGCGCTTGATCGCTGTATTGGGAAGCGGCCCTACCTTGCGGGGTTTCTCCTGTCCAGATAATTGCGGCGCCAGTCAACACTGCACCTACCGCACTACCAACCGCATGGATTCCTTTGTCCAGCGCAGTTTCGAATTGCAGTTCGGGTGCTTGGTCTTTTTTGTCGGAATCGCTAAGTTTTACTGAGTCCGTTTCCCGTACCCAGGCTGAAGCAGAAGTAGCTCTCATTTGTGTGGGTTGCAATGCTTTTTCATTTGGTGACGTCAGAGGAATGTTTTCTTTTTCGGCCACCAGTGGTTTAAATTTATTTCCACCAACCTGGGGTTTCCCCGAGGTGCCGGTTTGGTTTGCGGAAACTGCATAATTTGAAGCCATACTATTCACTCCATTCCACTAATTTATCGTGTTTTGGGGCGAAAAACTTGCATAAAAATGAGGATTATTTTTACTTTAGGGGATACACTTTTAAGATACCGCCTGGGTTTGATTTTGGCGGGATTTTGAGCTTTTCATTGACGCCTGTTTAGCGGCATTTTTTCTTTTTTTATGGGCGGAGGCAATTCTGGCTTCAACCGTATTTTCACTGGCCCTTCTCTGTGCCCGGTGCTTGCCGGCCAGCTTTTTATCTTGAATTTCCTGCCATTTGGCCGCATCTAATTTGTCATCATATTCGTTTATCTGGGTGTGATAAAGTGCGTAGCGCATGATATTAAATGCTCCGCAGGTAGCAATCCGGGTAAATTCCTGGGTACTGCTGGAATAGGCCATCGCATAAGCAACCACCGCCCAATTATCTTGGTATGAATTAATCACGGTACTGTTAGCATAACCATTAACCTGTGCCCATGAGGAGGAAGACCACGCTGAACCCAATGCCAAAGCATTAGCCGTGGCGTTGGTGGTAGCCAGGGTATTCAAATCACCCGCAGAATAAGTATCCCAACCGTAAGCATAATACGGCGTAGCTGCAACTGTCAGGTAAGGTTGGAAAGTATAATCGTGACCGCTAAAATCATCGCTCCAGAAAACGCTGGATTCACTATCCGGCGCAAAAAGTTCCTGGTATGCGCAGATTTTTTCCTTTGCGGTTGCGATCTTGGATTGATCACGGTCATCTTCCGCCTTATCCATTTCTTCATCATATATATCCTGCCACTTTTGCATATCATCCCCGGCTACCGCATCGCGGTAGGATTGCCAGTCCCGGATGGCCGAAGCTTCTTCGGCCGATAACCCGGCTACATCCTCTGGGGAGGCCTGCCCCAAAATCAGCGCCATGTAATAATGCAGGTTTTGCTGGAACAAGAAAAAGGATGTAATTAAATTAATGTTGTGGCAGTCAATCTCCGCCCCTACCCCGGATAAAAACGAAGACATTTGGTTGAGCAGGGCCTCATCTTGTACGGTTTCGTAAACTGCTTTGGTTTCCCCGTCTTCGCTCTCGGTGGTGGTATATTTTCCCAGCGCAGAGAACGGACCAAAAATTGAACACATGGCGTAAGTAAACTCCCGCTTGATTTCCTGCATGCCCAACAGGACATCGTAAAGCTCGTCGCTGCTGCATTGGCGATAGGTTCCGGACAGAATAAATTCGTAAATATTCTGGTTGCTTAAGTATTTGTTCATGGTGGCCTGGATTTGGCTCCAGTTCCCGCTTAAGTCCACGGCGTCAAAATCAATATACTGGTTATAGAGTTCAACAGAAAGCGGTGAGCTGGCCAGGTCATCAAACAATGAATAGTCACTGCCGGCCATATAAAAATCAATGTTGGCGTTGCCCGAAAGCGCTCCTTTTCCCAGCCAGTTGCCTTCCGCGTCCGTGGCGCCGGCTAATCCTTGGCCACTACAATCTTCCACTTCTCCGTCCCCGGTCAGCCAGTCAATCACGCCAGAGGGTAAAAATTTTAGGCCTTCGGTCAAATAGCTTAAAAACTGCTTGGCGGAAGAAGCATCAACCGAGGAATCTTCCTGGACAAAAGCATTTTCGTAATCCGGCGGGTTCCAGTCCATGGGCCAACTGGGTTTTACTAACCCGTATTGCAAACCAGAATCAAATGACATAGCTTAAACTCCACCTCGGGATTTTAGCCGCTGTAACCGGCTTTTTCATTCATGTCATAAATTTTAGTTAAAATTCCCAGATTTGAGGAAAGGGCGCTTTCCCACGTCGAAGAAAAATTAGACAAAGCCAGCGAAAAATAGTATTGGTCATAATCATCGTGGGTATAAACTTTGCCGTTGAGTGTCAACGATGAGCTTTCGTCATCACTTTGCATAGCCGTTACAATCTCCGCCAGGGTATCATAAAAAGTTTCGGCCATATTTTCTGCCGCGGCGCGCATGGATAATTTGCCCGAGGTAACGGTGGCTGCCGACGTAACATAAGTACCATTCATATTTTTACCCTCCTGCTTCAAGTTTTTGGCAACGTCCGAATATTAGTGCTCTCTAATAATAGCCGCTTAATCCGTGCTATTAGTAGAGAGGTTCAAGGTCATTGAACCCCTCGTTATCTTGTTGCCTAAAGCCTTAGGCCGTTTTTTGCTGTACCATTTGCTTAATGTTCTTGTCGGCGGTTGCCGGCTGCATTAAGTTGGTTGCCTTGGTGGTCCAACCCTGCACTGTCAAATCCATTTCTACTGCGGCGGCAGATTCATCCAACGAAATTCCGTTGATGGTATTGTCGTTCAACATCGTATTTACCGTTGCCTCTTGTTCTGCGCTAATGGCTTCCAATCCGTTTTCTATACCTTGATACATTGCGGATACTCCCATGTTTTTTCACCTCCTTTTTGGTTTAACTTTTTAAGCCTGCGAGCGGCCTAAAATCTTCTCAATTTTATTAATAAACTGCAGGGCTTCTTCTTCTTCTTTCATCCAGCCGGTTTTTTCAAATTGGGCTTCCTGCTGGTTGATATCTGCTTCCCTGACAGTTCCTTTTTCGGCTACCGCTACCGCCCCCAATTGCGCCTTAATGCTTTCGGATACCGCGCCGATAAAACTGGCTTCTCCGGCGTCGGTTTTAACTGCACTGGACTGTTTAGTGTTATACGAAACCATTTGGCTGGCCCCGTTTACCATTAAACCGGCTTGGTAACTCATACTACTGTGCCTTTCTGTGAATGAAAAAACTGACTGGCGTTGTCTTCCTGGCTGGCCGGGGTCTCCGGCGTCGAGCCATTTTGTGCTATAAGTTTATTCACCAAGCTGTCGGATTTTTCCGGATTTAATACCTGGCGTAATTTTTCCAGTACCCTGCTCCCAATTTGAGAGCTGACTGGCATGCCTGAAGTTCCGGTTGAGTTACCCATAAAATTTCCTCTGATTCCAATGATATTCTTTCCCTATCCACTTACTTATTCGTATTGCGGGGCAAAAAACTTGCATGGTTTTGGGTTATTTTTTTAAGAAATTGATGCGGTGGTAGTGCGGGAAGACAAGCTTTTTTCTGCCAGTTCGGCTTCCGCCCGTTGACGGTAGTAATTGGTTTCTGGTAAAAATTGCAGCTTTGATAAATCCAGCGCGGCACTGGCGGTTGCGGCCACCGCGGTTTTGGCTTGGGTTTCCTGGCGGTGGTATTCGGCTAACGGAATTTGCTCTGGATTCGGGTCAGCGGGATTGGTTTTAGTTGGAGTTTTTGCGGCTTCAGGCACATCTTTAGGCGTATCTTTGTGAGAAGTGGTGGAAGCCGGTTCTTCCGATGTTCCCAGATAAGGTTCCAGTAAATTATTGAGCTCCCTTTCCACGCAAGCACTCTTGTCTGTTTCCGACATCCGGGGTTTAATGCGGTTTCCGGAACCCTTGCTCGAAGTCCCCAAGAGACGCGTTCTTACCTTATTCCTTAACTCTGAAAATATCAAATTAATTTCCGCGGCGGTAGCTTTTACGGCTGCCCAGTCCGTAGATTTTTTTGGGTCTGCGGCGTTTTTAAGCTGGGTGTTCAGCTTTGACTTTTCCGCTTCCAACATTTTTATATAATCTGCCGGGGCCACGCCTTCGGGTATGTTATTGCCGGATGACGCTTCCTGGATTGCTTTTTCCAGACCACTGATTTGTACTTCTAACTTGCGGCAGGCTTCGGGCCGGTTGCTTTGCAGCAGTGCATCCCTTAATCCCCTCCGGTCAGCCAAAAGCGCTAATAATTCTTTTTCACTCAATTCTGACAGCGGTTTCCCTTCTGCGCTTACGGTGGACTGGCGCATGGCTTCGGTTTCCGGAACATCCTGGGTTAATCCGGCTGAAACTACTTCACTATCGGAGAGCTGGGAGGCGGTTTTTGCCAGATCATCCAAACTGGCGGTGGCGCCGGCTGTGGCCGGCGCTTCAGTTTGCGCTGCCTGTTGCTCCAGCACGGAAAGGTAGGCATTTAAAGCGGACGTACTGCTCGCAACCTGCTGGGAAAATTGGGAGAACGCCTTTTGTATTTGCATTTGAAGGCAGTACGGCGGCGGAACCGGCAGGTCCTGGTCCAGTTGGGTGGGGTCAGAAAGCGCCGGCACCAGGGCACTGGCCTGGGCAACCTGATCTTTTAATGTTTCCATCTGGGTATTGAGAGTTTCCAGGCGGGTAACAATTGGTTTTATTTTTTGCGGGTCGCCGTTGGCGGCAGCCAGCAAATCCTTTAAGGCACTGATTTCATCAACTATTTTTGCAAATTTATCCGCGGCTTCTTTACTATATGCATCAAATTCGGTCTGACTTTTTCTTGAAACCTGGGCTTTTCCTAAGTCATTGATTGCTTTTTTGATCGCCGTATACTTTTGCATTGAATTTATACAATTTTGGGCAGTGCTCCAAAAAGTGTCAAACATTGCAGTAGAATCTGCATAATTGGTGGCAGCTTCGGTGGAGGCCAAAAGCGCTTCGCCAGACTGCAAACTTAAGGCAATGGTTTCCCGATGCATATTTGTCAGCTCATCATCGGTAGCGGTATCCAGCGCAACCGCAACCCCGTCTTTCTGGTTATTTTTTTCCATTAAAGGGCTGATGATTGCTTTATCTACCGCAATCCGGATCCAGGGATATAACAAGCTGATCAGCGCGCGCAGAGCTTGGTCAAAAGCCAGTTCCTTGTAAAGTGAAGCCATTTCTTTGTTGGTTTTTTGAATCTTCGTATTCGTTTCAATCCGGCTCGGAGCTTGGGTTTTGATTATTTTTAACGCTTGCTCCTTTGTAGTGGCACTCTGCAATTCCGTGTCCATGCTTTTCATGTTCATCTGTGAAGCATTCATGGCTTTTTCATTTTCTTTTAATTTATTATTGGTTGAGTTGGCAACTACTGAAATGGCCACCTCTACCAGTGTAACTGCCATATCCAATACCGAAAGCCACATTTGTTTCCGGGATTCAGACATACGGTTATGCTGGACGGTAATTTGTTCCAGGCAGCCGAACATGTCAGACACAAAACCCATGGCCTTAGACTGGTGGGGAGAAAGCAACAGCTGTGCATCCACGGAAGAAAAACTGGGTTTCCCGGTCAATTGTTGGTGCGCTATCCCGGCAATTTCGCTTGTGGTTTGGTTGGCTTTGGCAACGCATTCCTGGATGCGGTACACTTTTTCCATCAGGTTTGAAAAGTAGATTTGCAGTCCGGAATTGATTCCCCACTGGCCGCTCTTCATAGATTCAATTAATTCACTGGTAATTTGCGTCAGGATTTCCAATTCTTCTTTGCTGACGGTTTTCTGCCCGCCGCCCTCTTTTTCTCCGCGCGTAGTGGCATAATATTCGTCCAAGCCATCAATCAATATTTTTTGCGGATCTAATCCATTGAGTAAACTGCTGTCCCGGGTTGCATCTGACCAATTAAAAGCAAACTCGGCTCCGGTGCTGCTCAGCTGGCTGACAATGTCGGTTGCGGTATAAATACTGTCTACTGTTTTTTCCGCGGCGCCACCCCATTTACCGCTGGAATAACCCCACCCCCCCCCAAT
>JBAZQH010000048.1:0-12400 GCA_041645285.1 Candidatus Margulisiibacteriota bacterium | reverse complement strand
AACTTGATCCGAATAAAAGCGGGCAATGCAGGCTTGCCGCAAACTGATCAAAAACACGACTGGGGGTTTGCACAATACTGCGCAGAAGTGCCAATTCCGGCCATATCACCAGGTCACAATCTTTGTCGGGCTGGGTTAAATAAACCAATCGGCGCAATCCCCGGTTATAAAAATAATCCATGCTGCCGGACAAAATACTGTCCGCAAAATTCAGATTGGGCTGGACCAAACAAATTTTTGCCGTGGGCCGCTTGACGTCATTCATCCTTTTCCCATTTTCAACTCTTACCCAGCCATAAGCATAGTTCAGCGACCAAACTACCAATAAAATCAACAAAAGCTGTAACCCCAAACGCCGCTGCCGCTGGTCTGCATCACCCCACACCCAGCCGCACCACCACACAAACCCAGCTTTAAAAATCAAATAATTTGATAAATAGAGTAAAAAGGTAATGCCCCAGGGCCCAAAGATACTGACTGACTGCAAAAAATATATGTTGCCTACCTGCGTCACCCCGGTAAAAAGCGGAAAGCCTTCCGGGAAAACCGATGCCAAAAACTCATAAACCACAAAACAAATCGGGAAAACCAGGCATTCCAGCCAAAGGGGCAGTTTTTCTTTAAGGCGCAGCGCCAGCCAAAAGGTTACCGCATATCCTAAAATACACTGTAAATACAGTAAACCAAATTTTATCCCTTCCCAACCGTCCGCCAGGCGAAAAACTACTGATCGCGGCGACATCCAGAATAATCCCAAAAAGAAAAGCCCGTAAAATCCGCACAACCAAATAAATTGGCGGCGGGGGGCGTCGCGCCGCTCTTCCAAAAACCAGAGGAGCGGTACCAAAGCAACCCACATCAACCCAAAAAAATTCCCCCATTGCTGGGGGAATGAAAAAAAGAATAAAATCAGAGAAAAAATAAACAGCCGCATGTTGGATAATTACCAATCGGTCAGGTTTTTGGAAATCAACCGGTACATGCCCGGAACTTTTCGCACAATTTCATCTTTTTGAGTATCAATAACGTACAGGCAAAAACGCTCGGTTTCGCCGGCAACCCGGCCCGTTACCAATAACTTATGTTTACCAACATATTCCATACGGTCAAACCGTTCAAACTTAATATCTTTAATTACCTTGTCCGTCCGGCAATCAATCACGGTCAAGCCCGGGCGGCGGTGCAGGCGCGTCCCATCATAACCAGCATACAATTTTTTCTCGTCGGGCGCATACACCAGCCGCCGGACCAATTTGGGGCCAACCGGAACTTTTTTGATAAAAGCCAACGAACCCGCGTCATAAACACAAAGGTAATCGCAAAGATTTACTTCTCCCTCATCCTTTTTTGCGCAACTTTTGTAAGTTGCCCCGATATATACTTTATCGTCATTCGCTACTGCAACCGCGTAAACTCCGGCGCATTCACGCAAGCGTTTTTGCGCCACAAGCTTACCCGTGTCCAAGCTAACCATCGATAAAAGTATTTGGCTATATTTATCCACCGACGGCATAAGGAAACTGGTCGCGATTATCAGTCTGGCGTGCTCGCGGTCAACATCCATCGAGGAAGGGACAAAGTAAGTTCCTTCGCCAAGATCAATTTCTTCAGTAAACTGGTAATTTCCATTGGCCAAACGATATTTTTCTATTGAAGTTGAATGGTGCTGCGGCGGCTGGTTTGGCTGGTCTTCGCTAAAATATAGTATTACGTAAATGTCATCCTTATAAGGAATAGCCCACAACGGCCCGTCGCCGCGGTTTTTGATAATTTGCTTAACCTTACAATTATGGGCAAAATATTTTTCAACCGTTTTCCCAAGTGTATCAATCCCTATATGCTGTGGGATCAAAACATCGCCCTTCCCATCAATTGTCATAAAACTCGACATTTCCGGCACCTTGGCCACGTCTGTAAATTTTTCCGATTCCAGATTAATTCTGACTAACGTGGGCGAGCTGTACGTGTCGGGAAAACGCACCGCATAAGCATATTCCTCATTGTTAAAAGCCGCCGCATTCCCGACAATAATAATTAATAATATAAAAATCAAGCACCCGTATTGCATTTTGCCCCTCACAAATATATAGGACTAAAACAATGACCCCGACAACATGTCATCCAAATTCTCGGCCCCTTCCAGATACAAATCCGAATCCAACTTGTCCGAATAATAAACATCATCCGGCGAGACCCCAATCCACGCGTTCATAACATAGCTGCCATTAAAATCATAATCACCCGAATAGTAAGGGTAACCCCAACTCCGCGTGCGGTTGGTATCAAAATTTATGCCGTAACCCTTAAACATTTGGTAAACCAACTTACTGCAATACATTGAATCCATGTCATTTTTGTCGCTCCATTTCCTAAAGTACTCGGTTACCGAATAGCGGTTCTTGGCTAAATTCGGAAAATAGGGCTTGCCAGAGTAACTTCTGACTGCCGCCGCGACGGCCTGCTCAACGCTGGTGGAACTTAAAGCACTGGATTTAATTCTTTTAACCGAATAAGTAACAATATGATCCCAGCTGCGGGTGGAGGGATAATATAAATTAACTCCGTTGGACTTTAACGATTCAAATGTAATTTTTTCGGGTGCATCATATAATATCGCCACGTGCGTAAAAGATGAAACGTAGCGAACCACATACCCGGCAATGCCCCCGCTCCGCAAAAATATTAAGTCGCCCTTCCGTAAATTATAACTAATGTAATCCCAGGGAAAACTATATTCATTCAATACCTTGACCCCAAAACCCTTGACATTTCTTCTCTGTCTTTTCAACTTGCAATAAATGGTTTCAGCCGGAGAGTACGGCAAATTGGCCAAGGCGGTGCCGGGCTTATAATAATTGTAAAAATAAAACGAATACGCAGCCGCCTCGGCCTCATTTTTTAAGTCGTCAAAAGTATAATAACTGGGGGTAGCGCTGCCGCCGCCGCCGCTCCCCGCCAAAGCCACGCCGGATAACAACAGCAAAATCATTAACGCTAAACAAATTGATATTTTAACTTTCATTTTTTTCACCTCCTTCTTTATTCAATAACTTTTTCCACAAACTGCTCAACCTGCTCGCTGGAAGCACTAACCTGCACCGAAGACGGGCCGGCCCCGCCGTCATCTCCGGTGTGGATCACATAACCCACCACCACCGCTTCAATCGGCTGCATCAGCGACGAATCATTTTTGGCAAGATTGGGCAAGGCCTCGCGCACGCGCGCATCAATTTCCTGCACTACTTCCTCGGGTACCGCGGCCTGGCCTTCAACCGTCAAGCTGTTAATGGTTTGCGCAATTTTGCGCGCGCTAATTCCAACTTGTGAGGAGTCGCCTCCCCGCGCGGCCAGCGCCATCGCAGATGCCTGCTTTTGCGCAATTTTCGCGATCAGGTCGTCTGAAACAAACGGCGCATCATTGCCGCGGGCAGAAATTGTAGCATCGGTTTTTACCCGACTGTTCACGTATTCAACAAATATACCCAAAGCTGCTTGAGCACTAGCTTCATTACTTACCTTTCCAAAAGCATCATTAAACTCACTCAAGCGCTCATCCTTGGGTACTTCCTTAAAAACCTGCACACTTTCGCTTTGTGCATCGCTCAATTTTTGGTTGCCGCAGCCCGCACATACCAAACCAACCACAAAAAGACAAATAAAAGCACCAATGATTTTGTTCATATTTTTCACCTCCTTTCTATTTGAAATTATTCTCTATCAACAATAAAACCTATTTTCCTTGGCTTTTCTGCTGGTGGTTCCATCAGCTGCCGGATTGCTGCAAAAATATTATGAATTTCAACGTCGTGTTTATCCAAGCGGACCCCGAATTTTCGTTCGAGTCGATCTAATTTGTCCGCTAAATCTCGATGGGTTGCCAAAACATAACGTAACCTTACAAAAACCCGCATAATTGCAATATTGACCTGAACTGCTTTAGCACATTTCAATACTGATGACAGCATTGCAACCCCCTGCTCCGTAAATGCATAAGGTAAATATTTAATGTTTTGACCTCGCTTCAAGGTCACAAATTGTGACCTTGAAGATGTTTTGACAAAACGTAAAATCCTTAATGCTTCATTTGAATTGAGCTGAAACATAAAGTCTCTTGGAAACCGGCGCTTATTTCGTTTTACTGCTTGGTTTAATACTTTAGCTGTAACCCCATACAAAGCCGCCAAATCTCTGTCCAACATCACCCTCTGCCCACGGATCAGGTAAATTTTGTGTTCAATTTTGTCGATTGGGATTAAAGTAGCCACATCAAAAGAGAAGCAAGTTTCTTGCCAGAGAAATCAACCGTGGCAGTGTCGAAAATGGCTAAAAGCGTCAGCAGATTGACGAAAGATCAACTACTTCAAACCCACATCCGCCCGTCATAATGCGGGGGATAATCCTGTCCGGGACGCGGTGAAGGTGGAATAAATTTGGACGGTGGCGTATCTTCTGGAATATCTTCTTCCATTTCGGTTTCTTTTTCTTCAAGGGCCGAACCAGCAGTCGAATGGGACGACGCCAACGCCGCTTTTTCCGGCAAACGGGTCAGCGCCAGCGGCAAAACATCCTGCATGGTTTTGACCAAATGAAACTGCATGTCCTTAGGTAATTCCTTCATGATCTCGTCCAGGTCTTTTTTATTTTCTTCCGGCAAAATCACTACCTTTATGCCGGCGCGCCGGGCCGCTAAAAGCTTTTCTTTTAAGCCGCCAATCGGCAAAACGTTGCCGCGCAATGTGACTTCCCCTGTCATGGCTACGTCACGTTTAACCGGAATTTTGGTCAGCGCCGAAGCCAGTGCCGTAGCTATGGTAATACCAGCCGATGGACCATCTTTAGGCACTGCGCCTTCCGGTACATGGATATGAATATCAAATTTTCGGTAGAACGACTCGTCCAACCCCAGGTTTGCGGCCTCGGTGCGGATAAAACTCAACGCCGCCTTGGCCGATTCCTGCATCACGTCCCCCAACTGTCCGGTAATGGTCAAATTTCCCCTCCCCTTCATCACCGTAACTTCAATTGTCATGGTATCGCCCCCCACCTCCGTCCACGCCAGGCCGGTTACCGCCCCCACTAAGTCATTTGCCTCAATTTCCGCATATTTGTACATCGGGGCGCCCAAATACTCCTGTAAGTCCGATTTTTTTACGGTAAAAGTTTGGTCTTTTTTCTGTCCTCCCCGCACAATTTTGGTGGCAATTTTGCGCAAGATTTTGGCAACGGTACGTTCCAAATTTCTGACGCCTGCCTCTTTAGTATATTCCCTGACAATTGAGAGCAAAGCATCTTCTTCAAAAACAACCGTGTCACTGGTTAACCCGTGTTTCTCCAGCTCCTTCGGCATCAAAAATCCTTTGGCAATACCCATTTTTTCTTCTTCGGTGTAACCCGACATCTGGATCAGCTCCATGCGGTCACGCAAGGCCCGGGGAATTGGATCCATGGTATTGGCAGTGGCAATGAAGAAAACGTCCGATAAGTCAAAATTCACTTCCATATAATGGTCACTGAAGTTTTTGTTTTGCTCTGGATCCAGGACCTCGAGCAATGCCGCCGACGGATCACCCCGAAAATCCGCGCCCATTTTGTCCACTTCATCCAACAAAAACACCGGGTTGTTAACGCCAACTTTATGAATTGATTGAATGATACGCCCCGGCAGCGCTCCGACGTAAGTCCGGCGGTGTCCCCTGATTTCGGCCTCATCCCGGATACCGCCCAGCGACACCCGGATAAATTTCCGGCCCATCGCGTTGGCAATGGAGCTGGCAACCGAGGTTTTTCCAACTCCCGGCGGCCCCACCAAACACAAAATTGACCCGCCAATTTTTCCGGTAAGCTGCAGCACCGCAAAATATTCTAAAATTCTTTCTTTAACTTTTTCCAATCCGTAATGATCCTGGTTTAAGTTTTTTTCCACTTCTGCAATGTCTAATTTACTGCGCGATTTTTTCTTCCAGGGCAGTTCCACCAGCCAGTCCAAATAAGTGCGGATGACCGCCGCTTCCGCCGCCATCGACGGCATCTTTTCCAGGCGATCCAGTTCTTTTTTGGCTTTTTCTTTTATATCATCCGGCAGTTTCGCGGCTTCAATTTTCTTGCGGAATTCGGAAATTTCCGGCTGCATCGACTCGTCGCCGCCTTCTCCCCCCAACTCTTCCTGGATGGCCCGCAATTTTTCCTTCAAATAATATTCTTTTTGCACTTTTTCTATCTGCCGGCGCACTTTGCCCTGCAGTTTTTTCTCAACTTCCAATACCTCGATTTCCTTATCCAAAATTTCCGACAACCGCTTCAACCTTTTGTCCGGGGCCATGGCCTCTAAAATCGACTGCTTTTCGTCCACTTTTAATGACAAGTAAGAAGCAATCAAATCCGCCAGTTTTCCCGGATGGTCCACATTGATAATCGACATCAAGGTCTCGGAGGGGATGCGCTTGTTAAGTTTGACATAATTTTCAAATTGTTTGATGACCAGGCGGATCAGGGCTTCGGTTTCAACGCCAACCTCTTCGGTTTCCGTAATGCGTGAAATTTCAACCCTGAAGTATGGGTCCAGTGATACAAATTCCTCAATGCGGGCTCTGGCAATCCCCTCCACTAAAATTTTGGTGGTGCCGTCCGGCAGCTGCAGCATTTGTACAATTTCGGCCAGCGTCCCGATACGGCAAATATCCTGCGGCTGGGGCTCTTCCACTTCTTCGTCTTTTTGTGAAGAAAACACCACCAGGCGTTCTTTGGCCAGCGTATCTTCCAGGGCCTTGACCGATTTGTTGCGACCAATAAAGAGAGGAACAATCATCTGGGGAAAAACCACCATATTCCGCAGTGGGATTAACGGCAGCTCTTCGTGCCACTCCGTCAAGTTTTCCGGCCGGTTTTTTTCCGCTTTTTCCTTATGGGACAAAAGCTCACCCCTATTTCTTTTTGGCTGCTGAGCCGGACCCCTCGCCGCCTGGGCCAAAAACTTTACGGGTTTCAATAACTTCGTCAATCAAGCCGTATTTCAAAGCCTGGGTCGCACTCATATAATAGTCCCGCTCGGTATCTTTTTCAATCTTATCAATGGACTGGCCGGTATGTTTGGCCAAAATTCCATGCAGCATGGTTTTGATGCGCAATATTTCTTGCGTCTGGATTTCAATATCGGTGGCCTGCCCCTGCGCCCCGCCCAGCGGCTGGTGGATCATAATCCGGGCATTGGGCAAAGCAAACCTTTTACCCTTTGCCCCGGCCGTTAACAACAGCGCCCCCATCGACGCTGCCTGCCCCACACAAATGGTTGAAACCGAGGTTTTAATGTACTGCATTGTGTCATAAATAGCCAGGCCCGCGGTCACCACGCCCCCCGGTGAATTGATGTAAACGTAGGCATCTTTGGTGGAATCCTCTGAATCCAAAAACAATAATTGGGCAATGATTACATTAGCGATTTCTTCGTCGATCGCGGTCCCCACAAAAATAATCCGTTCCTTCAGTAAACGCGAAAAAATGTCGTAGGCCCGCTCCCCTCGTGAGCTTTGTTCTACTACCATGGGAATCAGTTGCGCAATCGATTTCATTTTAAAACTCCTTTCGAGTTAGTGCGTAGCTTCCTAGCTTGAAACCCGCTAGCAACTAGCTCACTACCCCAGCATTATACCTTGCCAAACACTTTTTCCTCAATTGCAATTTTCTCCCGAGCATAATTTACCCTATCGGGCCATCCATGCCGCACCGGGTTGAGGTAGGATTTGATTGGTCTTTTGTCATAAACGATGGGGAAAACACTGACAATTCCAGATTGGGAAAAAGAACTATCTACTTTTTAGATAACCCTCATAAGAAATTGACATAATACCCAAAGGCAAAACACAAAATTCATCTTTTCTTGAACCAGAATAATGAAAATCCATGCCAGCGGCTTCTGCTTTAAATTTTGCCACACTAGAAACCCACCCTAAGCTGACGCCAGAAAATCCAACAGACCACAAGCCCGCTTCACCACCGATTTTCATGGCAAGCATTAGATCAGTATAAAAGGCATGTGCACGATAAGAAAGTTCGCCAACTTTTTCGCGACTGCCCACATATTCTAATTCGTTGCCAAAATCGATCCCATTAATTATGTACACATTTTGTTTAAATGGCATATAGGCAGCTCCCCCGACATCCGCCTGCAGGCCCAGCGCATAATGATAGCTGCTCCCCAAATTACGCATGCCAAAAGAAAGGAAAGGCAACTCCAATTCTGCAAATCCAGCCACCGGTATTTTAGTTTTACCCGCCAGATATAAATATTGGTTAATAGCATAATCTCCCCTGGCTTCGTCATAAATTGAATTGTCAATGCAATCCACTTTTTTTTCGCCCAAGCTGGGGTCGCAATTTGGCTCATCCGAAAAAAACAACCGATGATGGATCCCAAATCCAGCCGTCAAAAACCCAAACAACTTCAACCCAACCATCGGAAACATACTCATGGGATCGTTCACCGGTTCGGTCACTTCTCGAAAAGCCGGTTTGTCTGCTGCCGGCAACTCAGGATCACTGCTCGAAGGGTTATCTGGATTATAATCTCTGGGTAATAATTCATCAGGCAAATTACCAAAAACCATCGTCTCGTCGCCCTTTGCCAACACCAATACGTTTGATTTAAAAGTTAAACCCACCGACCTGCGAAAGAAAGGAAATCCAGGTTTTGGGAAAGCTTTTTCTGGCGCGGCGGTTTGGGCTGGGGGTATGGGTTCAGCCAAACTTTCAGATGGCGCCGGAACAATCTCCCCGTTTTTGCCTTTGACATAAATCAACTGTTCAGCTTTGACCCCTTGAACCGTTTGAAAACTATCCGTCTGCTGGTTAACATAGATTACAAAGCGATTAACTTTGCCCGCCGCTTTATGTTCTCCCAGATAATATCCAATGGCATACTTAACCTCATCGAGAGAATCAATTTTGCCATTGCCGTTACCTTGGGCGTCACCAAATTTTAAATATTTACGATATCTGATCGGCACATCTTGAATTGACAAGCTTTGCATAAACACTCCACCTTCTTTAAATTAAAAGCCGAGTGAAATCGGCAACAAAATCAATGCATAGTATGGTTGCCACCCGGCGGGGGTTGGTTGCAACGCAATGCGCATGCCCTTATAATTACTTTTTACTTCTACCTCATTTTCAACTGCGGCACATCCCCACCTCAATCCCAATAATCCGTAAGAAACATAAGGTGCATCCTCGGATCGAATGCGAAAATTCAGAATAAAATCAACATAATAATTATTAAACGCGCGCACGGTGGAAGCATAGCTATAACTGCCAACCTTATATGACGAGACAGTGTGTAAAATACTATCAGAATCAACCCCGTTCCTTAGATAAAGTTTTCCGCTCGAAACGTAATTGGTCCTTTTGGTTCCAACGCTTATTTGCAATCCAATGGCTTCGGCAGCTTCCGCATCATGCCAAAAGGGAATAAAGGGAACTTTCATTTCCAGATAATAACCAAAGGGTTTTTTTAGCTTGGTTTCTTCTGCCGCCAGATGTTGGGTAATTGCAGAACCGCCCATACCATAACTTCCAATATAATTGGCCGGACAACGGAGTGAGTTATAAGCACAATCATTTTTCAGCTGGCCAGGAAAATATTCCCCCAAACTAAACTCCTCCTCCTTTTTAAATCCCGGAAAAAGAATGCCTGCGCCGACCGCATCGAATAGCTCCAATCCCAGATTAATTTCACGCTGCGGCATGCGCGGTAAAAACAGCGCACCAGCAGCATTGCGAAAAACTTCCTTATCTGCAGCAGATACTTCCGGCAAAATACTATCCGGAATATTAGTCATGGTTAAATCACGCCATTCTGCATTTCCACTCACCGGCAAAAGTGCTCTATAAATTAGCGCCGCAGGGGGGCGCCCTCCGTACTTTGTTTCTCCCAACCAATCCCAAATTGGCCGCAAATGACTCAATACCGGAGCTTTCATAAATACATTTTCTACTGCGCATTCAGCTGAAATTCCCGGATAAGCGTCTTCCAATATCTTTACCGCTCTACTGTATGTTTTGCGTTCCGTCCCGCCATGCTTTTTATCGTCCCATCGCACAATCATTTCACCCAGTGCTTTGATTTGAGTCAAGAGCTTTACTGCAACGTCTCTGTCTGCCAGCGCAAAAGTGGTTAATTTTTGGACTAGTTTTTCTGTCAGCTTGGCTTTTTCGGTTCCTTCGGGCATAAAGAGCAGTTTAGATAAAGCTTCAAGCAATGCAACTATAACCGCGGGGTCATCTTTTTCCAGCAAAAAACTTAACGCATTTAGTTGGTCAGCATTAGCACCGTTAAAAAGAGTATCCACTGCCCTAAAAACTGCTAATTGTTGATCCGTAAAACCAACTGAACTGCAAGCGGCAGTTTGGCTAAAAGCAGCATATTCTACCAAAGTAATCGTTTGGTCCTGATTGCTGTCCGCCTCACTCAACTGAAGATAAGCATCCTTTTCGTTTAAATCGTTATCCTCAATGCGAAAATTTCTTCCGCCCTTATCCTTAAAATACTTAATCGGATCGGCAATGGAACTTATTGTTTCACAAATTGTCATAGCCTAATCACTTCCTGCCTCATTATCGTTTATGTGAGGAAAAATTTCACTTTTTGGGGTAGTTATTTAGGCGGAAAGGGGGGAAAAGCTATTTTAAAAATATCAAGCGGGTAGAAGAAGGCAAACGGCTTACGTCAGCTTGGCTTCCTTGACAATAAAATCCAGCGCCTTTTGCCTTAATAAATAATCTTCCACAAACTCCATCCCGCCGTCATTCAGGGTGGCTTTAAACTCGGTTAGGGTTTTTCCCGCGCTGACCGCCATTTTTGAAAGTTCCATTTCGATTTCGCTGGTGGCAACTTTGAGTTGCTCGGCTTTCGCAATTTCACGCAAAGTGATTTTGGATTCCACGCGGGATTTGGCCGGCGCAAACAATTCATCCCTCAACTGCGGTTCATCCTTGCGCAAACTGCCCAGATAGGCCTCAAGCGTCAAGCCGTTGTGGGACAAGGAATGCTTCACTTCGTCCAACATGATTTCAACTTCGCGATTGACCATGGCCCGGGGCGCATCTACTTTGGTCCCTTTCAATATTTCTTCAACCAATTTGTTGCGCAAGTCCGCATCCGCGTCCTGTTTTTTTTCTATTTCCAGATTGGCGCGGATTTGGTCGCGCAACTCCCCCAAACTGCCAAAACGGCCGACCTGCTTTGCAAAAGCATCGTCTAGGGGGATAGTTTCCTTGCCGGATACCTTTTTGACCGCAACCTTAAAATCTAATACTTTCCCTTCCGCCTCTTTCAGATAATGCCCTGCAGGGAAACTCACCGAAAAATTCTTGGCTTCTCCGGCTTTTACCCCCAACAGCTGTTGATCAAACTCATGCGCAAAAATGCCTTCCCCTAATACCAATTTCACGTCTTTAATCGTCAAGGGCTGAAATATGCTTTCGCCCTCTTTGGCTTCAACATCAATTTCCAGTAAATCTCCCTGCGCTGCCGCCGCATCTTTTTTATCCTCATACCGGGCAAAACGGTCCTGCAGTGAGCCAATTACTTTTTCAACATCCTCCTCAACCACCGCAGTCGGCAGGCGGCTGACGCCGATTCCCTTATAATTACCCAGTTTTACTGTCGGATAAACTTCCACCTCAAGCGAAAATACAAATGGCTTCCCTTCATCCGAAGAAATGATTGAAAGATTGGGATAATCAACCGGATTGATCTGCGTTTCCTGCAAAATTTTTGGATATAAATCAGATATCAAATTTTGGGCCGCGCGGGAAGAAATGTATTCTTTGTCAATACTGCGCTCAACCAATGACTTGGGCGCTTTTCCCGGGCGAAAACCAGGAATTTTGATTTCTTTGGCCGCCGCATTTAAAGTTTTTTCACACGCCGCCAGATATTCAGCCGACGGCACCTCAATCTCCAGCTTGACGGAATTTGCCAAACGTTCATTTTTTATGATTTTCACAATAACCCCTCTTCTCTGGCGGAATGGCGCAAATTATATCAAAAATGGTATAATTTATCTAGCAAATCGGGGCGTAGCTCAGCTTGGTAGAGCGCATGGTTTGGGACCATGAAGTCGCAGGTTCGAATCCTGTCGCCCCGATTTTTCTGTCAATGACTATCCAAGGACGCTCGGCCATATACCCCATTTCGCTCGGGCCCGAAACTCGGCCTTCGGCCTCAGACAGTCGGTCCCTCGCTCCAGGGGTATATGGGCCTCGCTTAACTTGGTTATATTGTCACTCTGATCTTTCCCCGAAAAAACGGACACTCAATCATGCCGCCATGGAGAACTTTTGTTCATAATTCCAGGGTGACAGATAATTAAGCGTTGAATGCCTCCTTTCCCGATTATAGAACGTT
>JBAZQH010000047.1:0-12420 GCA_041645285.1 Candidatus Margulisiibacteriota bacterium | reverse complement strand
TGGGTTACGGCTGTTGGGTGTTGATGGCTTACCCTACCGCGATGAAACTACAGAAGATCGGGAAGCTCGTCATATATTTACGCCGGCGGATGGTGTTTTAACCGATGCAACTAAATGTGATATGCATTTCCCGGATTTACAGGGTCGAACCACCACTAGGCTTGTATATGATGAATACGATGTTGAAATTACCAAAGTACAGGGTGACCGTGCCGCGGTGCTCTGGAATGATCGGGATGAGGGTCCGTTTACCTGCTGGGAAGAATTGATGTTAGACCGGCTAGACCAGTTTACTCAAGAGCGTGGGATGTTTCTTTATCCGGGCCAATCGCTTACTTTAGAATTTACCCTACGGGTCATTTTTCACTAAAAATTACCGCGCATCATTAATTTATTAAAGTCTTTTTCGCTGATGACTTTTACCCTTAATTTTTTGGCCTTTTCCAGCTTGGAGCCCGGGCTCTCCCCCGCCACCACATAATCCGTATTTTTTGATACCGCAGAGCTATACGCCCCGCCCAACTTGACCACCTGCTCTTGGGCGGCTTCGCGGCTCATGGTTTCAAGTGTGCCGGAAAAGACGAAAGTTTTGCCTTTGAGGGGTTGGGGCCCCTTTGGGGTGGTAGCCGTAAGCTGCAGTCCGTTAGCCGTTAGTTTCGCTATCAGGTGACGATTACCCTTTTGTTGGAAAAATGCAGCAATACTCTGTGCCACCTTGGGCCCAATCTCGCGCACCCGGGTAAGCTCGGCTTCGGATGCATTCATCACTTCATCGATAGAGTGAAAATGCTGAGCAATGATGCTGGCGATATGTGAACCAACGTGGCGAATCCCCAATGCATACAGCACCCGGTCAAACGGGCGGCTTTTGCTTTTTTCGATGGAATCAATCACGTTTTGGGCGCTTTTATCGGCAAAACGGTCCAGGTTTTTTAAGGTTTTGAAATCTAAATCGTATAAATCGGCGGGGGTTTTTATCAGCTTTTGGTCCACCAGCTGTTCTACTAATGCTGGTCCGACGTGCTCAATGTCCATGGCGGCCCGGGTGGCAAAGTGACGAATACGTTCTTTGACCTGCGCGGGGCATTCGGCGTTGATACAGCGAGCGACGGCTTCTCCTTCCGGCCGGATAATAGCCGCATTGCAAATCGGGCAATGTTTGGGTAGGTGAAATTCTTTTTCGTGGCCGGTGCGCTTGTTTTTTAGGACTTTTACCACTTCCGGGATTACTTCCCCCGCCCTCTGGATAATGACGTGGTCGCCAATTTTTATGCCTAAACGTTGGATTTGATCTTCATTATGGAGTGTGGCGCGCTTGACCGTGACGCCGGCCAAATGCACCGGCTTTAAATGTGCCACGGGCGTAATTGCACCGGTGCGGCCAACCTGTACCTGAATATCTTCAACAATGGTAGTCGATTGCATGGGTGGGTACTTAAACGCAATGGCCCAGCGCGGGGCATGTGAGGTTGATCCTAACTTTTCTTGGTCAGCTAGGTTATTGATTTTAACTACAATTCCATCGATTTCATAGTCCAATTTTTCGCGCTGGGTTTCCCATTTCCCGATGTACTTGCTGACTTCATCTATACCTTTGCCTAGTGTAATGTTGGGATTGATCTTAAATCCCAATTTTTGTAAATATTCTAGGGTTTCCATTTGCCCGCTAATTTTCGGTATTTGGTCTGAAGTCTTTGGTCTATGGTCTTGGGTCTGTGGTCTGATTTCCGCTGCATAACAAAACATCGAGAGTGGTCGAGCCGCCGTAATTTTTGAGTCAAGCTGACGGACAGACCCGGCAGCCGCATTTCTGGGATTGGCAAATTTGGGTTCTCCCGCTTCCTCGCGTTCGGCATTTAGCTTAATAAAATCGTTATACGGCAAATAAATCTCGCCGCGCACTTCCAGGTCAATTTTTGCTCCCAAATCCAACGGAATGGCTTTAACGGTTTTTAGGTTTAAGGTGATATCCTCTCCGGTTTTCCCATCGCCGCGAGTTGAGCCGCGGAAAAACTTGCCGCTTTTATATTGTAAGGAAATTGCCAGCCCGTCAATTTTAAGCTCAAGGCAGTAGTTAGTTTTTTCTTTTTTTAGGCCTTTTTTGACGCGTTCATCAAAGGCTTTCAATTCGTCAATGTCCATGGCGTTATCCAGAGACAAGAGTGGGGTTTTGTGGGTAACGGTGTTAAATTCTTTGAGGGGTGGCGCGCCCACGCGCTGGGTGGGTGAATTGGGATCGTAAAATTCGGGATGGGCAGTTTCCAGCGCTATCAGTTCTTTAAATAGGCGGTCGTATTCGGCGTCAGAAACCGCAGATTTATCCAAAACATAATAGAGGTAGTTATGCTGATTGATTTGTTCTCTTAAATGTAAAATGTGTTTTTGGATATTCATACTTAATTACGTCTTCGGCCTTTATTCTTCAGCCCACGGTCGTATAATTATTGTATCAACTTTCCCGATTTTCGCCAAATCTTCCACCGCCTCCAAAGTAAACGCCTGCGCAATATGGAAAGGTGACGATAATGTCCTGGTTAGCGCCGACAAATGTGCCCCGCAACTCAATGCTTTACCGATATCATCTGCCAGTGTCCGGATATAAGTGCCTTTGGAGCAGAGCACTGCAATCTTGATTTTCGGAAAATCGCCGTCAATTATTTCCAAAAGTTTAATCGAATGAATCGTCACCTTACGCGGCTGGCGCTCAACGGTCTTTCCTTCCCGCGCCAGCTCATACAGTCGTTTTCCCGCATGGTGCACCGCCGAATACATTGGCGGAACCTGCTCAATTTCCCCGATAAAGCCAGCTAATATTTTCTCTAATTGAATTTTTCTCTGATTGATTTGGATTTTGTCATTTGGATTTTGAATTCTTTTAGTAACTTTCCCTTCCCTATCCAAAGTATCCGTTTCGATCCCCAGTGTAATTTCCGCTACATATCCCTTTATCCCGTCTGCAAAATTTGGAATTTGCTTGGTGGCGGCTCCAATAAAGATTGGCAGGACGCCTTCGGCCATTGGATCGAGCGTTCCGGTATGGCCCATTTTCTTGATTTTGAGGATTTTGCGCAATCTTCGGATAACGTCAAATGAGGTAAGGCCGGCAGGTTTATTGATAATCAGGATACCTTCAATACTCATAGAGCAAAATTTGTGTTATCCGTTATTTGGTGATGTAGGGCGAAACACTCTGGTGAGTAACCACGGCTAAAACGCTTTTCTCAACTGCCGGGATGCTGCCGTCAATGACGGCGCCGGCACTGCGAATGTGTCCCCCACCCCCCAGCGCTTTTGCCATTCGTTGGACATTGGCGTAACGTTTAGCGCGAAAATTAACCTTGATCTTTTTGGGGCCAACTTCGCGGATTAAAACGGCCACCTCAACCCCTTTTACCGAGCGCAAAGCGTCCACTAACCCGTTTAAGTCATCGTCTTTAGCCTTGAATTTTTTTAAGTCCGCTTGTTTGACCGTTGTCCAGATTATTTTGCCGCCGCAAACCCGCTGCGCATTCAGGATGCAATGCGCCTGCAGTGTCAGCGCCGCAAACGGTTTTTCTTCATAAACATTAATGGCGCATTCAGCCGGGTTGGCGCCGCCGGCCACGAGGTGTTTGGCAATATCAAAAGTTTCGGCCGTTGTGTTTTCGTATTTGAAATTTCCGGTATCGGTCATCATGGCAACGTACAGGCAGGTGGCGGCGGCGGCGGGCATTTTTATTCCTAATTCTTCGGCCACCCGGTAAATTAATTCGGCCACGCAGGAAACCGGGGCCACCAGGTTAAGGTCGCCAAAAAAGGTATTATCCGGGTGATGGTCAATATCCACCAAAAAATTCCCCAGCGGCAGGATTTTTTCGGCGGCACTGATGCGCTTTACATCCCCGGCATCCACGCTGATAATTACATTGAATCTTTGCTTTTGAGGAATATTTTTTTTGATTGAATTAATGCCGGGCAAAAACTGGTACACGGCGGGAATTTCGTCAGCAGAAAAAACTGCCGCCGCTTTCCCCATTTTCTTTAAAATATGCATCAACCCCAGCGCGGATCCGATCGTGTCCCCATCAGGGTCGGCGTGGCAGGCAATCAGGAAATTATTTTCTTTTCTTAGCAGGCGGGCGGCTGCTTTTAGGTTTTTTAAATGCATTTTTAACTCCCGGCCTTTTAATTTTGCTCAAAAGGTCCAAAATCCGGTCTCCCTTCTCCAGTGAGTCATCCCTGACAAAATTCAGTTCGGGCACCAGGCGCAATTCCAGCACCCTCCCCAGCTCTCCGCGGATAAAACTTTTGGCGCTGTTTAAGCCCTCCAGGGTCTTTAGTTTTTCCGTTTCATCTCCTAAAACACTGACAAAGATTTTAGCATATTTCAAATCGGGAGACATGATAACGCCGGTGAAGCTGACAAAACCAATCCGGGGGTCATTTACCTTTTTCTTTAAAATGGTGCTGATTTCAGCCCGGATGAATTCAGCCACCCGGTCCAACCTGGTCATGCCTTAACCTCTTTTTGACTTGGGGCGCATTTCAAAGCACTCCAGGCGGTCCCCAACCTGAAAGTTGGTATAACCTTTGAAAGCAATGCCGCATTCGTAGTTTTGCGCAACTTCCTTGACATCTTCCTTGAAGCGTTTGAGCGACTCGAGCGCCCCTTCATAGATAATATTATTATCACGGAACTGCCGCAGTTTGGCCCCCCGTTTCATTAACCCGTCTTCCACGTAGCACCCGGCAATCACGCCCATTTTTGAGTATTCAAAAAGGGCCTTGACCGTGGCATGCCCAATCACCACTTCCTCAAACTCTGGTTCCAACAATCCCTCCATGGCGGCCTGGATGTCTTCGGTAACTTTATAAATGATGTCATAGGAGCGGGTATCTACCCCTTCCTGGGTGGCAATGGTCTTGGCGGCGGCTTCATAGCCAACATGAAAACCAATGACAATCGATTGCGAGGCCTTGGCCAGCAGGACATCCGCCTCGGTTACCGGCGCGACGGCCGCATGTAAAATATGCACGTTGATGTTTCCGGTAGAAAGATTTTTTAAGGCCGCCACCAGCGCTTCCAAAGAGCCCTGCACGTCGGCTTTAACCACCAGGTTAAGGTCTTTCCGCTCCCCTTCTTTCATCTGGCGGGAAAAGTCCTCCAGGGTAAACAGGCGGCCCTTTTGTTGGATGGCTTCTTTTTCCTGGTTTTTTTCCGCGGCCTGCCGTGCTTCTTTCTCGCCGCGCATCACTTCAAAATTATCTCCAGGGGAAGGCACCGCATTGATGCCGATGATCTCTACCGGAGTGGCGGGAGCCGCTTTGAAAATTTTCTTGGCTTTATCATTCAGTAATGCCCGGACTTTGCCATAGGTTGATCCTATGACAATGGGATCGCCTACTTTTAACGTGCCGGAATTTACCAGTACGGTTGCCACCGGGCCGGTGCCTTTATCTAGTTTTGATTCAATTACCACGCCTTTGGCTAAGCCCTCCGGGTTGGCTTTAAGTTCCAGTATTTCCGCCACCAGCAAAATCATCTCTAATAATTCACTGATGCCTTGGCCCTGTTTGGCCGAAATCTGGACCGTAACCGTTTTCCCTCCCCAATCCTCCGGAACCAGCCCCAAATCCGAAAGTTGCTGTTTTACGCGGTCCGGGTTGGCGCCATCTTTGTCGATTTTGTTGATTGCCACAATAATGGGAATATTGGCGGCTTTGGCGTGGTCAATGGCTTCAATGGTCTGGGGCATTACGCCGTCGTCGGCCGCCACAACCAGCACGGCAATGTCGGTTATCTTGGCTCCGCGGGCCCGCAATGCGGTAAAGGCCTCGTGGCCGGGAGTATCCAAAAAGGTTACTTTTTTACCGTTAATTTCAACCTGGTAAGCGCCGATGTGTTGGGTAATGCCGCCGGCTTCGGTGGCTATGACGTTGGTATGGCGGATGGCATCCAATAATTTGGTCTTGCCATGGTCAACGTGCCCCATAATGACTACCACCGGCGGACGGTGCTTTTGTTTCGTGGTGTCTGCGGTTTCCGTTTTTTTGTCTTTTTCGGCCAGGGCTTTGGTCTCAACTAAAATTTCGTAGCCCAGGTCCGGCGCGATTTTTTGCATGATGGTTAGGTCAATTTGCTGATTAATGGTAACCAGAATATTTTTTCTCAGTAGCTCTTTAATTAAATCAGAGGGCTTAATTGATAATTTTTCGGCAAAATCTTTCAGCGTTATTTCGGGGGAATCCAGCTTTAACGTTTTCAGCTCGATTGGTTTTTCTTCGGCAGAAGTAGCCGCAGGCGCTTCTGTTTCTACTGCTTTTTCAACTGCTGGAGGTATCGGTTTTGCGGTGGCGGGTGGCGTGGGGGCAACTTTTGCGGCGGCGGGTGTCGGCGCTGTTTTTTCTTGTAACAGAGCGTTTACTAGCTTGGCGGCTTCGGCGTCAATAGACGAAGCGGAAGTTTTGGCCTCCACCCCCAGATCATGCAAAGTTTTCAATAAGTCCTTAACTTCAATTTTTAAGGTTTTGGCCAGGGCGCCAACTTTGATTTTATCGCTCGCCATAGATTATTCCTTGGTTTTTTCTGATGCGGCAGTGGATTCAGCCGTTTCCGCAACGGCCGGCAACAGTGCGTTTTTTAGCTTTTCGGCATCGGCGTCCGTAATGCTTGAAGTAGCGGCTTTGGCTTCAATGTTAAGTTCTTTGGCCTTGGCCAGGATTTCTTTGCTGGTAATGTCCAGTTTTTTGGCCAGTTCAAAAATCTTTACTTTTACATCTGTTTTGACGGTGGGAGCGGTTGCGGTGGTGGCCGCTTCATCCTGTTTTTCACTTACAATATCAATTTTCCAGGAAGTTAATTTTGCCGCCAAGCGCACGTTTTGGCCTTCCTTGCCAATGGCCAGTGAAAGCTGATCCTCGGGAACCACTACCTGGGCGGTTTTTGATTCCTTATCCAGTTTTACTTTTTGGATTTTAGCCGGACTCAAGGCATTGGATATAAATTTTTTATCATCTTCGTTCCATTCCACGATGTCTACTTTTTCGTTGCCTAATTCACGTACAATGTTTTGGATGCGTGTCCCCATTTGTCCAACGCAGGTGCCCACCGCCGCCACATTTTTGTCGTGGCTGAAGACCGCAATTTTGGTCCGACGCCCGGCTTCGCGGGAAATCCCTTTGATTTCAAGTATGCCTTCCAGAATTTCCGGTACTTCCAATTCAAACAGCTTTTTTACCAGGTTGGGATGCGTACGGGATATTACTACGGCCGGCCCCCGGGATGATTTTTTTACTTCGACTACCAGGATTTTAACCCTTTCCTTGGAATGAAAGAACTCTCCGGGAATGACATCGCTGTTAGGCAGATAGGTCTCAATCCGCCCCAAATTGACTAAATAGCCGCCGGCTTCCCTTTGTTGAACTGTGCCGGCAATGATTTCGCCGACTTTCTTATTAAATTCTTCAAATGCGCCTTCTTTTTCGGCTTCGCGGAGACGTTGCATAATGACTTGTTTGGCGGTTTGCGCAGCCAATCTCCCAAAATCTGCCGGCGTAATGTTAATTTTAACCGTTTCCCCGATTTCGGCCTTGACCCCCATTTTTTTGGCCTGGGCTTTGGTCATTTGCAATTCCGGTTCGGTCACTTCTGCCACTATTTCCTTTTTGGCAAAAATGGTTACTTCCCCGTCTTCTGCCAAATCGGCTTCCAGGTTTTCGGTGTGCTGGTGGATTTTTTTGCATGCCGATACCAAGGCGGCCTTCACGGCTTCCAGCAAAACATCCTTTGACACGCCGCGCTCGCGCTCTAAAACGGCCAACATTTCCCCTAATTTCTCGATTTTCATCAAAAACACCTCACGTTGCAATTTAAACAAAAAAGTGGGCGTTGTTCCCACTTTTAATGTGCAACTAAAACTTAAGTAATTATAGCAAAGCTTTGAGGAAAATCAACCTGAAAACGCCGTTGAAACCTCTACAAATACAACGGCCTACGCAAAATAGCTGTATTTTTCATAAAATATTCTTTTCGGAAATTGAAATTTCGCCTTCATCTTAACGATATAGAATTGTGGCGGCTGGTAGTGGTGGAGGATAAATCTCGAAGCCTGCAAGGCGAGAGATTAACGTGACAAGAAATCATTTTTGGAGGAGGGAAAAAATGGGTGAAAATATTTGTTTTGAGAATATTAAAAGTATTGATCAATTAACTGCTTATTTTCGGAAAAAAAATGTCATCGCTGATAATTTTTTAACTGCAGATGAAATATCAAAAGAAGAGGTACAGTGTAGCAATAAAAATAGTGACGGGAAAGTAAGTTTACTCGAACTTATACAATCCTACCAGTACCAGCTTTTTTCCCCACAATATTTCGAGGCAGATTTGATTGATTTTAAGCTAACGAGCAGCGATCAGGTAATTCAGGGGGTCAAGTGTCAAGGTAACACCTATGTGCTTTTGCATCCGAATGGTACATTGGCATCCGCGATTCTTGCCGAAGACCAGGGGATTTTCGGGGTGCGCTGTAAAGGGGGTACTTCCGTCAATTTTAGTGAAAATGGCGAGCTAACAAATGCAACTTTAGCTGAAGCTCAGCCAATTCAAGGGATTGAACTCAAAGCCGGAACGGTTTTGGATATGCCCGACCCCTCTTTTGCAAATGTAACTTTAGCCGAAGCTCAAACAATCATAGGAATGGGCTTTTCTGCCGGAACAGAATTACAACTGAGCAATGGATTAATTCGAAGGGTGTTTCATTTAAATAACAGTCTGACAGTTCAGGGCATTGAATTTAAGGCCGGAACTAAGCTTGGATTCAGATCTGATGGGTCTCTCCGCGAAGCAATATTAGAACAATCTCAGGAAGTTCAGGGCATAATGCTTGAAGCTGGAAGGTATGAGTTTGCCGAAAATGGCAAGCTGATATCTTATTCTTTGCCCCATTCCCAAGAAATTCATGGAATTCTTTTTCCGGCTGGAACTCTTATTTGTTATAATAAAGATGGTAATCATTTAGATTTTGTAATATTGGCCCAGCCACAAACAATTCATGGCATTGCTCTCCCTGCCGACACCCAAATTATCTTTGATGCCGATATTGAGGATAGCATTACATTGTGCTTAGTTGAAGATCAAGTAATTCAAGGGATAAATTTCAATGCTTTAACCCTTGTTGATTTTAATAAAAATGGCGATCTCACGGGGGCAACCACAATTCAAGATCAAACAATTCAAGGGATTACTCTAAAGGCCGGAACTTGGTTTGAATATGTTTCTCCAACTTTTGTCCATGCAGTTTTGGCAGAAGATCAAAAAATTCAAGGAATAACTTTTGTTGCCAGCACTGAAATTGGCTTCACCAACGGAAGGCTAACCGGGGCCTTCTTAAGAAAAGCTCAAATAATCAGGGGTAAGCATTTTGAGGCAAATACACTAATTAACTTTGACGAAGACGGGCAAATAACCCAAGTACAAATATTACCAAATAACCCCTAACTGGTTAGCGGCCAGATGCCTAGAAAAGCTGGGTATAAAAAAGCTAAAAATTGACACAAAAAAGGCCACCTTTTACAGTGGCCTTTTTGTTTATTAAACTGATCGCGGATGCTTTTCCCCTGGCTACATCATTCCCATTCCCGGCATTCCCCCGCCCGGCATTTGCGGCATTTCTGGTTTGTTTGGTTCTGGTTTTTCCGCAATTAATACCTGGGTGGTAAGTAGCATGGACGCAATACTGGCGGCGTTTTGCAGGGCTGACCGGGTTACCTTAACCGGATCAACGATGCCGGCTTTGAACATATCGGTGTATTCCAGCTTTTGCGCGTCAAACCCCAAGCCCTTGGAAGTTTTTACTTTTTCTACCACGATGGAACCTTCCATCCCAGCGTTGAAAGCAATTTGCCGCAAGGGTTCTTCCAGGGCCTTTTTAACAATTGCCACCCCGATTTTTTCGTCGCCGCTAGTGGCATCTTCTAGCCGTTGGATGGCCGGCAGAATGTGGATGAAAGTGGTGCCCCCACCAGCAATGATACCTTCTTCTACCGCCGCACGGGTGGCAGAAAGGGCGTCTTCGATGCGGTGTTTCTTTTCTTTCAGCTCGGTTTCGGTGGCCGCACCGGCTTTAATGATGGCGACTCCGCCGGACAATTTGGCCAGCCGCTCCTGCAGCTTTTCTTTATCGTAGGAAGAATCCGAAAGCTCAATTTCTTTCTTGATCTGGGCAATGCGGGCTTTGACTGTATCCTTTTTGCCCTCGCCTTCGATCACGGTGGTTTCTTCCTTTTTGACGATTACTTTTTTGGCCGAACCCAAAAGTGATTCGTCAATTTTTTCCAGCGATAACCCTTTTTCTTCGGTTACCACTTCACCGCCGGTTAAAATGGCGATGTCTTCCAGCATGGCTTTTCTCCTGTCGCCAAACCCCGGGGCTTTAACCGCTACACAGTTTAAGGTCCCGCGAATTTTGTTAACAACAATGGTGGCCAGCGCTTCGCCCTCGATATCGTCCGCGATGATTAACAGCGGTTTGGAGGCCTCGACCACTTTTTCTAAAGTTGGCAAAAGGTCTTTGATTGCGGTGATTTTTTTGTCTGTGATTAAAATCATGCAATCTTCCAGCACTGCTTCCATCCGTTCGCGGTCGGTTACCATATAAGGAGAGGCATAACCCTTGTCAAATTGCATGCCTTCCACTACGTCCAGGTGGGTTTCGATCCCCTTGGATTCTTCAACCGTGATAACGCCGTCTTTGCCGACCTTTTCCATGGCGTTGGCAATCAAGCTGCCAATTTCGGCATCATTATTGGCCGAAATGGAGGCAACCTGCGCAATTGATTCCTTGCTTTCAACCGGCTTGCTGTTGGCTTTCAGCTCGGCAACCGCAACTTCAACCGCTTTTTGGATGCCTTTTTTAATTGCCATCGGGTTAGTGCCCGCCACCACGTTTTTTAGCCCTTCTTTAAATATGATTTGTCCTAAAAGGGTTGCCGTGGTGGTGCCGTCTCCGGCAATGTCATTGGTCTTGGAAGCCACTTCTTTTAAAAGCTGTGCTCCCATATTCTCAAAGGGGTCCTCTAGATCGATTTCTTTTGCAATGGTAACACCATCGTTAGTGATGGTAGGAGAACCCCATTTTTTTTCGAGGACCACGTTGCGGCCGCGCGGACCCAACGTTGCCTTTACGGCTTCGGCTACTTTGGAAACCCCTTTTTCGAGCAGCCGCCAGGCCTCATCTCCCATAATTATTTGTTTCGATGCCATGTTATATTCCTAGCCTCCTGTTGTTTTATTGTTTGATCGCGAGGATATCCCGTTCGGAAAGAATGATCAGATCTTCCCCGTCAATTTTAACTTCGGTGCCGCCGTATTTTGAATAGAGGACCATATCCCCCGCTTTTACTTCAACCGGCACTTTTTGGCCATTATCTAAAATCCGGCCGGAACCCACGGCCACCACGGTGCCTTCCTGCGGTTTTTCTTTTGCTGCATCCGGAATCACGATGCCGCTTTTGGTTTTTTCTTCCTGTACATCAGGTTTCACGATAATCTTGTCGCCCAGTGGAACCAACTTCTTACTCAATGTTGTTCACCTCCTCTGTTTGCTGTTAGCACTCACCATTAACGAGTGCTAATAATAACGGGAGGGAGGTGGGTTGTCAAGGGGATTTTTAGCGGACATTTTGATGGGATTTTTTGCAGGGTTTTACCGCTACCGCCCGACCCTTACCGCGCGGTCAAGCCGAAGACTGGTTGTCAATGAAAATTCAGTAGTGGTTGCCTCTCCTGGGGCGGCAAACGTAAAAGCAGAACCACCGGTGGATAAACTAAGGCCGAAAGGAAGCTTGCGGGTATAACTTAAATTCAGTGCGTTTGTGAAATAATATCCATTTTTGAGTTCATTGACATAGCGAAATGAATTATTTAATTGAACAGAATTATTTTGGGTCATCTCCCATTCCGTTCCGGCAGTAGCGGAAAATTCGTGACGGGGTACTGATAATGAATCAGGGGTAACATTTGTACTGTATGCAGATTGCCCCTGATAAATATCGGCGGTCCGGGAAAAACCAATTGCCAGCAAAGGAGATATCCTGCCCTTTCCTACTCCAAAATAACCTAATGCAGATATATCTGTGTTTATTCCTAAAAATGATGAGTTTAGATATGGGCTTAGATATGCCTTGCCGGCTAGATAAATTGTATTTGAGCGGGTGGATTCTTTTGATTCTTCTGATTCAGTTGGCCCATCGGATTCTTTTGATCCTAATGTGATTGGTTTTAGCTGGTCTACACCAAAGGTTATGGTAGAGGTTTGGATCGATGACCCATCCTGCAAGTTTGAGTATTGGAATCCGATGCCGGGCGTAGTGGTCCCTGCCCGCTCGAATCTAAACGCCCTGCTAACCATGGCAGTTGCCGTTTGCGTGGTGCTCCGGTATGGC
>JBAZQH010000046.1:0-12655 GCA_041645285.1 Candidatus Margulisiibacteriota bacterium | reverse complement strand
AATGGATTTTACTTCTGCTACGGGTACCGGGGCTTCCGGGGAGATGCGGCTAACCTGGCTCCAGATGTGCTCATCCAGCATCAGGTCGCCCAAAATGAGGATTTTTTTGCCTTTGAATTTTGCCATCAGCGGCTTGAGATGTTCCATTGGGGGAAAATTATAGCATATTTATTACCATCTTCCACAACCCCGGAATATTCTCTTCATGCTTTCCGATAATATTGTATCCCTTGCCGCCGTTTAAGTTGGGCCGCTCCACCACATTTACCCGCGGCCGGTAATGTTTTAGCATATCCATGTTTACGGTGGTAATTTTATTTACTTTGTTTCCCAGGTTGCGCGCTACGGTCAATGCTTTCAAAAAGACCTCGGGCAAAACCACAGCTGACCCGGCGTTGATATACACGCCGCCTTCCAAATGGACCACCACCGCGCAGAGTAATTTAAAATCGTGATGGCTACCTAGCCCGGCTGCGGCCGCGTCCATCTTAGGGGACATATGGATTGTATCGGTGCCGATGGCGACATGCACCGTGGCTGGAATCCCCATCTCGTAAGCCGCCGCCAAAATGCTTAAATCCTTATAGGGAGCTTTTGATTTTGAAATATATTTTCCTACTGCCTCTCCTATGCCGATTTTTCCACTTTTGCATTGGTTGATTGCCGCGTTCAAATTATCCAGCGTTTCGCGCACCATGCCAAACATTCCGGTTTTTAAATTTTCGGCCACGTCTTCGCTGGTGGTGCCAAGAGTTGCCAGCTCAAAATCATGGATAGCGCCCGCCCCGTTCATGGCGACACAGGTAATTAATCCTTTCCTGATCATTTGACAGATAATGGGGGAGAGACCAACTTTAATTACATGCGCGCCCATGCCCCAGATTACGGGACGCCCGGTTTTGTGTGCCCGCGCAATGGCTTTGGCAACCGCCGCAATTTGTATATGACCTTGTTGGGATTTATTGGTTGGCAATTCCGAAATCAACTTATCTAACGTTACCTTTGTCTTCCGCTGCTTTGCAGAGTAGGTTTTGATATTTTTTAGGTTGACGGGTTTGAATTTTTGCATAAAAGAAATTATAACATGGGTTGCGCCGGTGGTTTCATTTTGTAATCCACTCCGCCGCGGTCAATAGATTTTCGCCAACAAATGAGGGTTTTAGCTTTGCCAGCGCCGGGTTATTGGCAACTTCTGCCCCGTAGCCGGTTTTAACTAAAATCGATTTTATCCCGGCATTAAATCCCATTTCAATATCGCTTAATTTGTCGCCAATCATGTAGCATTGTGATAAATCAAGGTCAAATCTTTTTTGCGCCTGTTTTAGCATGCCGGTGGCGGGCTTGCGGCATTCGCAGTTCCTTTTATAGGGGTGGATGCCGTGTTCGGGGTGGTGGGGGCAATAATAAATTGCGTCAATAATTCCACCGCCGGACAATATTTCCTTGCTCAATTTCTTGTCAATGGCTTGCAGGGCGCCTTCGGTTAAAAACCCGCGCGCAATGCCCGACTGGTTGGATACGACAATTACTTTATAACCGGCCGCATTCAGCATTTTGATCGCTTTTGCAGAATAAGGGAAAACCTTTAACTTGGTGTGATGATCCAAATAACCAACGTCTTTGTTGATGGTGCCGTCTTTGTCGAGAAATACAGCTTTATGCATAATATGTGCTTAATAATTTTAGTCGGGATTAAGCTGGTTGCTTTGAACCAGTTTATCAAAAAAATAATCGTGCGCCAAATGAAATTTTTTGTTACGGCAGTCGATGATTAAGGAGTCCTACTGAAAAGGAAAGGAGAAAAATTATGGGATTATACGCAACGCAGGGGATTGAGTTTGCTAATCGGGTAGTGAGGGTGATGGCGAGAAGGACTAACGTGCTTTGGGGATTGAGTGTCTTGGCTTCTCGGGTGCGCAGAGAATTTCTGGATCAACGAGTAAACAATTTAGATTTTGATTTCAAGCAAGGGATGGCAGGAAGTGTTGCCATTTCGCCTGCGATTTGCCGGGAACTTACCTATAAAGGCGTAGACCGGTTGCGGTTTTCGATAGGTAGCGGCTCAGGCGCAGAAAACTCTCATTTCCCCGATAGTACGCTGGTGACAGCAGTGAAATGTGGTTTACGCTATCTTGCTTCAAATGGTATCCCGCGTGCGGACAGGCCGGAAATCATGGATTTAACGTGGAAGATGCCGGGCGACGAATCAACTCCAAACCGTGGGGTTAGAGCGCAAATAAAAATAAGTAGAAGTGAAGATCGTATTGCTGAGATTGAATTTTCCTACCAGCCAATTGGTGGATGGGGAGACTGGGAGGGAGTATAGGGTTAAAACAACTCGTCTTCCACCAGCCCGCATATAATATGAATGATGGTGATATGCGCTTCCTGAACACGCGGGGTATCAGATGAGGGAATTGTAATTGCTAGTTCTGCTGCCATGTCCAGCGCCTCTTTTCCGCTCCCACCTGACAAGGCAATAGTTTTTGCCCCTAGCGATTTTGCTTTTTCAATTGCGCGGATGACATTTTTTGACTTTCCGCTGGTTGAAATTCCAATTACGACGTCGCCGGCTTGGGCCAACCCTTCAACTTGCCTTTCAAAAACCAAATCAAATCCAAAGTCATTACCAATTGCGGTTAGGATGGATGTGTCAGTGGTAAGTGCGATGGCGGGCAGGGCTTTGCGGTTTTTCTTGAAGCGGCCCAAAAGTTCGGCGGCAAAGTGTTGTGAATCTGCCGCGGACCCGCCGTTGCCGCAGATTAATACTTTTTTGCCGTTTTTGTATGCGGCAATAATCATTTTGGCGGCAGCTTCAATTTTGGGGGCATTGTTTTTCGCCAGCGCTAGTTTAAGCTCGGCGCTTTCTTTTAGGATGGATTGGATTTTGGTTTGCATGAAATCTCCTCAATTATTATTTAATTTATTTTATCACAAAATTTTACGATGTATTGAAATTTATTGAATGAATTGGCGATAGTAAGGCATGAAAGTTCAAGGTTGTATGGGCAACCATTCCGTTGGTTTGCAGTTTTTACGCGGTGAAACGCCGTACCAGGTTTTGCATTGGGCGGCGGGCAGAAATCGCGGGGGCAAGCCAATGGCCATGCAAGAAACGGGGCGTCAAGCATTGCTGTTACGACCTTTGAATCCAAAAGATCGGGGTACTGGAACTGATTATGTATATCTGTATGCAGTGTTTTCTCCGGCAGGAATACATTCTATCCAGGAAGTACAGTTTGGATTTCCATTGGGTTATCAGGGTCGACGTTCTTGTGAGTCATTAATTCCGCTGGCAATCAGTACGCTGCTTAAGCAGGCAACAGTAAATTCTCCGTCAAATATATTGTTTTGTGATCCGGCCAATCCTCTTTCACCGGAAAGATTTTATTTTATAGATAAAGGCGTATCTGTTTATTTGGGGGTTAGGCCCGGCTTTCCCGGGCTTGATTATTCTGTTTTATTGATAGGAGAGCGGCTTTTCCCGTCTGCGGGAGAACCGCGTTTTGCGGGGATGTTTTTATTTTTTAATCTTTCCGCCGAGGCGGTTAATGCTTCGCCGGACATAACGGAAGAAGCTGTAGCAAAACAATTATTGCATACCTGCCCAAATGTTAATGATTTTCCAGCTACCTCATATATTGCTCAGCTTAGAGAACAAGAAGTGAACTATCAGGATGTTATTGCGCAGCTAAATCGGCCGGAAAACCGTGTCAATCTTTGGCCGACCCACCGCCGAGAAGATATTATTGCTGTTTTTCAAAGTCAGGTTTTGGGAGACATGACAAGCGCATATTCAACAGAAGCCTGTTTGCATGGATTAGTTAAGGCATGGCAACATGTAATCTGCAATTTATTTGCCAGGATTTCCGGGGCAGAATATCATTTGGAAAATAATCCAACAGAAGCCAAGACTAGAGAGTTAAATGAACGCATTGCGGCAGTATTGGTCCAGCTGCAAATTATTGAAACTTTATTCTTCTATTATCCAGATGCTATTCCCAAAATCGGTGCTTAGCTTGGGCGTTTTGGTTTAGATACAATTTCGAAATAATTTCATGATATAATATCGCCTCAAAGTACCGTTAGGAGGATGCGTAATGTCCAAACAGTATATCGTAGCCGTTTTAGGTGCCACCGGCATGGTGGGCAAAGAAATGATTAAGGTTTTGGAGGAAAGAAATTTCCCGGTCGGCAAATTTGTGCCGCTGGCTTCATCGCGCACAGCGGGCACGAGTGTAACTTTCAAAGGTAAAAAATACGAAGTTTTGTTAGCTGACGAAAATTGCTTTAAGGGGATTGACATTGTTTTGGCTTCGGCGGGAGCCAGTGTTTCAGAAAAATTAGCGCCGTATGCGGTGAAAGCCGGGGCGGTAGTAATTGATAACACCAGCCATTTCCGGATGGATCCGGAAGTGCCGCTGGTGGTGCCCGAAGTCAACGGTCACGCAATTAAGCGCCACAAAGGCATTATTGCCAATCCCAATTGCTCAACTGCACAGATGGTTTTGGCGCTGAAGCCAATTCATGATGCGGCGCGGATCAAGCGCGTGGTGGTTTCTACTTACCAGGCAACGTCAGGGTGGGGGAAAGAGGCGGTAGCTTTACTTGAAGCCCAAGTTAAAGCGCACGTTGAAGAAAAACCTATTCCCGAAGACAAAAATATTTTTTTGAAGCAAATTGCGTTTAACGTGATTCCGCACATCGATAAATTTTTGGACAATGGCTATACCAAAGAAGAAATAAAGATGGTAAACGAAACTAAGAAAATTATGGAAGATGACAGTATCCAAGTAACGGCCACTGCCGTGCGCGTGCCGGTGGCGATTGGGCACAGCGAGGCGGTTAATATTGAAACCGAGAAAAAGTTGACGGCCAATCAGGTGCGTAAATTATTGAGTGATTTCCCAACCGTAAAGGTTGTGGATGATCCGCAAAATGGCGGTTATCCAACGCCGCTGGAGTGTGTTGGGAAAAATGAAACATTTATTGGCCGCATCCGCGAAGATGTTTCAATCCCTAATGGAATTGACCTGTGGATTGTGTCGGATAATCTGCGCCGCGGCGCGGCGTTCAATGCGGTTTTAATCGCCGAGTGGATGATTAAAGATAAATTAATATAATCCTTTTGTATGGTTTTTTAACTTAGCGTCCTGCCTGAAATAATCCTCTTTATTAATGAAATTTATTCCCTAATTGTCAGATAAAGAATTACCAGAGAATTGATGGTATTTTTGTTTGAAAATTAAGGAGTGATGAAAATGGCGGGTTTAAACGCGGTTAGTTCGGTTAGCTTAGGTTGGGTTGTCCGTTCGGCAATGGCGCAAAGTGGCGGCGCAGAATACGAAAAGATTTTTGGTCTGGGATATTTTGATGTGTCGGAGAGTGACGCAGTGCAGGCGGCTGCAATAAATGAGTTGGCGGCATTTGGAACCGCTGGTGCGGCGGCGATTTTGGCGCGCGTGGCAGCGGAAAAAGGGACTTTGGTCAACGACCTTTCTCCAGCTATAAGGAAACAAGCCGTAATTGCTTTGCGCGGATTTGGTGATAAAGCCCAGGGCGCGGTACCGACTTTAATAAGTTTATATGAAGATAACGAAGAGAGTTTTGAAATGCGTCTTGCGGTATTGCAAACTTTGGGGCGGGTTAATGGAACCAATGCGGCGGGAGCCATGACCATTGCAAGAGCTTTTATGGAAACCGCTCCCCTGGGCGTATCAAAAGGGCAACCAGATTTGTATGCAGCGGCTGAACAAGCCATGCGTAACCTAGATGCAGAGGCCTTTGATGAAGCGGCAATTGAATTTTTGGTTTCAAACTCAAGCAGTTCTGCTGTACAGGATACCTTAGTCAGGATTGGCCCACGCGCGAATGTGCCGTTGCGGCTAAGGGAAGTGAAATTTGGTATTTATGAGGGTAATATTGCAATAATTACCATTAAGGGAGCGATCAAAAACAAGGATGTTTCCACGTTGAGGGCCGTGGTACTAGACAAGGACTACGGGGTTAAAAATCGGTTAGTTGCTTTAAATGCCTTGGGAAGTGTTGATGCCGATTATCTGGCGTTTTTATTGGATGTTATCTGTGCGGGCCCGGTTGTTGTAAATCCTGATTCTGCAGACCGATATGAGTTAACCAGTTCTGATCGAATTGTAAAGCGTGCGCTAGAGCTTTGGGAGAAGGGCCGAGCGGCGAGAGAGGTTGTAGGAAGTGAATCCGAAGAGATAAAGGTTGGGGAAAAGGTGGTAGTTGATCGATTAATGTCTTGTTCCGTGCCGCCAGAAATTGCCAAGCCACTTTTACTTGAAATTAGTGCCTGGCCCGATGTGTCAGAAGATATCCAGGTAGAAATTATTGACCGGTCACTTGATCTTGGGATGCGATTGGCGATAATGAAAAAGTGTATTGAAAATGCAGTAAGGCAAGCGGATCCGACTGCAGATTTAATTGGTTTATACTCAAAATTATTGGAATCGGATATAGTTTGGGCTCCAGGGGAAACGGCAGAAGTGGCGGATGCTATTTTTTCTGCATTGGGAGAAGTAGGGGATGCCAGTGCCATGCCGTTTATTTATGGAAAATACCGGAATTGTAAAGATGAGAATTTGAGGGAAGGATTGCGTAAAGTTGGTGTCCAAGTTGTGAAAAGACTTTCGGAAGCGGAACTCGGGGGTACATTGAAATATTTATTAGATATATTACCTGAAAGGCAACGCCGGACTATTAATTTTAATTTTTGTGTTGCGGGGGCAAATGAGCTCGCGTTGTTGCCGTCTCGCCTGTCTTATGTTGAACGAATAGCGTTGTTGCCGCTTAGACTACGCCCTTATGCTTTTACAATTGCTTGTGGAAGTCGTCCAGATATTAATCGTTCGGAAGATACGCAGCTGGTGTTTTTGCAAAGTGAAATCGGTTTAGATATTTTACTGCAGGGAGCTTGCAGTTCTGATCCGGATACCAAGAGTAAAGCACGGTCGCTTTTGCGGGTTTATGGAGATGACTTTTATCAAGAGATCAGTGACTATGCGGGGGATTGGGCAAGATCCGGTGAAACACAAGTGTTTGCCAAAACGTTGCTGGCGGAGATTGAAAGAAAGCCAGTTCGGGTAATTGGGGTTCGGCGTGCCAATCTTAGACGAGGCGAGGAACCGCAATCCCCCCAAACAACTGCTTATGCTCTTTTGTTGGATATTCATCATGTGCCGAAGAGTTCTTATGCAAAACTTATTATCCAAAGCCCGGAAGGCCAAAACTATGTGCAAAGCTGTGATCCGGGAGGCGAAAAGAACTGCCAGGTGGAATTCGGCGAAAATTTATTCTGCATTTATTTAAACAAAAAGAATCCGCAAGTAAATGCCTGGCTTAATTTTTATGATGGAAGCGATAATTTTGTAGGGGCCAGTAACCATTTTGTTGTTACGAATCCCGGTGCCCGGCAGTAACTTTATCTGCTATAATCTGCCCAAGCATTTATGTTTGGTTATGATCTAGACGATAATCTCCGCCGCCAGGCCGAATATTACGAAAACTTACTGGCTAAACGTGGCGTCCGCCCCGAAGGCCTCGACTGGAATAATAAGACCTCCCAGGAACAGCGCTTCAAGGTTTTAAGAGATATTTTCAGCTATGCTCCACCCTGCGGCCTTTTGGGCGGCTTGGAAATTTTAGACGTGGGATGTGGTTTTGGTGATTTTTGGGGATATTTGAAGAAAGAAAAAATTGCAAAAACGCGGCGGATAAAATATCACGGCGTAGACATTTCGGAAAAACTGCTGGCGGTGGCCCGCAAAAATCATCCCGACGCGCACTTTGGGTTGAAAAATATCTTAAAAGAAGATTTTGGGCATCATTTTGACTTTGTGTTTTGCTGCGGAGCATTCAATATCCGCTTCATGGAAGAGGAAGCCCACCTGGAATATGTTAAAGACCTCTTGCTAAAGATGTTTCAACTGTCTAAAATTGGGGTTGCGGCAAATTTTTTAAGCTCATCGGGAGTTTATTATTTGTCTGATAAAGATTTAAACAAAAACCAGTATTATTATTTTCGGGCGGATGAAATTGTGGCGTATTGCCGCTCCCTGACCGATAAATTTGTTTTGCGGCACGACTATCATCCGAGCGATTTTACGGTGTATATGTTTAGGGAAGGTAAAAAATGAATCCACTTTGGCGGTTAGGTATTCCGGGTGCGTTTCTGCTGGCGGTAATACTTGGCGGGGTGGCGGGCTATAAACTAATTGAACACGCGCCGCTGATTGATGCCCTCTACATGGTTGTAATTACTCTTAGTACGGTAGGTTACCGTGAAGTGGTACACCTGTCTTTTTACGGTAAAATTCTGACCATGGCCATCATTATTTTGGGCGTGGGCACGGTGGCTTACACTTTGGGTCAACTGATTGAAATGATTGTGGAAGGACAAATTGTTGGTTATAGAAGGAGGCGGCAAATGGAAAAAAGAATTTTGGCCATGCACGACCATTATATAATTTGCGGGTACGGGAGAGTTGGCCACCAGGTAGCGGAAGAATTAATCATGAAAAAGCGCCAGTTTGTGGTGATTGATTCGAAGGAAGATATTATTCAGGAATTAGCGGATAAAAATATCCCGTATATTGTGGGCAGTCCGGCCTCCGATGAGCCGTTGGAGCAGGCGGGGGTTAGGCACGCTAAGGTTTTGATGGCCTGCCACGACTCTGACGCCAATAATGTTTTTGTGGTGCTGTCGGCGCGGGTAGCCAACCCCAAACTTTATATTGTTGCACGCGCGGGCCAGAGAGAAACCGAATCAAAGTTAATTAAGGCCGGCGCCAACCGTGTCATTTCCCCTTATTTTATTGCTGGGCACCGTATGGCGGCCATGGCCCTGCGGCCAATCACTATTGAATATTTAGACACGGTTATGAGCAGTGAGCACGTCAATTTGGGCTTGCGTGAATTTGTTGTAAAGGATGGATCAAATATTGCAGGGAAAAGTTTATCGGATACCGGTATCCGGCAAAAGTCGGGGGCTACGGTTTTGGCGATAAAAAAAATTAGCGGGCATTTTGACCTGCAGCCGGGGTCCAAAACCGTGGTGGCGGGGGGAGATGTTTTAATCACTATCGGGACGTCGGAACAGCTGGAGTTGTTGGATAAAATGTTATGATTGAAAACGAGAAAGATTTTCGGCCCGCATCCATAATTGAAATTGCTAAACAAATGTGCCTGGCCGCGCGCACCGCGCCTAAGGCGTGCGGGAAAGATAACCTGGAAATTGCAATTGTTGCGGGTGATGACTTATTGATATTATCGGCCGAAATGAAAAAAATCGGAGAACAAAAACAAAACCCGACTTTTTTGCGTGATGCCGAGAATATAAAAAGCGCGCAATGCATCGTGATCATCGGGACCAAGCGGCAAACGATAGGTTTGCGCTACTGCGGCTTTTGCGGGTTTGAAAATTGCGCGACCGCAGAGAAAAACGGGGGCCTCTGTGCTTTTAATGCTGGGGACTTAGGCATTGCCATTGGGTCGGCAGTTTCGGTTGCGGCCGACCATCGATTGGACAACCGCTTGATGTATACTATTGGCATGGCGGCGGTTGCAATGGGTTTGTTGGGTCATGAGGTGAAAATTGCGTTTGGGATCCCGTTGTCGGTTTCCGGGAAAAATCCTTTTTTTGACAGGAAGTAAAAATGTTCAATACCATCAAAACTATTTTTGACCGCGACCCCGCCGCCCGGGGATTGGAAGTAATTTTATACCAGGGCTTGTGGGCAATTTGGTTTCACCGCGTTGCACATGCTTTATATAAATGGCGGATCCCATTTGTGCCGCGCCTCATTTCCCAAATCAGTCGGCTGCTTACTTTAATTGAAATCCATCCTGGGGCAAAAATCGGCAAAGGGATTTTTATTGACCATGGGGTTGGGGTGGTGATCGGCGAAACCACGGAAATTGGCGAAGGCGTGACAATTTTTCAGGGGGTGACGCTGGGCGGCACCGGCAAAGAAAAAGGCAAACGCCATCCCACCATTGGCAATAACGTAGTGATTGGGGCGGGGGCAATTGTTTTAGGTGCAATTACGGTTGGCGATAATTCGCGGGTTGGGGCGGGAGCGGTAGTTACTAAACCCGTTCCGCCGGATTCAACTGTTGTAGGAAATCCTGCTTGGATTATGAAACGCGAAGGCCGCAAGCTAAATCCTCTGGAGCACGGCGCCCTGCCGGATCCGGTTCACAAAGCGATTGAAGAACTCTCCCGTCGGATTGAGAAACTAGAAAAATAGTCTGCAATTTTCCCTTCATTTTATCGAAATGTTATTATGAGTGTAAGCACCTGCGAAAAAGTACGTTTTGATAATCTTACCGGCCATACTATTGGGAAATACCGGGTTGGAAATTTTCTGGCACAAGGTGGTGGTGGTTGCGTATATCGCCTTGAGCGGTTGGAAGGAGGGAATGTCGGGGGTGGTGAGGTTGTAAAGGCTTTTGATTTACCTGCTCTATCATTGCATCGAGTTTCTGCTGAAGGTCAATATATTCAATCTTTAGTTGGGGTGAGAGGTGTTGTGCGCTGTCGGTCCTTTGGTGAATACCAAGGAATCGGATATCAAATATTAGAAAAGATGCCGGGTGCAAATTTATTGCATATTGCCCGGGCCTTTTTTAGGGCAAAGCGTGGATTTACGCATGCGGAAGCGCTAAGCATATTTCTGGAAACCTGTTGCATAATGAGCGGGATTGAGCAACAACGTGATTCTCTTTATCCAGACGGGAAATACCATGGGGACATTAAGCTTAGCAATCTGCATTTGTTTGATGATGGCTTGACGCTTTTTGACTTTTATGTTGCGGCAAATAGATATTTTTTTCAGCCGGAGCTTACGGTGGGAACTAATGCTACCATGGCGCCGGAAACATTTTTTAATCCCTACGCACATTCGGTCCGGTCAGATATTTATTCTGCGGGAGCGATGCTTTATATTTTATTAACTGGAAAAATGCCGTTTCCACGGGAGAGGAGCTTGCCTGATTTTCTAGAATATAGACAATGGGCGCCATTTCCGATGGAAGGGTTTCCACCTTTTTTGTTTGATTTATATTCAAGGGTAGTGTCGATTAAGCCTGAGCAACGCTGGCCATATTTTGCCACAGTGGTTGATGAAACCGAGCGGATTATGCGTTTAAATGGATTAACGCTGGTCCCCATGCATGAAGTATTTTCTACTTTTTTGTTAATGCAGATTTCGGCGGATACAACTTCCTGCTTGGATGAATCCGATTAAACCTTCGGCAAACTCTCCAACGCCTTCTTAATGGCGACATCCGGCAGTTCAAAGTCCTCCATTTTGCCATGCAGAAAAGCATCGTAGGCCGACAAATCAAAATGACCGTGGCCGCTCAAGTTAAACACAATAACTTTTTCTCCCTCGGCTTTTTTGGCTTCATCAATCGCTCCCAAAATAGCATGGGTGGATTCCGGCGCCGGCAAAATGCCTTCGGTTTGGGCAAACAGTAAGCCGGCTTCAAAACAGGCCTTTTGGTGGTAGGCCACTGCGTCCACAATTTTTTCTTTTACCAATTGGCACAATAGCGGTGCTCCGCCGTGGTAGCGCAGTCCACCGGCGTGGATGCCTGGCGGTACAAAATTGTGCCCCAGCGTGTACATCAATACCAGCGGAGTCATGCCGGCGGTGTCGCCAAAATCGTATTCGTAAACGCCTTTGGTTAAAGTAGGGCAGGCCATGGGTTCAACTGCCACAAATTTAATATCTTTTTTCCCGGTAATTTTATCTTTTACAAACGGAAAAATCAGTCCGGCGCAATTACTGCCGCCGCCTACGCAACCAACCATAATATCCGGCAGTTTTTCTCCTGCCAGTTTTAATTGTTCTTTGGCTTCTAAGCCAATTACAGTTTGATGCATCAGAACGTGGTTTAATACCGAGCCCAGCGAATATTTTGTGTCTTCGTGTTTGGCGGCGTCTTCAACTGCTTCAGAAATGGCAATGCCCAAACTTCCCGGTGTCCCCGGCATCAGCTCGTTGATTTTTCGGCCGGCTTCGGTGTCCATAGTTGGTGAGGATTTAACTTTACCGCCCCAGGTTTCCATTAAAATACGGCGGTAAGGTTTTTGCTCATAGGAACAGCGCACCATGTAAACCAAACATTCCAGACCAAAAATTTTGCAGGCAAAGGACAGTGCCGATCCCCATTGCCCCGCCCCGGTTTCAGTGGTGATGCGCCGCACCCCTTCTTTTTTATTGTAGTAAACTTGTGCCACCGCAGTATTGGGCTTGTGCGAACCGGCGGGCGAAACACTTTCGTTTTTGTAATAAATGCGGCATTTGGTTTTAAGCGCTTTTTCCAGCTGATAAGCGCGCACTAGTGGTGTAGGTCTCCACAATTTGTAAATCTGTATCAGCTCGTCCGGGATTTCAATCCAATTTTCTCCGGAAACTTCCTGCTTGATTAGCTCCATAGGAAACAGCGGTGCCAAATCGGCCGGGCCAATGGGCTGTTTGGTACCGGGGTGGAGCGGCGGCGCGGGAGGATTGGGTAAATCGGGAATGATGTTATACCATTTTTGCGGAATGTCTTTTTCGCTTAGCAGGATTTTTTTGTCTTTGGTCATGGCCGCCTCCTGAAAAATAAATTTGGGTGAAATTAT
>JBAZQH010000045.1:0-12680 GCA_041645285.1 Candidatus Margulisiibacteriota bacterium | reverse complement strand
TAATTTTTCATTTGGTAATGGGATTTCCTTCGCTGATTGATTTTATCTCAAATGCCAGGTTTTGCGCCGCGTTTTTTTCTCCCATTATGTTTACCAGCTTTTCGGAGATAATTTTTAGCTTGGGCGGCGATTGTAAAATTTCAATGATTTTTTGGGCAACCTGGACCGGTTTGAGGATGCCCCGGAGCTCGGGGACAATTTCTTGTTGTGCCTTGATGTTGGGCAGGGCAAAAAATGGGGTCTGGGCGTTTACCCAGCGGGCCGCGGCCTTTTTGATTTGCCGCCCCAAAAATGGAATGCGGGTAATAAAATGCATTAATCCTTCCATTGGGATTTCGTCCGGCCGATTTAAGGGAAACACCATTACCATGGGTTTACCCAATGCGGCCAGCTGTGCGGTATTGGTTCCGGGAATGGTTATGCATAAATCAGCCAGGCTGATAGTTTCGTAATTGGCGTCCTTGGTCACGAGGATGCGGTTGCCTAAGGCCGTGACAATAAAGGTTAACCCGCGCTCCGTCACCAAGCGAGCGCCGCTTTTCAATAATTTTTGCATGTCAGAGATTTCAGTGAAAGGGGAAACCGAAAAAACAAATTGCATCCCGCCTTGGTTGGCGACCAAAAGATCAACCACATCCATGAAAAAGGGGACCATGAAATTTAGCTGGAAGGTGCGGCTGCCGGGTAGGAATGCAACTATCTTTTGTGCGGGGTCAAGATTGTTTTTTTGCGCGATGGATGCCGGAGAGGTGGGGATGGGGATGGGGGAAGCCATCAGGTCGCCGATTATTTTTACCTGGTGTTCGCCTAACCCTTTTTTCTTGAATTTTTGATAAGTCAATTCATCGGGGATAAAAAATTTCTTGAAATATTTTTTCCAGCCGAGGCGGTCGTTGACATAGGCCACCGCCGGGTAGCGCAGTTTACGGGATACGATGGCCGCATGCAGGAGGTCGCCCCCTAAAAATACCACGATCCCTTTGGGATTAAACGTTAGTCCCGCTGGCCTTTGGTTAAAGAAGAACCAGCGCTGGTATTCTTTCGGTCCAACGATGCGCGCGATGCCCGGGATAGTATTGGCGTATTCAATTTCTTTGCCGCTGGCATACTGGCAGGGGGTTAAGACCAAAATTATCCGTGCGTTGGTCAGAGTTTGCGCTAAGGCCTCAATGGCAGGACGCGCCAGAGCTGAAAGCTCGCCCGGAGAATTGGTGAGAACCACGATGTCCAGATTAGTTTGTTTATTGAGTGTATTTGTCATAAGTTTTGTTGTTGGACTTTGGCGTGCGATCGCTAAAACCCAATCTCTTTTACAATCTCTTCCATCCGGCATTTTACTTTTACCGGCGGCTGGCCTTGTTTTACGGCCTGGTCGGGGTCTTTTAAACCGTGACCGGTTAAGATGCAAACGATGTTCTTTCCGGTTTCTAATTTGTTTGCTTTGTGGGTTTTGATTAGGCCTGCAATTGATGCCGCCGAGGCCGGTTCGCAAAACACGCCGTCTTTAGCCGCCACCAAACGGTAAGCTGAGAGAATTTCTTCATCCAAAACCATATCAATTATGCCGCCGGACTCGTCCCGCGCGGCTTCCGCGCTTTTCCAGCTGGCCGGGTTGCCAATACGGATGGCGGTGGCAATGGTTTCGGGCTTGGCAACCGGATGCCCTAAAACAATTGGAGCTGATCCCGCGGCCTGGAAACCCATCATTTTGGGAAGCGCACTAATCTTGCCGGCGGTTTTATATTCTTTATAACCCTTCCAGTAGGCGGTGATATTACCGGCATTGCCCACCGGTATAAAATGATAATCAGGGACTTTTTCCAGCTGGTTGCAAATTTCAAATGCGCCGGTTTTTTGACCTTCAATGCGGAAAGGGTTTAGTGAGTTGACCAAATCTACCGGATATTTTTCGGAAATTTGGCAAACTAAATTAAGCGCTTCGTCAAAATTGCCGTCAACCGCAATTACTTTGGCGCCGTACATCATGGCTTGCGCCAATTTTCCCAGGGCGATTTTACCTTCAGGGATAATTACAATGCATTTTAAGCCGGCACGGGCGGCATAAGCCGCTGCCGATGCGGACGTATTGCCCGTTGAGGCGCAAATAACCGCTTTAAATCCCTTTTCGAGCGTTTTGGCGATGGCCATGCACATTCCGCGGTCTTTGAACGATCCGGTGGGATTAGCGCCCTCAAATTTTAAATAAACGTGACACTTAGTTAATTCACTTAAATATTTTGAAGGAATCAGCGGTGTGTTGCCTTCGCCAAATGTTATCGCCGGGGTTTTATCTGTAACCGGGAGAAACTCTTTATATTCTTCAATTACTCCGCGCCAGAGCATGCCGCCTCCTTTTTGGGCTTGATTTGAATGGTAAATTATATCATATTAAGGGATGGAGGATAATGGATGAAAGTAGTTTTTCTAGATACCAACGGCTGGCGCTGGTGCATTTTGATGCGGCGCAATATACCAACTTGCGGCAGAGGAAAGCGGCCAGGGATGATCAGATTTTGACTTTATAACTGCTTTGGTACCCTAAAATATTAACCCCCAAAACTGCAATTTTAAAGTAAAAGAAGCGATAACTCATCGTACTGGAAATTTAAATAGGAGAGGTAAACGCATGTCTCAATCCATTGTTTTAGAAGGCGGTAAATACTTTAGAAGATTAGCACTGAGAACTTCGGGCGGCAGAATTACCGTGGACGAGCTTTTTACCAGACGGCGCGGAAATTGTTTTCGAGACCATGCCTCAGCAACTTGGATTTTAGATGGGACCTCTTTGCGAGGTACTGACGTCGGGCAAGCGCTTAGATTTCAAAAAGGTTCTTTCAATGTGCTAGCGTGTATGGGGAAATTTCTGCCTACTCTAAAAGAAGCTTTATTATCAGGTACGGAGGGAAGAAACTTAGCTAATGTAGCTTCGGCGGCCAGAACCATGCAGGGGGTGGGATTGTGGGGTGCGCGCGCGGCGAGAGTTGATCAGCTTCCATCTTGGCTTATGCTGGTTCCGGGATTAAATGCAGAGCAACCAAAAGTTTTGACCGCATTGAAGATACTCTTCCCTAGAAATTATGCTCAATTTATTTGTGTGCAGCCAGGCAAAGCGCCAACCGTTGTTATTGGAGATGCGGAGCGGCAAAAAGCTTTGTTTGATGCCTTAGAGCTGGGCAGTGATGGGGTTAGATTTCTTACACATATTGAAGCTTCTCAGATGGCAAGAGATCGGGAATTGGGCGGGCACGGGACCCTTTTACACGATTTAGCGGGGCGGGTGTTTTTTGTGAAGGAAGGGGATGCATTTCGTGCAGTGAGAATTACCAGTCATTCTTCCTTTAGCAGACCAGGTGGCCGTGATCACTTTACTTGGAGTCGAGAAAATGCTCGAGGATCATCTCATCGCTTTGAATTAACGCGCATCCATGATTTATCGGACGTTCGTCCAGCAGATATGACTTTTCTTGTCGGGAAAAATATCGAAACTAAAAGATAGTTTGTTTTGGGGCAAGGAAGGTTAAGTATAAATAACCGTTACTTGGTTATTGCCCACCTTTAGCAGTCCGCCATTAAGCTTAAAAGTCTTTTTTCCTCCCGTGGCCAGGGTATATTCTATTTCCCCTTCTTTTAAAGTTGCAACCAGCGGCGCATGGTGCGCCAAAATGCCTAAATCGCCGGTGGGGGTTTTGGCGATGAGTGAAACCGCGGGCCCCTGAAAAATGGTTTTTTCGGGGCCAATGATGGTTAAGTTAAATTCGTTTTGGTTCATGTTTTGCAAACCGGTGCCGCTTCCTTGGTCATGCTCTTAGCTTTCTCTATTACTTCTTCAATTGTACCAACCATATAAAACGCCTGTTCCGGCAGATTGTCGTGTTTGCCGTCAACGATTTCTTGGAAACCCTTAACTGTATCTTTAACGGTTACGTAGCGGCCGGGCATGCCAGTAAAAGCTTCGGCAACGGAAAACGGCTGAGACAAAAACTTCTGTAAACGGCGGGCGCGCGCAACGGTACGTTGGTCTTCTTCGGGCAGTTCCGAAACCCCCAGAATGGCAATAATATCTTGTAATTCTTTGTAGCGCTGGAGTGTTTCCTGAACGCGCCGTGCAGTCAGATAATGTTCTTTTCCTACAATATCCGGATCCATGATGCGCGAAGTTGAGGCCAGGGGATCTACCGCCGGGTAAATGCCCATTTCAGAAATTTGGCGGGATAAGACGGTAGTGGCGTCCAAATGCGAAAATACCGCAGAGGGGGCCGGGTCGGTGAGGTCATCGGCCGGGACATAAACGGCCTGGATGGAAGTGATAAAGCCCTTTTTGGTTGAAGCAATCCGCTCTTCAAAGCGGCCCATTTCGGCGGCAAGCGTTGGCTGGTAGCCGACAGCGGAAGGCATGCGTCCTAAAAGGGTAGAAACTTCGGAGCCCGCTTGGACAAATCGGAAAATATTATCGACAAAAAACAGAACATCTTTATGTTCGACATCGCGAAAATATTCGGCCTGGGTCAGCGCCGATAACCCAACAATTTGTCGGGCGCCCGGCAACTCTGCCATTTGGCCAAAGACCAGGACGGTTTTTTCCAAAACCCCGGACTTTTTCATTTCCAGCCAGAGATCGTTGCCTTCACGGGTCCTCTCCCCAACTCCCGCAAAGACCGAAATTCCGCCGTGTTGTTTGGCCAGGTTATGGATCATTTCCATGATGAGTACGGTTTTACCCACACCCGCGCCGCCAAATAACCCGGTTTTGCCGCCTTTTACGTATGGCGCCAGCAAATCAATGACTTTGATTCCGGTTTCGTATTGTTCGTGTTTGGCAACAATATCTTCAAACGCGGGGGGATCGCGGCGGATGGGGGACAGGGTAGGGTTGGGGAGGGAAGGAGCATTATCAATGGTTTCGCCAACCGCATTGAACATACGGCCTAGCGTTTCTTTCCCGACCGGAACCTGGATGACATTACCGGTATCAATTACTGCGGTGCCGCGGGATAATCCGTCGGTAGGATTGATGGCCACCGCGCGCACCACCCCTTCTTTTAATTGCATGGCCACTTCGGCCACGACGTGCAATGGTTTGCCGTGTGCGGTAGTATCGATTACGATGGCGTTGCGGATATTGGGGATTGAATCAGGCGGGAACTGGACATCAATAATCGGGCCGATAATTTGGACAATTTTGCCTTGGTTGACTTTTCCCATTGTTCTTGGCTCCTCTGTTTTTATAATTCTTCTTTCAGTACCTCAAAATTACTCGACAAGCCGGTCAGTTCGCTGGTGATATTGGCCTGCCGGATTTTGTTGATCTGTAAATTTAGCTGCGAAATTAATTCATCACTGTTATCTACCGCATTTTTGGTAACCACCAGTCGGGCGGATAATTCCCCGACTAATGAGCCAATGCATTTACTCAGCAGAAAACCGCCTAAATAATAATTGATTGCCGGCGGGGAGACCCTTTCGGTATCCGGCTCAAAAATTATTAGAGGGGGTGACGGGGATTGGTGGGCATTAAATTCAAAAGGCAAAATGCGCGTGAGCATGGGGAGCTGAACCAAAACGGATTGATATTGGTTGTAAATCAAATAAACTTCGTCTAAGCGGTCGGCTTGCTGCTCTTGGCGTAGATAGTTAATTAAATCCAGTGCCGCTTTCAGCGTGGGCGTATCGCCGATCTTATCATCTTGCCCTAACATGGGGTAGCAGCGAGCGGAAAAATACGCGCCGCCTTTGCGTCCAATGGCATAAATTGTAACCTTTTTTCCTTGCTGAATGAGTTTTTCCGCTTGGATCCGGGCGGTAGTGATGACGTTTGTGTTAAACCCGCCGCAAAATCCGCGGTTGCTGGTAATGACGACGAGTGCCACCGGGGCCGCCGTCGGAATTTTTACATTTTGATCCGCTGGTAACCATTGGACGATGCTTTTCAGTTCAGCAAAAAATTCGCTAAATGCTTTCATTTGGTGTTTGGCGCTGGCAATGCGCGCCGCAGTGATGATTTGCTGCGCCTTGGTGGCTTTTTTAATGCTTTCAATGCTTTTTTTTCGCTTTTTTAGCTTAAAAACTTCAACCATTCATATCTCCGGTAAAGTCCTGCTTGAACTCGGCTAAAGCGGCACGCAATTGAGCTTCAATTTCTTTTGAGAGGACTTTTTGCTCTTGGATTGAATCGGGAATGGTCTTTTTTTCGCGGTGAATAGATGATAACAACTTTTCTTCAAAGCTTTTTATTTTAGGCAGGGATAAATCATCTAGAAAGCCGTTGACGCCGGCATATAAAATTATTACTTGGTCGGCCAGCGAGCGGGGTTGGTGTTTATCTTGTTTCAGAATTTCGGAGATAGCCCGGCCGCGCGCAATTTGGGCTTTGGTTTCGTTGTCGAGATCAGATGAAAACATGGTGAAGGATTCTTTTTCGCGAAATTGCGCCAGGTCCAGGCGCAATTTACCCACTACCGAGCGCATGGCTTTGGTTTGGGCCTGGCCGCCGACGCGGGAGACCGAAATTCCGATGTTGACCGCCGGGCGCTGGCCGGCGTTAAACAGGTCGGTTTCCAGAAAAATCTGGCCGTCGGTAATGGAGATGACGTTGGTGGGAATGTAAGCCGAAACGTCGCCGGCTTCGATTTCGATTATGGGCAAAGCGGTCAGTGAGCCGCCTCCGATTGCTTTTGAAAGTTTGGCTGACCGCTCCAGTAATCGGGAATGCAGGTAAAAAATGTCGCCCGGGTAGGCCTCGCGACCGGGAGGGCGGCGCAAGAGAAGAGAGAGCATGCGGTAGGCCTTGGCGTGTTTGGTCAGATCATCGTAAACAATCAGGACGTCTTTCCCCTGGCCGTACATGAATTCTTCGGCCATGGCACAGCCGGTAAAGGGGGCTAAATACTGTAAGGCCGTAGGATCAGAAGCGGTGGCGGAAATCACAATGGTGTAATCCATGGCCCCGTATTCTTCCAGGGTTTTGACGGTAGTGGCAACGTCGCTGGCTTTTTGGCCGACCGCAACGTAAATACAAATTACATTTTCTGCCTTTTGGTTGATGATGGTATCAATGGCAATGACGCTTTTGCCGGTTTTGCGGTCGCCGATAATTAACTCGCGCTGGCCGCGGCCGATGGGAATGAGTGCGTCAATCAATTTGCAGCCGGTTTGCAAGGGCACCGAAACCGGTTCGCGGTCAACCACGGGCGGCGCCAAAATTTCTACCGGCCGGGTACCGGTGGCTTTTATTTCTCCTTTGCCGTCAATCGGTTGTCCGATGCCGTCTACCACCCGGCCAATCAGGGCGGGCCCGACCGGCGCGCTGATGATACGGCGGGTGCATTTTACCTGTTCACCTTCCCGCACTGTGGTATGTTGACTTAAGATAATGGCGGTTAATAAATCTTTTTCGAGGTTAAATACTACGCCAAAGACGCCGCTAGCAAATTGCAGCATTTCACCGGACATGGCGGAGGGCAGGCCGGAAATACGGGCAATGCCGTCTCCGGATTCAACCACCAGGCCGATTTCTTCTGCCGTTAACTCTGACTTAAATTCATGGATTTGCTGGCTAATGATTTTTTTTATCTCTTCCGGTGAAATCGCCACAGTATCCCTCCTAAAATAAGCTAAACTGCCGCGCTAATTTGGTCTCTGAGTTGGACCAGTTTGTTTGCCAGTGAAAGGTCAATGATGTTCCCCTGCAAAATTTTAATCACCAGGCCGCCTAAAATGTCCGGGTCAAGCCGGATTTTTAGCCGCACCTTTTTGCCCAATTTTTTGGTTAAAATAGTTTCCGCCGCTTGAAGTTGCGCCGCCGTGGCGGGATGGGCGCATACCATCTCTCCCAGCAGGCATTGCTTTTTTTGGGCGACCAGTAAACTGAAAGCGTGGGACAATTTGTAAAGCTGGCTGGCTTTGCCGCTTTCGATCAGCTGGTTAGCCAGCGACCGGGTAATTTCGGAATAATCCGGCAGCAGCTGATTCAATAAGCCGATTTTAAATTCAGCCGAAAATTTCGGGTCATCCAGGGTAACTTTCAGCTCAAAATTTTCTTTTATAAAGTTATATAACGCAAAAAGTTCGGACTCCACTTTCAAGGTGAGGTTTTCGCGTTCAGTCAAGGAATAAAGCATTTCACAATCAAAATCAATCATAAATGGTGTTCCAGTTCGGCCAAGCTTTCTGCTATCAATTTTGCGTGGTCGGTGTCAGTCAGTGTTTTTTTGATTACTTTGCGGCTGGCGTCACTGACCAGTTGCGCCAAATCCATTTGCAGCGCTAGTTTAGCTTTTTGCACATCGTTTTCGATTTTGGCCTGCGATTGCAGGATTATTTTTTGGGCGTTACTTTCGGCTTTGCCGATAATTTGTTCTTTTTGCTGTTCGGCGGCGGTGGTGGATTCGGCCACGATTTTTTCTGCGCGGGCATTGGCCTCTGCCAGCTTTTGCCGGCTGGCGCTAAGTTTTTCGGCCGCCTGGTTTTTTGCCTGCGCCGCGTCTTGCAAGTCCTTTTGGATGCGGTTTTTACGCTCTTCCATCATCAACAACAGGGGCGGTAGTAAAAATTTGTTCAGGAGCAGCAATAATATCGCAAAAGAAATTGCGCTCCAGAAAATTAATGATGTTTCTATTTCGAACATGTTTTACCCCGATAACATAAAACTTTTAACTTTTCCAGCTGCTCAACCTATTACCCAACAACCACTCTTATTTAAACACCAGCAAAATTTCAATTACCAGCGCGTACAGGGCAATGGCTTCGATAAATGCAATGGCAATTAACATGGCGGTCTGGATTTTTCCCGAGGCCTCGGGCTGTCTCCCGATGGCTTCCACCGCTTTACTGGAAAGCCAGCCGATGCCGAGCGCGCAACCAAATGCCGTAATCGCTAAGGTTAATCCGGCGAAAGATAATGTTCCCATTTGTCACCTCCTTTAGTTTAGTCTTCAGTTTTTCCTAATGTTCCAGTGATACCGCTTCCGTAATATACATTGCGGACAGGTACGTAAAGATAAAGGCCTGGATCAGGCCTAAGAAAAGTTCAAACCCGCAAATTAAGACATTTCCCATCAGCGGCAGGACGCTTAAGTAGCTTTTTAGCATTAAGATTAAGCTTAAAAACACCAGGATAATGGTGTGCCCTGCAAAAAGGTTGGCAAACAACCGCACTGCCAGCGAAAACGGCCGGGCCAGCTGGCTGACGATTTCGACCGGGAAAATGATGGGGACGACAAAGGCGGGGACGCCGGGCGGGACCAAGGCCTTGAAATAACCGAAAAATCCTTTGGTTTTAAAGCTGGCAAAGAGGCAGGTTAAAAAAACAATTATAGCCAGGGTGGCCGTAAAGTTGATATTACTGGTTACCGCAAAGGTCCCGGGGACCAGGCCTAAATAATTAAGGGTTAAAATCAAGAAAAAGATCGTAAATATAAACGGGGTCCATTGTGCTTGCAAGGTTGGCGGCAAGCCCCCCAGCATTTCGTTTTGGATGAATTGCAGAATGGCTTCGATTGCGTTTTGGATGAGGCCGGGCACCATTTTGGCGCGACGGCAGGCCAGAAAAACCAGCAATAAGGCAATGGCAATGCCGATCCAGAGTGAGATGACGGCGTTGGTAATGGAAAGGTCTATCCCCGACAGGTTTAGCGGCACAATTTTTTCCGGGACAAAATGTTCCAAGATTTCCATTGCGCCCAATTTTACATTATAAACACACACCCCGTCCAGCCAAAACTGCCTTGATTGTGGTCATGCTCTTTAAACTTAAGTCCGGATCAATTTTTTCTGCCAACAAAATTTTCTGGCAGGAGGCGGGGGTGGGGTCTTTAGCAATTTTTTCCAAATAGTTGGCCCGTTTGGCCGGGGTAGCGGAAGCGGCAATGGCTTCGGTCAGCGCCAGCTGTTTAATTAAGGGGTGGGGGTCTTGGAGTGCAAATATGGCATATTCGAGGACGGCCGTTTGCTTGGCCGCCGCCAGTTTGGCTAAAATTGCGCGCCTAACTTTCCAGGACGGGTCGCGGCGCAGTGCCTTGGACGCCAAGTGGATGTCATCCGGGTTATCCCAAGACATCAACTTTTCATATATTTTTGTGCGGAGTTCATCGTAGATTGACCCGTCAATTTTTCCGCTGGCCAGGATTGCGCGCAGGCGGGGTCGCATTTCGGGATTGGGATAATTTAACAGTTGGTAAATTGCCAAGATGTGTAAATTAGGCATGGATTTGTCTTCGGTTAATTTCAGGAGGGCGGGATAAATGTCCGGCTGGTTGTACCCGGATAAATTGACCAGCGCAAAATAGTGCAGCACCGCTTTTAGGTTGATTCTTTCTGACCCTACGCTGGCAGGATAATCTTTTAGTAAGGCCTGGGCAAAAGCCGCTTGTATCTTTGCGTGGTTGGTTTTTGAGGTTTTATCAGAATTGGATAATTGGGCGAGTTGGGCCGCGGCTAGCAAAATTTCTCGATATTCTTTCTGGCAATCGGCTTGCAGCAGGGTTTTGGTCAATGCCGGAATCTGCTCAACCGTAGCGGTGGCAACTTTGGTTGGAATAATCGGGGATTGGGAATATTGCCCGGTGCCGCGCTGGGATTCTTGCATCTGGGTCCAACAATCTTTACCTGCAATTTTGCCCGTGCTGTAACAGGCGTTAGGCGCCGGGCAGAGCGAACCGTATTTAACATCGGTGTCTTTATCCCCTTTTTTGGTTTGGCCGATAATTTCGGTTACATATTCGCCGGGATATAAGTTTGGAGAGCCAAAAACCCCGGTAAAATTTACCCCTTCAGGCATGGGGACGGGGATAGCAATGATTTTGGGTAGAGTTGAACTGCCGTCCTCGGGTAAAATTTCGTCCACTGCGACAAAGGAAGTGTATTGCGACATTAAGTTGTATTCCAGCGCGAGATTGGTAATGTCTTCAGCCACTTGAGTGTTTTTGCCGCTGATTTCTTCAAGTGTCAGGTATTTAATTTTTTCGCGGGCCCAGATGGTGGCCAGGACGCTGTTATCGGGATTCCAATCGGGTAAGGTTACTTTGATTTTTTCGCTGAATGGTTGGCAGTTGATTTTGCCTTTCAGGGTAACCGTGGCCTCGCCGCCTTTTTGGTAGCGGCCAAAAATTACCAGCGGTTGGGCGGAATAAAGATCGGGAAGGGGATTGGGGAAAATATCGTCAACTTTAAGCCCGCCCCAATCAATCCGGACGTCGGTTAGGTAGGGTTTTGACACACGGCTTAACATATCGAGGATCACCGGTTCAACTGCTTGATCCTGGCGAATGAACTGCGCGGTACTGCCGCCCAGCTGGGCTATGCTTTCCAGTAAATAACGATTGGTGGAAGACCCGATGCCAAACGAGAAAATTTTGGTTTCGCCCACCTTGGCTTTGATGGCGGCCAGGATTTCGGCTTCGTTGCCAATGTAGCCGTCGGTCATGAAAAATACAACCCGTTGCCGGCCGCGGGTTTTTGGGGCATCCAGGCAGGCCTTGATTCCCTCTATCATCATGGTGCCGCCTTCGCCGTCCAGCGCTTGAATGTAATCGAGCGCTTCTTCTTTATGGAGATAGGTAGCAGGGACGGGTTCTTTAGCAAAAGCGTTGGCGGTTTCGGAAAATTTTATGATTTGGAAAGTATCGTCACCGCTGATCCCCTGGATGCATTTGTACATGGCTTCTTTTACTTTTTGGATGGGAAAGCCGCTCATTGAGCCGGAACAGTCCACCACAAAGAAAATTTCTTTTGGGCTGGGGTTCACTTTTACTTTTTCCAGCGCCGGTTGGAGCATGAGCATGACGTATCCGCCTTGCTGGGCAAAGTGGGTTAAATATGCGCTGCGCAGGTTATCTCCGGCGGCGCAATATTCAAGGATAAAATCCTTGTTGGGGATTGAATCCTCGGATTTGATGCTGATGGTGGCCTTGCCCTGGCCGTGGTTTACGATGTCAACCGCGTGCGATAAGGCCTGCAAGTTTTTTATGCTTAATCCGGCGTCCAGGTTAACGGTTAAGCTGATATCGTGACCGTTGCGGCGGCCGGGTTTTAATACCGGCGGTGTAATGCGCGATGCATCCGGCACAGCATTGGTATCCGGGGCCCAACCGTGGCCGGTTTTTCCGGTGGCAATGTCGCCAGGGATAAAACGCGGGCCAACGACCATGGGAAATACATAACTGTATATGCCGCGGTCATATTTGAGAGGTTGCACATAGGTTAAGGTGATGATAATTTCTTCACCGGGGCCAATATTGGCAACGGATTGGGTGAAAATGTTAGGACGTTCCTGCTCGAGCAGGGCGGTGCGTTTACCTAGAGATCGCGCGGTTTCATAAATTTGGCGGGCTTCGGCACGTTTTTTGATTTCAGCATAAATATTGCGCGATCCTACCGTCATGAACATTTGATTGACGGCGGCGTTTTCGGGCAAAGGGAAAACATAAATCGCTTCAATTTTTTCTTTATAAGGGTTTTTGAAATATTGCTTTACTTCTACCTGTGCAATAAATCCTGAAATATTGGCGCTGACGGCAGTGTGTTTTAATGGAAACTCTAAAATATTGCCTTTTGCATCGGTGGTGCGCAGGCAGCCCTGGGTTACATCTTTGGTGGTGTTGACGGCGGTTGATTGGCTGTCGCCGCTCCAGGCCATCTGGAACAGGCCAATTGCCAAGAAGATTCCTGCGGTTAACATTAATAGA
>JBAZQH010000044.1:0-12712 GCA_041645285.1 Candidatus Margulisiibacteriota bacterium | reverse complement strand
TATTGTTAGCCCGATCCGGAAAGCTGAATTGATACTGGGAAAAATTCTCCCGTATGTAATTATTATTTTTTTCGACATGTTCATCATTACCGGCGGAGCTTACCTGCTGTTTAATGTGCCGATAAAAGGCAGTTTTTTATTGCTGCTTTTTTGTGCGTTTATTTTTTTGGTTGGGACCATGGCGCTGGGGTTATTAATTTCGGCGACTGCGACCTCCAGCCAGGCGGCAATGCAAATGGCGTCGGTTTCTACCCTTTTGCCCGCCCTGCTTTTGTCGGGTTTTACTTTTCCCATCGAAAACATGCCGTGGCCGCTGCAGGTGCTGTCGCTCTTTGTGCCGGCCCGTTATATTATTGAAATTTTTCGGTCGATCTATTTAAAGGGAGTGGGGTTGGCATGCTTTTGGGAAGATTTTACTTTAATGACGGTGTTAAGCTTGTTTTTTATCGGCGTGAGCATCTTATCGTTTAAGAAGAGGTTGGATTAATGCTTGACAGCCGCCTGTTTCATTTTATGAAGAAAGAAATTTTACAGTTGGTGCGCGACCGGCGCATGCTGTTTATTGCCATGCTTATGCCGATCATCCTGCTGTTTTTGCTGGGCTATGTGGCTTCCATGGACATCAAGCACCTTTCGACCGCGATTTTGGACGAAGATAAAACTTATTACAGCCGTGAATTTTTGCGGAAGTTTAGCAATATTGAGTATTTTGACATTAATTATTACTTGTCCAGCCGCAGCCAGGTTGCCCCAATGCTGGATGACGGCAAGGTAAAACTGGTAATTTATATTCCTGCAAAATACGGGCAAAAGATCGCCCACGAGCAAACGGCGTCCGTACAGGTAGACATTGATGGCAGCAATGCTTCGGTTGCCATGATTGCGCAATCTTACGTCAGCCAGATTGGCGGTCAGGCCGGCAATGAGATTTATACCGAAAATCTGCGCCGTCACGGTCTGGCCAATCTGACCGAGCCCTTGTTTGATTTGCGCTCCCGTCTCTGGTATAATCCCGACCTCGAAAGCCGCTATTTTTATGTGCCGGGAATTTTTGCCCAGCTTTTAATGTTGATCAGCATGATTTTGACTACTTCGTCCATTGTCAGGGAAAAAACCCGCGGCACCATGGAAATGCTTTCGGTTACGCCCCTGCGTCCCATGGAAATTATTATGGGAAAGTTAATCCCATTTGGCGTGGTAGCAATGTTTGATGTGGTGGTGGTATTTTTAATTGCCACGCTTTGGTTTGGGGTGCCGATGCACGGCAGCGTGCTTTTGCTCTTTTTAGCGGGGGCAATTTATCTGATGGCGGGGTTGGGTACCGGAGTGATGATTTCTTCTTTTGCCCGCAATGAGCGGCAGGCGGGGATGGCCAATTTGTTGGTGACCGCTCCGCAGATGCTTCTTTCGGGCTTTGTTTTTCCCATTGAAAATATGCCGCCGTTTATCCAGGGGATAACTTATTTTATTCCCTTGCGTTATTTTCTGGCAATTGTCAGGAATATATTTTTGAAAGGGGTAGGTATGAACTACTTGTGGCCCCAGGTTTGGCCGATGGTGGTAATTGCGGTTACGCTGTTGACATTTAGTATTGTTAGATTCCGTTCAAAACTAGAGTAATGAAAGGGGAGTAAGTATGAAAAAATATTGGATAGGTTTATTGATAATTGGTTTAGCGGGGTGCTTATTTTTGGTCAGCCGCACGCAGGCCATGGATTTAAATGAAAGTATTGATGCGGCCATCCAGACAAATCCTACGGTGGCGGCGGCGCAGAAAAAAGCTTCCGCTGCGGGAGCAAAGCTTGGCCAGGCGGTCAGCGCCTTTTTCCCTGCGCTAGACCTTAATGGCAATTATGGTCAATCTTATTCTTCACCTTCCACCGTGCAAATTTCCGTGGGGGGCGTGACCCAAAATTACCGGATTGGATCTGATTCGACTGCCGCCAATTCTGGGGTTCAAGCCGCGCTTTCCCAGCCCTTGTTTGTAGCATCCCTTTATCCGGGATATGGTTTGGCCAAAAAAGGAGCCGATTCGGCAGAGGAGCAATATCAGCAAACGGTTATCGATATTTCTTTTAATGTGACCCAATCCTATTTTGGGGTACTAAAATCGATTAAAATGGAAAAGCTGATGAGCGACGCTTTAGCCACGTCTAAGGCCCACCGCGAACAAGTGCAATCAATGTTAAATGCCGGCATGGCGACCAAAGCTGATTTACTACAGTCAAAGGTTAGGGAAGCAAACGACAATGTGGCCCTGATTCAATCAAAATATGCGATTGATCTTTCAAAGGATACTTTTAATAATGTATTGGGGGTTGATATGCAGCGGCCGGTTGAGCTTAAGGATATTGGTTTTACCGGAAAAGTGAATAATATTCCAGAATATGCGGTGCTGCTGTCAACGGCCTATGACAATCGTCCCGACTGGAAAATGTATTTATTGGAAACCGGCATGAGCGAAGAGCAGGTAAAAATTGCCCAAAGTGAATATTGGCCCAATCTGGTTTTAAATGCGAATACGGGCAATCAACTGACCCAGTACCCAACTTTTCAGTCAAGTGTTAACTCCTGGCAGATTGCCGGTGCGGGTACGTGGACTTTGTTTGATAGCTTTGGTAGGGAAGGCCGAATTAATGAAGCGGCGGAGAATTTGGCGGCACAAAAGGCCCAGGTGGAGCAGTTTAAGAATAACATTGCCCTGGAAGTGCATGATGCATATTTAAACTTGAAAAGCGCTTTGGAAGTTGTGATTGCCACCCAGCAGGCGGTGGATTCGGCCGAAGAAAGCTTAAAGGTCTCAACTTCCCGCTATGATTCGGGGATGGGGACCAACGTGGATGTGCTGGATGCCCAGGTGTCTTTGACCCAATCCCTGACTGACAATCTGAATGCTCTTTTTAATGTTGAAATTGCCAAGGCGAAAATTAACCAAGCGGTCGGGAAAACCATGTTACAATAATTTATAATTTGAAAAGGAATTGAAATTCTTTGATTTTATATAAAAAGCCAAATTTAATATCATTTTATCAACAGATGGCCGAAGGGGCGTGTGGTGTGGGGAGTGGGAATACGACTGTTGATGGGTGTCATACGGGCCCGTCTAATTCTGGTGATATCTGTGGGAGTGGTGGGTCTCCATTCGCCGGTCCTTGTGCCGCGGGAGTTGGCAATACAGGGTTGAATTGTAATTCCGGGACCGGTGCTGAGTAGCTAATCCTACTCATTGTGGAAAATATTTTTTTCTGCTATAAAGTTTGGCCAAAACCAAAAGAATAACCACCTCTACTAAACTGCCGATAATGACGACGGTGGTTACACTGCGATCCGGGAAATTAGTTACGGCTACCAATAAGGCGGCGGTAATATTACGCGAACCAGCGCCCAATGACATAAGTATTTTATCTTCTCGATTTGCTCCCCCAAATAAATATCCAAAAAACATGGCACTACCAATGAGTAAAATAATAAAAATATAAATTCCGGTGCCATACGCCGCCGCAAATATGTGAAAATCTTTCCACAGGCCAATGGCGGCGGCGGCCAGCAAGCTGACGGCGGCAGTTTTATTGACGAATGGTTTAATTAGTGAAGCCGTAAGTGGCCGCCGGGCATTGACTAAAAGTCCGATTGCCAGGGGTAGCATTAAAAGAAATACCTGCGGCAGGGCAATTCTTAATGGATAAATAGTGATGCCTGGTACAACCAAGGGTAAAACTGCCGGCAAATAGCCAACGGTTATTGCCATGAGCAATACCATCAATGTAATGGATTGCGCTTGATTGCCTTTGGCGAGGTGAGCCATTTTGGGGAGAAAAGGGGCGCCCGCGCACATGGCAATAATGAGTAGGCCGGCGTGCATGCTGGGAATCAATTTAAATATTGATGAAATTAGTAATGCTATGGCCGGCACCAAAATAAAATTTATAATGCTTGCGCGCCAGACCATATCTTTTCTTTTTAAGGGAGCGGTAATTTCTGCAGTGGTTAACCCTAACCCGGCGCCCAACATGCTGGTTAAGATAAAGATGAAGGAAAATATGCTGGCAAATAGATGGATTAAAGGTTGCATGTTATCTCCCTGATGAAATGGCGGTCCGTTTGCTTTTTCATCATAATACAGTAAAATTCACTTATGCTGCAAGTTTTTACCATATTGGTTTTATTTATAATGTTGCTGACAGGCTGCGGCTCATCCGGCAGCAATCCTCAACCGGTGGATGATGAATTATTGCAATATACAATTTATCCCAATACTACCGAAGCCCCGTCCTTAACTTTTTACTGGGGAGCAAGCAAACAGACCATTGTTCCTTTAAGCATTATGAATATTAGCAGCCGCTATGGTGGGTGGGAAGGTACTGGTGGAGGAATCTACAAACCGTACTATGAGCCGGCAAGCGAAAGCGAGATGACATTATCGACCACCCGCGAGCCGATCTATTCATACAATAAGGGTACGGTAGTGTATGCAACGGCGGAATCAATTAATGCCTATGGCCAGCACGTAGGCGAGGTTGGCATTCGCTACGGGAGAAATTATTCCATTAAATATTTGCATATTACCGAAATTCAATCTGGGATTACGGTTGGGACTACGGTAGAAAAGGGTGTCTTGCTGGGGTATACCGAAAAATTGAGTTCGAGCGGATTTTGGGAGGTTGAAGTTAATCGCATCATCGGTACTACCCAAGTCCGGGCCTTGCCGGTAATTTATTACTGGGATGCAGCCTCGGCGCAGGTTTTTAATGATATTTTAACCGAGGTCGGACAAACCAGCTGGGTGCATTTGCTTACCGAAACAACCACTGAAGCCTGGTTGTCTTATGTTGGGACACATGAATATTGGGCCGATTCAGCCAAGGTAGGAATTAAGCCCAGTAAAACCGGCCAATTTGATTCTGCCGAAGAATTTTGTATTAACCACGGGATGGGTTGGATTTTGAAAGATTAGGTATTACTGGATTAAATCCATCACTTGGCGGCGCATACTGCGGGGCGCTGCCAGTGTTGGCTTACCAATCCGCGCTAACATTTGGATGGTTTCGCCGCGGTTGGCAAAGTCCTGATAAATTTCCATATAACACTCTTTCATTTCCGGGTATTCTTCAAGGCATTGACTTAAAGGTTGCATAACCAGGCCTGAATTTTGCGCAGTTAAAACCAAGCGACTGTATAACATGCCGGTTTTTACTTGCGAGGTCCGGGTATTGGTGGTGGATGAAATCATCAGGTAGGCGGGGGTATTGTCCAGTGCGGTCCGCGTATTTTTTAGCACCAGATCGCGGGCGGATGCTTCGCTATTAAGCGATGGAACCACGGTTAATAATGCCTGTGTAATGTGCAGCATAATTCCGCTGGAGCCCTGTGAATCCAGCGAAAATCCCCAGGGTGAGCTGTTTTTTTGGTATTCGTTGACACGCAAAAGTGTGTTATTTAGTGCGTTGATACGGTGCACCCCGGTTTCAATTTCCATGGCTTGCCGCGCCAGCGGTTTAATTTTGCCGACGTTGGTTTTATCTTGTAAGATTTGCAATTTAATGGCTTGATCGGTATTGAGTGAGTTTAAGGTTTTGATTTGCGCCGCGGTCAATAAATCGGCTTGATAAGGAGCGCGGTTGGTGTCGGGAAGAAACAGGGCTTTCTGCAGCGGGTTTTCGGCGAGGTTGGTTTTGGGGGAAAGGATAACTTTTGCGACCGGTTTTTGCTTGATACTGTCGGTGGAGCCGGCGGTATCGTATTCGCCTGCAGGGAAAAGCATAATGCTGGCGGTGTAGCCCAAGTTTTGGGCGGCGAGGCGAGCGTATTCGAGAAATGCGCCTTGCGAAATTGTGAATTGGCGGGCGAGGGGATCGATTTCGGAGGTTTTGCGATCCGGATCGCCAAAAAGGTAAAACACATTTTGATCATTTGGATCAAGCTTAATAATCCAGGGTTGCATATTATGGCCGTTGGGAGCTAGCAGTGCCTGGGATGCGATTTTGACTCGTGGATCAGTAAAGCGGCCGGCGTAACTTGGATCCCAGGGATCAAGATAATGGGTTGGCATAAAAGACCCGCTGGCGGAAACAATGGTGATACACACCACTGCCACCGCCCCGATAATGAAATTAAGCATAATTTTGCTTTTCAAAAAAATTTGCTTTAACGCAATTGGCTTATTTACAACTGGAATTATTTTTTCCCAACCAATAAATTATAAATGGCCGCTACCAGCCACCCGCCAATCCCAGCGTCGCAAAATGCCCACAGCATTCCAATGGCGGCGCCACTGGGCGTGGCTTTATATCCTAAATACAGGGAGCTCAACCCTTTAAGCATACCGGTTCCCCAGTTAAACCAAACATCGAGTACTGCCAGGCACAAGACCCCGCCCGCCCAGACGATTCCGCAAGCTAAACCGAACTTTACCGCGTCTAGTTTCATAATTCGCTACCTCCTTAATGTATTTGCTGTCAATATAAATTGTGGCACGCTGGCAATATTATTACAATACTTATTGCTTTATTTATTTTTACGCTTTAGAATATTTATATGCAAAAGAGAAATGCTGACTTTTTGGGGCGAGCTGGTGTTTGCTTGGTATTGCTGGCCGCGATTGGTTTGAGCTTGGGTTTACTGGGCTGTACGACGCAGCGGCCGGCCAACTTAATCGAATTTTCCCCTAAAGGATGTACCGTTGAAGCCACGGACACCTTCATTACAGATTTTGATGCTTTTCCGGTATATAAAAGCAAAGAGTTTGAAGTGGTGGCGAGTGTTTATGAATATAATTTGGTTTTAGGTTTGATTGTTGCCATAAAAAATAATACAACCAAAGACTTAACTCCGACAGATTATACCATCGGTTTGGCAGACGGACGTGATCTGAAGCCGATCAAAATGCTGAGCCGCGAAGATTTAATTATAGTCCGCGATAAAGTTGCTGGGGTATCAAACCGGGCGCTGCAAGACCGGTTGATTGACACCGCTTATAATAACGCCATGAAGGTTGCAAATATGCCAACCAAGGATCAATTACTGGCTTTGTTAAATATGTCGATTGAAAAGTATTTCTCGTTTCGCCCGATTTATGCAGGAAAAACCCGGCAGGGACTCCTTTGTTTTGTGTCGGATTTTACGCTTGAGTATCCGCTGACGCTAAAGATGAGAGTGAAGAAGCAATCTTTTACCGTTGAGTTTGAAAAAGTCGAAAAGTAATTTAGCCGCGCGCCAACAACCCCTTTTTTAATAAATCCCAATCTTCCGGATGCAATCCTAACAGTAAAACCACTGCGATATAGGTTATCCCAAAACCAATTATGGCCGGCCAGGCAGAGCCAATAAAATGACAGAGCAGGCCGGCGAGGGTTGCCGCCAGTATTGGTTTAAGCAAATAAAAACTGTACGGAGTGCATTGGATGATCCGGTAAGCTTGTGCCAGCCGCAGCAGATTGATTAGAATGATTGCGGCGGCAATGGTAGCGGCTGCGCCGGTGGTGCCGTAAGTTGGGATCAATCCGACACCTAAAATTGCAATCAGTAAAAAATAACAAAGCTGGTTAAATAAGCTTAACCAGCTTTTCCCTGTCATATTGATGATTACCTGCGTAGCGCTGGTTCCGTATTCAAACAGGTAGCCCACGGCTACAATTGTCAGCGCCAATGCTCCGCCGGAAAACTTTTCTCCAAAAATTGACAGTACCGCCGCAGGATAAAAAATCATAATATAGGAAAGCGGAAGGGTAAGCAGGAAAATCCAGCGGGTAATTGATTTATAGATTGACGCCAGCTCGCCTAAATTGTTGGCGGCGTATAATTTTGCCACCAGGGGTCGGAAAACAAAGTTTAATCCGGTTAAAATTACCTGCGAGAGGGCCGCAATTTTTAATGCCACCCCCAAAATGCCAATTTGCGCCGGCAGCAAAAAGTACGCCGTGATCAGGAGGATAACCCGGTCGCCGCGGGTTAGGTTAAGCGGTAAAAATGGGACAGAATAAACAAACAGTGCACGTTTTTCCTTTTTATCTAAATGTGCGGCGGGCTGATTTGGTGCGGGGCTGGGTGAAGTTTGCTTTTTTGTCAAAAAGCTTAGTCCCCAGTTTTTGTTGATCAGGTATAAACCGATGATAATTAATAATGCTCCGACCAAAATTTCGCATCCGATGAGTGTCAGTGATTTTATTCCCAAAAAGATCAGCAATAGCAGTATGCCGACCCGCAAAATCGGCCGGAGGATATCGCCGTAAAGGATGCCTTCCACGATTTTAAATCGGGCCACGCAATATTTATATAATATAGGCCAGAAAGCACCGCAGGGGATGCATAGCGCGGCTAGCTGCAGCAGCCAGGCGTAATCGGCTTTGCCGAAAAACGCGGCTAGAGGATGCGCGCAGATAAAAAGCAAGCCGGCTAAAAACAGTGCGTTGCGCATTGTGAACCACAGTGCAAAATTAAGCAGGGGCAGTGATCCATCCGGCCCTTTTTCTACTTCAAACTTGGGGCCAAAGTACATTAATCCTTGTCCAATGCCGCATTCGGCAAATTCGCCCAATAAACCGGCAATGGAAATCGCAAAATAATAAATACCTAAGTAAGCGGGCCCTAAAAAATGCGTGGCAATCAGTAAAAAGACATAACCCAGCGAATAGTTGACGGCGTCGCCGGTTAAACTAAGGAGGCCGCCTTTGGCGACCAGTTTAAGTTGGTTCATTTAAAAATTACCAGCATGGCTTTTTTGCCGGAGGCGATATTTTCTTTGCTGCCCGCCCAGTCGTGGATTGCATTATAGGCATTGTTGTATTTATAGCGAAAGCCCCGGCCGCGCTTGGTGCCTGGATCGTTGGTGATAAATTCTTTCCTGGCCTCGTCGTAGCCGATAAAAACAACGTAGTGATAAACGGGCCCCGGCCGGCTGAAATAGCGGTTGTTCAACTGGCGGCCAGCCATGGGAGCGATGACCAAATTTCCCTGTGCCAGCGCGGTCCGGATGTCATCAATGTTAAATTTGTAGAATAATGCGTAATTTGTAAAATGGTAATAATCTTTTATCAGTTGTGCCGCCATTTTTGCCGTTAAGTCATGGTGCCCGCCGTATTTTTGGTATTGGAAGGCAATTAAATCTAATATTTCCTGGTTACCAATGTTTTTGTCTAGCGCCTGCCCGTTGACATAATGCATGGCAATGATGATCGCGGCCTCTTCGCAAGCATCTTGCCAGGGCTGATCCCAATTGCCAAAAGGGGCCTGGCACAGGAATGGCACCTCCAGCTTAACCTGGCTTGGTAGGGGGGGAAGGGGGGTGGGGTGGGGAGCGGCGGCTAAAGGAGAGAGTGCGGCCGCGGATAACAAAAGGTAAAAACCAGTGAGACAGCAGGTTAAGCGGATAAAATTTGTTTTCATCATGATAAAAATTAAAATGTCCCGCCAAATCCAAAACCGAGCGAAAAAAATAAGCCGCTGTAAGTTGAGCGGGTGGGCGGTGTTCCAGTAAACTGCTTAAGAGAATAATAACTGCAGCCAACTTCGGCGTTTAGTGAAATAATTTCATGGAACCATTCGTATCCAACGAAATAAGAGGTGACGCCGTGGGTTGTGGTTGAATTATCTTCGCTCAGAAATCCATCGGTATAAATATCTCCCACCCCGGCGCCTAAATATATGTTATTTATTATTTTTCGCATATACCTATAGTTGCCCAGGTTATCAGTAAAACTTCTTGACGGAAGAAAGTAGCTGAATCCGTTTGGCCCTAACCACAAGCGGGCTTCGAAAGCGTACATCGAAAGCGTGTTTAAGTTGAGCCCTGCGGAAAATGAATTATTTTTTTTGTCATTGGTGTCGGCAAAACAAATTGAAGGGATCAGTAATAGAAGGATTAATAATTCCGTAATTTTTCTTAACATAAGTTTGACCGGCAATGCGCTGCGTTAACCGTCCCTAGCTGGTTTAGGCTTAATCCGCATGTTTCTTACATAAACTCCCATATCCACCATCATCAGCAGGCAGTTGATTAAATAGAGCCAGAAAACGGCATCGAAATTGTATAAAATTTTATGAGTAATGCCCAATAAATAACCGCTGAAGACAATTGCCAAAAACAGGAAGCTTTTTCCGGCGTTGCTGCGCGCTTTATATGATTTGTAAATTGATATCGGCCAGGAAGCGCCGAAGCAGATTAACATGCCGGCTTCAAAGATTGACATAGATTTATTTTAGCACGATAATTTATTGAGCGAAATCACAAAAGATTATTTCCTCGGTAGCGTAGTTTACTGGCTAACCAACAACACCACCGACCGCGGATTGGATAGGTAAAAGTCCGGCGGATCGATAACGACCCCTTTTTCTTTTAAGCCAACAAAATCGTCGGGGGAATTTAGCGCGGTATCAATTATGCGGTGCCAGTGGCGGCGGCTTTTTAATGCGGGCAATTTAACTTTTTGGACGACGTGATCCGAATTAAAAATGGCGAAAAAATCCATCTGATTGGAGCCGGGTTCGGAGGCGTGAACTAAAGAGCAAACGGTATGGTTATCGGCTCTGCCCCAATCGACGGGATTCAGGTTTGCGGTGTACCAGGATAGCGTTGGCGGCTGGATTGTGCCGTAGGGAAGGTGCTGTTTTCGGAAAATCCGGTAATTTTTTCGCATGTGGATGGCTTTTTGAATAAAGGCAAAAATATCTTGGTTGGTTTCCAGCAATTCCCAGTTAAACCAGCTGATGGCATTATCTTGGCAGTAAGCATTGTTGTTACCATGCTGGGTACGGCAAAATTCGTCGCCGCCCAATAACATGGGCGTCCCCGCCGCCAAAAACAGGGCACTGCAAAAATTTTTGATTAATTGTTTTCTTAATTGGATAATTTTGGGATCGGCCGTATTGCCTTCCGCCCCCCAATTCCACGAGTTGTTATCGGAAGAGCCGTCGGCATTGTTTTCGCCGTTTTTCTCGTTGTGTTTTTGGGAGTAGGATACCAGGTCGTTGAGGGTAAACCCGTCATGGCAGGTAATAAAGTTTAAACTATTGTGCACAGTTTTGCCGTTGCCCGCGTAAATATCCGGTGAGCCGGCAATCCGCTTGCAAAATTGTTCGGCCTGACCATTATCGCCCTTGATAAATTTTCTGACGGTATCACGAAACTGTCCGTTCCATTCGGCAAAATCTACCGGAAAATGGCCTAGTTGGTAGGTCCGAATATCCCAGGGTTCGGCAATCAGTTTGGTGCGGCATAAGATTGGGTCTTGGGCAACGGCTTCAAAAAACGCGGCGGTATCCTGAAAATTTCCGGCAGAACGTCCCAGCACCGAAGCCAGGTCAAACCGAAAACCGTCGACATGCATGGTTTCAACCCAATATCGCAAGCTGTCCATGATTAACCGCAACACCACTTCATTGGATGCATCCAAACTATTGCCGCAGCCGGAGTAGTCAGCATAATAGCGTGCCGGTTCATTGGCCGGGCCGGTGAGGCAATAATAGGAAGGATTATCGATGCCGCGAAAACTTAATGTGGGTCCCAGCTGGTTGCCTTCGCAGGTATGGTTAAAGACCACGTCAAGGATGACTTCGATACCGGCTTTATGTAATTCTCTGACCAGTGTTTTAAACTCGTTTACCTGGCAGCCGGGAGATTTTTGCGTGCTGTACGACATTTCGGGAGCAAAATAACACAGCGTATTGTAACCCCAATAATTAGTTAGTTTTTTTTGTAACAGAACATCATCGGGAACAAACTGGTGAACGGGCAGCAATTCTACTGCCGTAATCCCCAGCGATTTAAGGTAAGGGATTTTTTCGATGAATCCCAGGTAGGTTCCGGGGTGTTTGACGCCCGCGGTGGGGTGGGCGGTGAACCCTTTTACATGGACTTCGTAAATTATGGTGTCATCCAGCGCCAAGTTTGGGCCCTGGTCGTTTTGCCAGTCAAAAGCATTATCCTCGATCACGATGCATTTTGGTACCAGCCCCGTGTTGTCGCGGGGATCAAGGGTAAGATCCCGGGAGGCGGATTTAGGATCATACGCCAGCAGTAAATTGTCTTTGTTAGATACCTGGCCGGTCAGGGCTTTAGCATAAGGGTCAATTAAAAGTTTATTTTCATTAAAACGCAAACCGTGAGCCGGATCGTAGCTGCCCCGGATTTTATAGGCATACAGCTGCCCCGGTTTAAGACCGTGGACCAAGCCGTGCCAGATATTTTTTGTGAAGCATTTAAGCTGGATGCTATCGGTGGGCGGGGCCTCGACCCGATTAAAAAGCAGGAGGAAAACTTCTTTGGCATGTTTTGAAAAAATCGCAAAATTAACCCCATCCGGATTGACCGTTGCCCCCAGCGGGTAAAAATTACCGTTGGAAATTTTTTTCTTGGTCTGGTATTTTAGCATAACAAGAATTATAATAGAAAAGAAAGGAGTGTGCCATGAAAAAAATAGTATGGTTTTTAGTATTATTGGTATTTGGGTTGGCATTTGTCTGTCTCTCTTTTGCCGCGGCTACCGGCAATAAAGTGCCGCCGGAGCCAGTGCCTGATTTAGTGGTTTCTGATGTGAAAGCGGCCCAGCCGGATAAAAATAGCAATCAAATGGTGGTAACTTATACGGTGAAAAATCGGGGCAATGCTTCCAGCGAGGCGTCGGTTACCGGAATTTCTGCCGGCGGAAAACTGGTCAAGCATAATACCCCGCCGCTTGACCCCGGGGATAGTTTCTCTGCATCCTGTTCTTATAATTTA
>JBAZQH010000043.1:0-13500 GCA_041645285.1 Candidatus Margulisiibacteriota bacterium | reverse complement strand
GGGATATCCAAAGCGGTAAAATGGTGATTGTGGTGGATGACGCAGCGCGGGAAAACGAGGGCGATTTGGTGCTGGCGGCCGAAAAAGTTACGCCCGCGGCGATCAATTTTATGATCAGTCAGGGCAAAGGCTTGGTTTGCGTTCCGATGCGAGCAGAAAAATTGGATCAACTGGGCATTCAACCGATGGTGGCACATAATACCGAAGCCATGCGAACGGCTTTTACGGTTTCGGTTGACGCCGCAAAAAAGTTTGGTGTCTCCACCGGCATTTCACCTTCTGACCGGTCAAAAACGGTTGAGGTTTTGATTAATCCCAAAAGCCAAAAGAAGGATTTGGTCCAGCCGGGGCATATTTTCCCCTTGCGGGCTTATCCCGGTGGAGTATTGCGGCGGGCGGGCCATACCGAGGCGGCGGTGGATCTGGCGGCGCTGGCCGGCTTGATTCCGGCCGGGGTAATTTGTGAAATCATTAATGACAGCGGCCGGATGGCGCGCTTACCGGATCTGTTTAAGTTTGCTAAACGGCATCAACTTAAAATCATCAGCATTGCGGATTTGATTCGCTACCGCATCCGCCGGGAGCGGCTGGTGGAAAAAGTTTCCAAAGCCCATCTTCCCACCCGGTTTGGGGAGTTTACTTTATTCACTTATAAAGATAAAATAAGCGGTGATCTGCACCTGGCGCTGGTCAAGGGTAAAGTTGGGGGCAAAAAAAATGTTTTGGTGCGGGTACATTCGGAGTGCCTAACCGGAGACGTGTTTAAATCGAGGCGGTGTGATTGCGGGGAGCAGCTGGAAACTGCCTTGGAAACCATTGCACAGCACAAAACTGGTGTTTTGTTGTATATGCGCCAGGAAGGCCGCGGGATTGGGTTGGAAGCCAAACTCAAGGCCTATCAGTTGCAGGATCAGGGGTTGGATACGGTTGAGGCAAACCAAAAACTGGGGTTTGCCCCTGATTTGAGAGATTATGGTATCGGGGCGCAAATTTTATCAGAATTGGGATTAACTACGATCCGTCTCTTGACCAATAATCCTAAAAAAATGGTTGGATTGGAAGGTTACGGGTTAAAAATCACCGGTCGCGTTCCAATCAAGATTGTGCCGAATGAACATAACCGGCGGTATTTGGCGACCAAACGTGATAAATTGGGGCATTGGTTGTCTTAAAGGAGGAAAAACATGGTAAAGGTAATTGAGGGTAATTTGATTGGGCAGGGGTTAAAAATTGGTATCGTGGTTTCCCGTTTCAACGAACTAGTATCCAAGGGCTTGCTGGAAGGGGCGGTAGATTGTTTGAAGCGTCACGGCACAAAAGACACTGATATTGAGGTAGCGTGGGCACCCGGTGCGTTTGAAGTGCCGGTGGTAACTAAAATGCTGTTGAAAAAGAAAAAGCTGGATGCGGTGATTTGCCTGGGTGCGGTTATCCGCGGCAGCACTCCGCATTTTGATTTTGTGGCGTCAGAGGCGGCCAAAGGAATTGCCAAAGTATCTTTGGATTCAAGTGTGCCGGTTATCTTTGGCATTTTGACCACCGATACGCTTGAGCAGGCCCTGGAACGCGCCGGCGCGAAGCCCGGCAATAAGGGTTTCCAGGCCGCCATGTCAGCCATTGAAATGGCCAATTTATCGAATGAATTAAGTTAAAGGAGGCCACGGTGGCGCAGGTAATTATTGATCAGGTCACTAAAAAATTTGACGAGGTGGTGGCGGTCCAGGATGTCAATTTACATATCCGGGACCAGGAATTTTTAGTGTTGGTGGGACCGTCCGGCTGCGGAAAAACTACTCTGTTGCGCATGATTGCCGGGTTAGAAGAAATCACTTCCGGTAAAATTTCGATCGGGGACCGCGTTATCAACGATGTGCCGCCGAAAGACCGCAACATTGCAATGGTTTTCCAAAACTACGCGCTTTATCCGCATATGAACGTCTACGATAATATGGCTTTTGGACTAAAACTCCGCGGCTATCCCAAAAAAGAAATTGACCAGCGGGTTGCCGAAGCGGCAGAGATTTTGGATTTAACGACGCTTTTAAGCCGGTTGCCCAAACAGTTGTCCGGCGGGCAGCGGCAGAGGGTGGCGCTGGGGCGGGCAATTGTCCGCAACCCGCAGGTATTTTTGATGGATGAGCCGCTTTCCAACCTAGATGCCAAGTTGCGGGTCCAGATGCGGGCGGAACTCAAAAAAATCCATGCCAAATTAAAAACCACCATTATTTATGTAACCCATGACCAGGTTGAAGCTATGACCTTAGGCGAGAGGATTGCCGTAATCTTAAAAGGCGAGCTGCAGCAGGTGGATAATCCGATGAAGATTTATGAAAAACCGGATAACCGCTTTGTGGCCGGTTTTATCGGCAGCCCGCCCATGAATTTTGTGAAAGGTCAGCTGATCCAATCCCAGGATCGGATAGAATTTGAGTGCAGCAGCTTTAAGCTGATGATCCCAAAGGATTTTGAAGAGTATCTACGTAACTATTTAGGGAAGCCGGTAACTTTGGGAGTGCGTCCCGAAGATATTATTGATGCCAAAAACCAGGATTGGGTGGCGGAGCGCGCATCTTTTGGTGCCAAGGTGGACTTTAGGGAATTAATGGGATCGGAGACAAATTTATATTTAAAGGTTGGCAGCGAAAGCTTGACTGCGCGCATGGATGCAATGTGCGGCGCCACCTCGGGATCTGATTTTAATGTGGTGGTTAATTTGAGGAAGATCCATCTTTTTGAGTCCGAAAGTCAAAAAGTAATTTTATAGGAAACGGGCTTGTCTTTGCCAGAAGAAACTATTCCAGAAAAATTGATATTTGACTTATCTCATCCAGGCAATTGCGGTGTTTTCTTGGACGAGAGCGATGTGCCGCCATGTAGTCTATCCCCACAGTTATTAAGAAGCAATTTGCCCCTGCCGGAACTTTCAGAGATTGAAGTAGTGCGGCACTTTACCCGGCTTTCCCGCCTCAATTTTGGCGTTGATTTGGGCTTTTATCCACTGGGCTCATGCACCATGAAATATAACCCCAAAATCAACGAGGAAATGGCCGCCTTAGTCGGATTTTCTGCGGTGCATCCATATACGGATGAGGGGAAAATCCAGGGGATACTTGAGCTTTTGTACAACTTTGAGCAGTATTTAAAGACCTTATTAGGTTTTTCCGCTTATACTTTCCAGCCGGCGGCGGGAGCGCATGGAGAGTTGACAGCTTTAATGATGCTTAAAGCTTATCATGAAGATAAATCCCAAAATCAAAATCCCAAATCCCAAAAAAGGAATGAAATTATAGTCCCGGATTCTTCTCATGGCACTAATCCGGCGTCGGTATCGATGGTTGGGTTTAAAGCGGTGGTGGTTAAGTCCAATCAAAACGGCGGCGTGGATATTGATGAATTGAAAAAGGTGGTTTCCGAAAGGACCGCGGGGATGATGTTGACTAACCCGAATACGCTCGGCATTTTTGATGAAAATATTTTACAAATTGCCGAAGTTATCCACAAAGCCGGCGGACTTTTATATTATGACGGCGCTAATGCCAATGCCTTGCTGGGTCAATGCCGCCCCTCGGATTTGGGTTTTGATTTGGCACATTTTAATTTGCATAAAAGTTTTGCCACGCCGCATGGCGGTGGAGGTCCGGGAGCGGGTCCGGTGGGGGTGGTTGAAAAACTGGTACCGTATCTACCTAATCCGCGGATAATTAAAAAACCGGACCAAACCTTTGGGTTTGATTCGTCAGCCAAGCAGTCAATTGGTAAAGTACATTCGTTTTACGGCAATATCGGCGTAATTTTGAAAGCGTTTTGTTATATTAAGCTGTTGGGGAAAAATATCGCTTCGGTCAGTGAAGATGCGGTGCTGTCAGCCAATTATGTAATGCGGAAATTGAAAGATTATTATTATTTACCCTATGCGCGGACCTGCCAGCACGAGTTCGTAATTTCGGCTAAGTGGCAGAAGGAAAAGTATGGCGTTAAGGCGCTCGATATTGCCAAACGGCTGATTGATTTTGGGTTCCATCCGCCCACCATTTATTTCCCCTTGATTGTAGAAGAAGCGCTGATGATTGAGCCGACCGAAACCGAGTCGAAAGCCACTTTAGACCGATTTATTGAGGTGATGATTGGTATTGCCAAGGAATGTGAGACCGATCCTGAAAAAGTTAAGGGCGCGCCTACCACTACAGTGATATCACGGCCGGATGAAACCCGGGCGGCCCGTAGTCCTATCCTCAAATGGGAATCTTAATCGAAACGTCCCCCAACCAATCCGGACCCCAAAACATGCAGCGGGATTTAGACCTGTTCAGAGATTTCGAACAAGGTAAAATCGGCCCGATTTTAAGAGTTTACTCGTGGAATCCATCCTGCATTTCTTTGGGTTATTCACAATCTGTAGAAAAATTATTGAATTTGGCGGCAGTCAAAAAACTGGGGTGGGATATTGTGAAGCGGCCTACCGGAGGAGGGATGGTTTTTCATAATACGGATGAGGTGACGTTTAGTTTAATTTTACCTTATGATTATCCGGGACTGCCGTTGGGGTTGATGCCGTCGTATAAATATCTGGCGCAGGCCATTGTCGGTTTTTTACGAGAGCTAGGGATTAATGCTGATGTTAGCGCTAATCGTCACCCTAAGCAGTTTACGCGACCCTCTCATGCAGCAGCCGAGTCGCGCGAAATAAAGCGACAAGCGGACTTATGCTTTTCTTACCCGGCAGACTATGAAATTGTAGCCGCGGGCAAAAAAATTGCCGGTTGCGCCCAAAAGCGCGGCAAAAAAGGATTTTTGCAGCAGGGGAGTATTTTTGTTTCGCGAAAAGATTTTACGCAATTTAAAAGATTTTTAATTGATTCGAGCGCGGCAGGTTTGGAGAGTGCGGTTAGTATTGATGAGATTATAGGCGTTGTGCCGGATTTTAAAAACTTAAGTGAGAGTTTAGTTAATAATTTCAGGCGAATGATGGTTGACTATGTTGTTGATTAAATTGGTCAACTGTTTGTTGCAGAATTCGACGCAATTTGTCGTAGCCGTAGGAAGAAGTTTCCGGCCCGAAACTAAGGTCAAAATCCAATCCTTTTGCTGGCGTATACACAAAAAATACTGCAACAACGAATATCTCGGTCGGAGGACATGGTAGAAGGATTAACTTGCCTTCTTGGGTAATGCCAAAATTTCTGCGCTTGGGAAGGATGGGCGGGCTACCTTCCTGCCTACGATCCATTCCCCAACCCGCAGGTGGATGGGCTGCTAAAAAACTTTGATTATGACCCATTGTGTTTGGCGCAGGATGAATCCCAACACTTCTTAGCTCCATTGCGATGTCAACAACTTCATGTCCGGAAGCGTTAATGAAAGTAAATGTGTCATGTTTTCTATCTATTGTAAGGGTTTCTTGCTGGTTAAAGCGAATAACACTTGAGGAATCATTTGGCAAAGGTAAGGTCAGCAGTACCTCTCCTGCAGCATCAATTCTTAATAAGTGATACTTGACGTTGCCTTCAGTTTCCGGAAGGCTAGCCTTAAACGTTCGGTCTGGAGTTATAATCAAATGGTCAAAACTGTGTGTTCGGATGCGAATCTGCATTGGTCTAAGCGGAGAGAAAGTTGCCTGGTAATTTCGCTGCTGGCGATCACGCTTCGTCAGTAGAGTGGCTCCCCAACCCAGAGGCCTAACGTTGCCTTTGATACTGGTCATGTTTTGCTCCTTTGCATTTTTTTAAATTAAGCTCTCGCTTAGTCGTTGGCCTCGTTCGAGAGTTTTCTACTACACCTTTTCGTCAACTGCTTTGCCCAATTTCACTTTTTGAGTCAACTATTATTGTAGAAAGATCTGCGGGCTTTCATGTCCGAAACTTGCAATTTCATTAAAATATTTTAAGGATATGCTATAATTTTTTTATGGTTGATCAAACCCACGAAGCTGTACTTTACGATAAACTTCCCGACGGCAGTGTAAAATGCCGGCTTTGCCCCTGGAATTGCACCATAACTAATAGCCACGCGGGGTATTGTGGCGTTCGCCAGAATATTGACGGCACCCTGTATTCCGTCATTTACGGCAAAGTGACTTCACTTTGTGCGGATCCCATTGAAAAAAAACCCGTCTTTCATTTTAGGCCCGGATCGATGGTGATGTCGGTGGGGACCTATGGATGCAATATGCGTTGCGGGCACTGCCAAAACTGGCAGATTGCGCATGTTATTCCGGTGCATGATTTTGCCTCGGAGCGGACTTTTGAGGTTGTGGAGCCGCCTCGCACCGAAATCCTTTCCCCCCGGCAGTTGGTTGATTTGGCGCTGGAAAATAACTGCCAGGGCATTGCCTGGACCTATAATGAACCAACCATTTGGTTTGAATATGCCTACGATTGCGCAAAGTTAGCTAAACAGGAAGGTCTTTATACGGTTTTTGTGACCAATGGTTATATTTCCCTGGAAGCATTGGAGATGCTGGCGCCTTATTTGGATGTTTTTCGGGTAGATCTTAAAGGGTTTAATGATGCGGTTTATAAAATATTATGTAAAATCAGGTCGCTGCAGCCAATTTTGGACGCCGCCGTGGCGGCGAAAAAAAAGCATAACCTGCACGTAGAAGTAGTTACCCTGGTTATTCCAACCGTCAATGATGATAACCAACAGCTGGAAAACCTGGCCCGGTTTATTAAAAATGATTTGGGAGCGGATGTTCCCTGGCATGTTACGCGTTTTATTCCTCATCTTGAATTTGAAAATTATGCAGTTACTACGGTGGAGGCCCTGGAGCGGGCGCGGGAAATTGGGTTAAGCGCGGGCTTGCGTTATGTATATATTGGTAATGTCCCCGGGCATCCGGCCGAAAATACTTATTGCCCAAAATGCAATCAGGTTATAATTGAGCGTCACGGGTATGCCATTGGGGCGGTTAAGATCAATGACCAAAACCAATGTGTTTATTGTGGGGAAAAGATTGCCGTAATTTAGGTTTTTGCTACTTTCCAACCAAAAAAAATCTTATCAGAAACTCATGCGCCATTAATATCACCGGCGCAAACACCAGCGAAACCACGGTAATCAGCTTGATTAATATATTCAGCGCCGGGCCGGCTGTATCTTTGAATGGATCCCCAACCGTATCTCCGATGACTGCCGCGGCATGTACCGGTGTTTTTTTGCCGCCGAAGTTTCCGGCTTCGATAAATTTTTTGGCATTGTCCCAGGCCCCGCCCGCATTGGCAAAAAAGATGGCTAGCGGCACCCCCGTAACCAATGCTCCGGCCAGCAAACCCGCTAACGTTTCCGGCCCAAAAACGATGCCGACGCCTAGCGGGATGAGGACGGCTTCCACGCCGGGAATAATCATGGCTTTTAGCGCCGCCCGGGTAGTGATATCCACACAGCGAGCATAATTGGGTTTGGTCTGGTTTTCCATTAATCCGGGAATTTCCTTAAACTGGCGACGGACTTCTTCAACCACCGCCAACGCAGTGGTGCCCACGGCCTGCATGGATTGGCTGGAAAATAAAAACGGGATAATCCCGCCCGCTAACATCCCGGCAATAACTTGCGGTTGCAGAATATCAATGACTTTTATACCAGCAACTTGAATAAAAGCCGAAAATAGCGCCAGGGCGGTGAGTGCGGCAGACCCGATGGCAAATCCCTTGGCAATGGCGGCGGTGGTGTTGCCCGCTGCGTCCAGCGAGTCGGTGATTTTCCTGACTTCCGGCGACAGGTGAGTCATTTCGGCAATTCCTCCGGAATTATCCGCGATGGGGCCGTAAGCATCTACGGCAACTGTCATGCCGGTAATGGCCAGCATGCCGATGGCGGCCAGCGCAATTCCAAAAATACCGGCAAAGTGGTACGCAATTAATGTGGTTAGCCCGATGATTACCAGTGGAAGGACGGTACTTTTCATGCCTGCGGCCATGCCGGCAATGATTACCGTTGCCGGGCCGGTTTGCGCGGCTTCGGCAATTTTTTTAACCTGGTTGCCGGAAGTAAAGTATTCAGCCGCAAACCCCGTCACCAGACCGGAAATCAAGCCAAAAAGAATGGCCCAGAAGGGACGCAAATCGTTGTACCAGAAAGCGGTTAAGCAAAATGCCCCGGCGGCAAAAGCGGCGGCGGAAAACAAAGTGCCCATGCGCAGTGCGGCTTGAGGATCAACTTTTTTGCCGGCCCCAACCAGGAATGTGCCGCAAATGGAAGCTAGAATCCCCAGTGCGGCCAATAGCAGGCACAATAACACGCCTTTAATTTTGGTGATGGGATCAGGGAAAAGAGCCACGGCAATGACCAACCCGGAAATAATTGCGCCCACGTAAGATTCATACAGGTCTGCTCCCATGCCAGCCACGTCGCCCACATTGTCGCCTACCAAATCGGCAATTACGGCCGGGTTGCGGGGATCGTCTTCCGGGATGCCGGCTTCCAGTTTGCCAACTAGATCCGCGCCGACGTCAGCGGCTTTGGTATAAATACCTCCTCCCACGCGGGCAAAAAGCGCCACCGACGAGGCGCCCATCGAAAAACCGGCAATGACGCTGGTGGCCTGGTCCAGGCCAAAATAACGGTAATAAATAAAGTAAAGTAGGGACAGCGCAAAAAGCCCGATCGATACCACATATAATCCCATGACGGCGCCGCCGGAAAAAGCCAATTGCAGGGCCTGGGAATAGCTTTTTTGGGCGGCGCAGGCCGTGCGGCAATTTGCCCGGGTAGAAATTTGCATCCCGATATAGCCGGCCGAAAGGGAGCAACCGGCACCGATGATAAAGGCCAGGGCGGTTGGCCAGTTAATACCGGCCCACAGGACCAGCGCGGCAATAAAAACAAAAACCGCAATGGCCAGATATTCCCGCTTTAAAAAAGCCATGGCTCCCTCAAAAATGGCGTTGGATATTTCAACCATGGCAGAAGATCCGGGGTCGCTTTTTAAAATGCGGATAGATAAAAGAATAATAAAAAAGATTCCGAGGAGACCGGTTAAGACGGGCAGGATAATTAAATTCATTTAGTAACTCCTTAATCTTATTTATTAAATTTCAAGCTGGTCTGCTTGAGTTGCAGCCAATTCATAATTCCGATTAAAATTCCCAGGACTAAAAACGCTCCCGGCGGTAAAACTATGATCAATGCCGGGTTATAGGCCGGTCCAAAGACCGGAAAACCCAGGAAAGTGCCGTTCCCCAATATTTCCCGGATTGAACTTACCAGGATCAATGCCAGCAAGAATCCCACGCCCATCCCCAGCCCGTCGGCCAGAGAATCGAAGATGGATCTCTTGGAGGAAAAGGCCTCGGCCCGGCCAAAAATGATGCAGTTAACCACGATCAACGGGATGAAAATACCCAGGGCCTGGTGCAATGCCGGGAAAAAAGCTGCCAGCAAAAGATCAACAATGGTGGTAAAAGACGCGATGACAATAATAAAAACCGGAATGCGGATTTTTTCAGAGGTAATGTTTCTAAGCGCGGAAACCAATAGATTGGAAAAGATTAACACAAATGCCGTGGCCAGCGCCATCCCGATGCCGTTAATTACGGTTGTGGTAATGGCGAGCGTGGCACATAATCCTAACAGCAGGCGGAAAACCGGGTTTTCCTGGTAAATACCTTTGGCAAATTCTCTAACTAAAGCCATCCCTTGGTCACCTGCGGTTTTGGCCGCTTGCTTAAGACGAAGATTCAGTATGTCGCAGCTCTTCAATATCGGCCGGTTTGAGCACGCCGCCGGAGATGACGTATTTAAAGGCCTCTTCGATTTTCATGTCCAGCAAAATTACTTCTTTGGCCGGTACTAGGACCAAAAAACCGGTGGCGGGAGTCGGCGTGTTGGCAATAAATACATTAATCATTTTTTCTTTGGTTTTTTCTTCAATTTCGCGGGCCGCGTCGGAAGTGACAAAACCCACGGAATAAAGTCCTTTGCGCGGGTATTCAATCAGGCAGGAGCGCCGAAACTCATTGGACCCTTTATGTAAAAATAAGACATCATTGACCTGCTTAACCGATGAATAAATGCTTTTAATGATCGGAACATGGTTGATGATATATTCGCCCCATTGGAAGAATTTGGCGCCAATGATGTAGGAAGCAAAGTAACCAACCAGAAAAATCAGGATAATGATGCAAATGATTCCCAACCCCGGGATGGGACGGCCAAAAATGATGGTAAACATCGGCCCCAGGATGCCGTCCAGCAAGTTAAACATGAACATCAAAATCCAGATTGTAACTAAAAGGGGTAGCAAGGTAACCAACCCCCGTAGGAATATGTTACTAGCCTTTTGCCACATGCTAAATCTCCTTTTTCAGCGAATTTTTGTGATTATATCACTTGCTTGCGGATGGTTGCAATTGATATAATTAGATAGCTTTTTCTAAAGGAGGAGCTTATGAAACCAACCAGTGCTTATATCTTGATAGAATCGCTGCCCGGGAAGGCCCTTGATTTGGTAAATACCGTTACTGGCGTAGAAGGCGTTAAAACTGTGCATTTGGTTACCGGACCCTATGATGTGATTGCCTACGTTGAGGCCACGGATTTAAAGTCATTGGGTGAATTGATTGTCAAAAAAATTCAGGCCTCGGGTTATGTGGCCCGAACGCTGACCTGCATTACGGTTGAGAAGTAGCGTTTAACATGCGGTTGATTGCAGCCAGATAGGCCTTCGCGGAAGCAACTAAAATATCCGTATCTGATCCGTGCCCGCTGAATATCCTGCCTTGATCGGTAATCCTTACCGTAACTTCACCCAGTGCATCGGTCCCGCCGGTAATTGCCTGAATTGTATAATCCATTAGCTTTGAGTTGGTTTTGGTCAGGCGTGTGATGGCTTTATAGGCGGCATCCACCGGACCGGAGCCGGAGGATTTAATTTTTAAGGTTTTGCCTTGACACAGCAATTCCAGCTCGGCCGACGGCTTTTGTTTAGTGCCGGACACAATCTTCAATGCTTTTAGTTTATAAACTTCTTCCGTTCCGGCATAAATTTCCTCGGAAATGATGGATTCCAAGTCGCGGTCGGTGATGTCTTTCTTTTTATCCGCCAGTTTGATGAAGGCCTGATAAGTTTTTTCCAGCGTTTCTTTGCTGGTTTTGTAACCCAGATCTTCCAGGCGTTTTTTGAGCGCGTTGCGACCTGAATGCTTGCCCAGGACCAGCTTGCTTTCACTGATTCCGATGTCGACGGGATTCATGATTTCGTAGGTTTCACGCGCCTGCATGACGCCATGCTGGTGGATGCCGGCTTCGTGCGCAAACGCGTTGGCGCCAACAATGGCTTTATTGGGCTGGACCAAAAGCCCGGTCAAGTTGCTTACCAGCCGGCTGGCTTTATAAATTTCTTCAGTGTGGACGTTGGTAACTGCTTTATAGTAATCGTGCCGGGTTTTGATCCCCATGACAATTTCTTCCAGTGACGCGTTGCCGGCCCGCTCACCGATGCCGTTGATGGTGCATTCAATTTGGGTAGCGCCGGCTTCCATTGCGGCCAGTGAATTTGCAACCGAAAGGCCTAAATCATTATGGCAGTGGATACTGATGGCGGCCTTACTGATATTTGGAACATTTTTAAGGATTGAGGCAATTAATTGGCCAAATTCTTTGGGTATGGCATAGCCAACCGTATCTGGGATATTAATTGAAGTTGCGCCGACATCAATTACTGCTTCAATGATTTTGTAAAGGAATACCGGATCCGAGCGTGTGGCGTCTTCACAGGAAAATTCGATGGTAGGGCACAGCGACCGGGCATATTTGACCATCGCCACAGCTTGCTCCAGAACCTCGGCCGGTTTCATTTTGAGCTTTTTTTCCATGTGGATAGGGGAGGTGGCGAGAAACACATGGATCATGGGCTTTTCGGCCGGTTTTACCGCTTCCCACGCGGCATCAATATCTTCTTTGCGGCAGCGGGCCAGTGAGCAAATATAAGGCCCTTTGATAGTTTTAGAAATTTGCTGGATGGCATCGAGGTCACCCGGGGAGGCAATGGCAAACCCGGCTTCGATGACGTCGACGTTAAGCTTTGCCAGCTGGCGCGCAATATCCAGTTTTTCTTCGGTATTCAAACTGGCGCCTGGGCATTGTTCGCCGTCGCGGAGTGTGGTATCAAAGATTTTAATGATTTTAGTCATGTGCTTACTCCAATAAACTGTATTTGATTTTAGCATGGGAAAGAAAATGATTCAAATTCAAGAGGGTATTAAGCCCCGCCCACAGAAATATCTTCAACCACCAGCGTAGGACTGCCCAGCGTGGAATCAAACTGCAGGTCGTTGCCTAAAGCAGAGATGGATTGCAACAGCTCGATCATATTACCGGCAATGGTTATGCCGCGGACGGGATAGGTTTTTTTGCCGTTTTCAATTAACAGGCCCTGCACTCCAAATGAAAAATCACCGGAGATGGGGTCGGCCGTGTGAAATCCCATGATACGGGCGATATAAATGCCGTCTTTGATTTGTTGGATGAGTTTTTCCGGTGCGGTCTTGCCGTTTTCGATATAAAAATTGGTTGAGGATAAACCGGGCAGACCCTGGTATGAACCCCGGCCGCTGTTGCCGGTGGGTTTATGCTTGGTTTTGTTGGCGGAATAGATATTGTGTAAAAATCCGCGCAAGACCCCATTTTTGATGAGGACCGTTTTTTGGCAGGGGATGCCTTCGCCGTCAAAAGGTGAGGTAGCTAATCCGTTAGGCATGGTTCCGTCATCAATTACGTTTAAGATTTTGGCGGCAACGATTTTGCCAACTTTATCGTGAAAGAGTGATTTACCCTTCATCACGGCTTCGCCAGAAAGCGGGGAAATTAACAAGGATAGGATTTGCGCGGCAATTTTGGGCTCAAATACTAATGTGGTCTTGCGGCTTTGGGTGGTGCGCGCGCCCAGCATTTCGACTGCTTTTTCGGCGGCCTCCTTGCCGACTTTTTCTGCATCCAGGTCTTTAATTTTTTTAACCGCTAAAAAGCCGGTTCCTGACTCAAAAGTTTGGCCGTCGCCGGCGACCACCATGGCCATGGCACTGGCATGGTTAGTTTTCAAGCTGCCGCAAAATCCGGTTGAAGTTTGGAGCCAGGCCTCGGCCTCGGAATCGTTATAAATGACTTTTTCCGTTTTTAATATTCTTTGGTCATGTGCGCGCGCGATTTTTTCGATATTTTTAGCCATGTCGATTTTTTTCTGCAGGGGAGTGGCGGAAATTTGCGGATCAAAAAGGTCCAGTTTGGTCTTGGGTAATTTGGCGCCGGAAAAATTGAGGTATGGATTGGCAGAAGTGCAGCGTGAATTTTCGATTGCTTGCTGCAGGCACTGGGCGGCGCCTTCTAATCCAAGTCCGGCATGATAAGCAAAACCTAATTTTCCCTGATCCAGCACCCGGATGCCGATGCCTGATTCTTTATATGAATCGAGTACTTCAATTTCACCATCCAAGATGTGAATTTCAAGGGAAGAGTGGGAGGAGATAAAGACCTCAACGTCGCCGGAAAATGTTGACTTGGCTTTTT
>JBAZQH010000042.1:0-14058 GCA_041645285.1 Candidatus Margulisiibacteriota bacterium | reverse complement strand
TCATCTGAGGTAGCGCGGAGCAGCGTTTGCCGCTAATTTATCAACAATTTCCCGGGCAACCTGCACCGAAGCCAGCGCATCTTTACCAAAGGTGGCTCCAATTTTGTCGGCATAGGATTGGTTAACTACTGCCCCACCCACAATCACCGGAATATCCAAGCCGCGGCTTTTTAATTCTGCCGCCACCTCCCCCATCTGGGACATGGTAGTGGTAAGCAATGCCGACAGCGCCACGGCCGCCGCTTTATGCTGCAGCGCCGCCGCCACAATGGTTTCTTTGTCCACATCTTTACCCAAATCCACTACATTAAACCCGTGATTTTCCAACATCATTTTTACGATATTTTTACCGATATCGTGGACATCGCCTTTCACTGTGGCCAAAATTATGGTCCCCGCCGATTTTAAACTGCCGGCCGGCAGGCGCGCTTTGCATAAATCAAAGCCAACTTGCATAGCTTCGGCGGCGGCCACAACCTGCGGCAAAAAATACTTCCCGGCGGAAAACCATCCCCCAACCTGTTCCATCCCTTTGATTAACCCACTCTCAATTATTTTTTGCGGCGGTTCATTGTTTTCTATCAGTTTTTCAACGCAAAACTTAACTTCATCACGATCGCCGGCGATCACAGCTGCGGCTGCATCTTTAAGCGTCACGCGGGTTTTGCTGGTTAGCGCTTCATCAGCGGGGCGCTTTACTTTTTTGTACATATTTTTCCAGGCCTCGGCCAATTCGGTAAATTTCTTCATATATTGCACTTTAAGCTTGGGATAATCGGACGGTTTAGTCCGCTGGAATTCCTTAATAACCGCTTGGGTTTCTTTTGCCGTTGGGTCAACAATTGCCGCATCTAGACCCTCGAGCAGCGCCAGCATCAAATAATAGGCGTTTAATTTTTCTCGCTCCGGCATCCCATGCGAAACATTGCTGACGCCTAAAATTGTGCGCGTGCCAAATTTTTCTTTTATCAAGGCAATCAACTGCAGGGTCTCCAGCGCCGGCGCCAAACTAACTCCTACCGTCAGCGTTAACCCATCCACAAAAATGTTTTCCCGACCTAGGCCGGCTTGGTCGGCCGCGGCAACTATTTTTTCGGCAATCGCGGACTTGTCTTTTATGTTTTCGGGAACACCGTTTTCATCCAACAGTAGGGCAATAACCTTGGCGCCGTATTTTTTTACCAGCGGCAGAACGGTTTTTAAACTGGAGGCCTTCCCGTTCACCGAATTAACCAGCGGGATACCGACAAAGTTTTTCAATCCGGCCTCCAGTGCGGCCGGATTGGGGGAATCAATTGAAAGCGGCAGAGATGCGGCATTTTGCGCCACCAAAACCGCTTTTTCCATCAGCGCTGGTTCATTGGAATCCGGCACTCCCATATTTATGTCTAAAAGATGGGCCCCGGCTTCCGTTTGCGCCGTAGCATCTTTCCTAACCCGGGTAAAAATACCGGCCTTCAGTTCTTCCTGGAAAAGTTTGCGCCCGGTGGGGTTTATTTTTTCGCCCACGATCACCGGCGCTTTTCTCACTATTACCAAGCGCGACCGGCTGGAAAATTTTATTCCTTCAACTTTGGCCGGCGCAAACTGCACCGTTGCGGAAAATTTTTTGTCTACCAAATTACGGACCGCGCAAATATGCTCTTTGGTGGTGCCGCAGCAGCCGCCAATAATGGCCGCGCCCTGACGCAGAATTTTTTCTGCAAAGCCGGCAAATTTTTCCGGCGTCATTTTATATACTGCGGATCCGTCAATTAATTCGGGACTGCCGGCGTTGGGCATAATCATGACCGGGACCGAAGCGCAGCCCACCAATTGTTGGGTAAGTTTTTCCATCTGCGCGGGGCCGGTGGAACAGTTGGCGGCAATCACATCCGCTCCCAGCCGCTCCAAAAGATAAACGGCGGCTTCCGGAGTAGTTCCGGTCACGGTTTTTCCGTTTTCATCGTAGGTTAAGCTGCAAATCACCGGTAAGTTGGTGTTATCTTTGGCGGCCAGGAGTGCCGCGCGCATTTCCTGCAAGTCCGAAATGGTTTCAATGCACAAAATATCCGCGCCGCCATCTTTCAAGGCGCGGGCCTGTTCGGCAAAAACTGCATAGGCCTCGTCAAAGGTCATCTCTCCCATCGGTTGGAGCAATTTCCCCAGCGGGCCGATGGATCCCGCCACAAAAATATCGGGCTGAACTAAACTCGCGGCCGCGCCGGCAGCAGCCTTCACCTCGGCACGCGCCGCCGCAATGGCTTGGCGGGCCAACTCTACCGCGCGCGCATTCACTGCTTTTACTTTGTCTCCCGCGCCGTACTCGGCCAATTTTATCCGGTTGCCGCCAAACGTGTTGGTTTCAATTAAATTGGCACCGGCTTCAACGTAGCCGCGATGGATCGAAACAATTAAATCGGGATGTAAAAAATTGAGGCCTTCGAAACCCTGTTCCAGCGAAACGCCAGCCTGCATGACGGTCGTGCCCATGGCACCGTCAATTACCAGGATTTTTTGACGAACCAGATTTAAAAATAGCGGTTTTTCCATAAATAGGATTATAGCTCAAAAATAACTGAGAGAAAAAAGAAATCTTTTGCAGAAGCGGAAGACGACCTTAACTCAGCAAAACTTTTTCCGGTTTTGCCGCTGAACTAAAAAAAACCGCTACGTACAGCATCACTAACGCATCTTCCTGGTTATCCGCGTAGTAATTTTTACGCTCGTCAATTACCTGAAACCCGATTTTTTCGTACAATTTTATGGCGGCAGTGTTGGATTTGCGCACTTCCAGAAAAAAACTTTTGGCGTCTTTCAAAACATGTTGTACCAGCGCCGCAGCAATACCCCGGCGGCGGTACAAAGGATTAACCGCCAAATTTATGATATGCGCTTCGTCTAAAACATGCTCGATCCCAATATAACCCGCTAGTTTACCGTCAAACCGGGCCACATAATAAACATTGATGTCATGCTCAAAGACCTCGGGCGGCTTGGGGTTGGGAAACACGGCTTTTTCCAGCGCAATCACATCCGCCAGATCACCCACCGTCATGTGTTCAATTTGCAACATGGGAAGAATTATAGCACGGGTGCGCGCAAGCGGGCCTACTTTTTATATTCCCGAATGTTGGGCTGGTGTGAATAGCGCGGCAAAAGTTTTAAGCAGTTTTCCAATGAGACGTTTTTGATTTTTGTGCCGGCCAGCCCTGCCCCATATTGTTCAAGGGCCAACGCGGCCGTAGCGGAGGCGCGCGGAAAGCTCTGTGCAAACGGCACAAAGGTCAAATTTTCTTTTTTTAGAATCGATTCCGGCCAATCAATTTTATCCAACGCCCCCGCCACCAGCATCTCCCCATCAATCGCCTTAATTTTATTAACCAATTTGGTTTCGCTGATCACAAAATCTTCGGTCAGCCGCTGTAAAGAAGGAGAAAATAGCGCCAGGTTAAATTCGCCGGCTTTGGAATCTAATATAACCATAATGGTTTTGCCCGTGCCCACAAAGTTGTCAGCCATAACTTCCAGGGTGGATACGCCCAAAACCGGCACGCCCAAAACTTGGGCCAACGCTTTGGCGCAAGTAACCCCGCCCCGCATTCCTCCATAAGCCCCCGGCCCCTGCACCACGGCAATGGCCTCGATTTTTTTTATGTCAAACCCCGCGCGCGCCAGCATCTTTTCAATAAAATACGTAATGTTTTCGGCGCGCGCCCTCTCGCCGCTCAAATTAAATTCGGCCAGCAGCTTAAACTCTGCGCCGGCCAGCCGGTTTTTATCTGCCGCGCAATCCACCAGTGCGACACTTAAGATTTTAGTAGTGCTGCTAATCCCGAGGATAAACAAATTTTGCGCTCCTTCTCTCCTTTGATTTCAATTTCGATTTTTTCACAAACCGGCGGCAGATTTTTCCCCAATTTTTCGGCCCATTCAATCAACGCCACGCCCGCTTTTTCAAAATACTCATCTAACCCCAGTTCTGCCACGGCGCGCTTCCCTTCCAGCCGATACAGGTCAATGTGGAAAACCGGCAGACGGCCGCGGTATTCGTTAATCAAGGTAAAAGAAGGGCTGGTGACGTACTCCTTGACGCCTAATCCTTTACAAATGGATTGGATTAAAGTGGTCTTACCCGCGCCTAAAGATCCAAAAAAAGCAATAATGATCGGTTGATTAATTTGTCGGCCAAGCTTTACGCCAAGTTGTTTTGTGCCAGAAAGGTTTTTACAAAGGACTTTAAGCTTTTCCCTACCATTTTTCGTAATCGTCTACCGCCCCTTCCTTGATTTGGCCAAAGCCCGGGAGCTCGTCATCGTATTTTTCCCCGACTTCCGCCTTACGGTCCTCAAAAAGCTGGGTGATGGTTTTTTCCAGTACCGGGTGCACCACGTTCGGGGCAATTTCTTTCAACGGTTTCAGCACAAACATGCGATCGTGCATCAAGGGGTGCGGGAGTTGCAAGTCGTCATCGCTTTTGATCAAATCGCCGAATAACAGGATATCTAGGTCAATCGTGCGCGGGCCCCATTCCACTTCTTTTTCGCGGCCCAGCGTGGCCTCAATATCCTGGCAAACTCCCAAAAGTTTTTCCGGGGAAAAGGGGGTGGCAATTTCAATGGCGGCATTGATAAACGGCGGTTGCTGTTTTACTCCCCCCTCGGGCGGGCACTCGTAATTGGTGGAACGCTTGATAACCTTTAACCCCTTAACTTTTCCCAAAAGGAAAATGGCTTGTTCAATATATTCCTCGCGATCCCCCACATTTGACCCTAGCCCCAGAAATATCCGTTTTGAGCCCGGCCTTTTTGGCGCCCCTTTGGATTTTTTTGCCGCCTTCCTGACTACCCGCTTAACTTTTTTCTTTACCGCTCTTTTCTTTGCTGCTTTTTTCTTAGCCGCTTTTTTCTTTGCCATATTGACCACCCCTTTAACAAATAACTGCAACCGCTAACTCAGGCTGTGCCAATTCGCTCTGCAACCTTAATTACCTGGCGCATCAACCCTACCGCGTGCACCCGGATAATGTTGGCTCCGCCAAAAACCGCCGCCGCTACGGCGGCCACCGTTCCGGCATCGCGCTCTGCCGGCGGCAAATTTAACACTGCGCCGATAAATGACTTGCGCGATGGCCCCGCCAAAATCGGCTGGCCTAATCCCTTAAACTCTTTCAGCCGACGTAAAATTTCGAAATTATCTGCCACCTGTTTGCCAAACCCCAACCCCGGATCGACGATTATTTTTTCACCAAGTATACCAGCACTTTCGCCAATTGCAACGCTTTCTTTCAGTGCCCCATAAATCTCTGAAATCAGGTCCCGGTAAGCCGGATTTTTTTGCATATTCTTTGGCCGCCCCAGGATATGCATCACGCAAACGGGCACCTTGGCCTGCGCCACCACCCGCGCCATTTTTTTGTCAAAACGCAAACCAGAAATGTCATTGACCATGGCGGCGCCGGCGATCAACGCGGCATCCGCCACCGCCGCCTTATACGTATCAATCGAAACCGGGATGCGCAAAACTTTTTTTAGCGCACGGATAACCGGAACCACCCGGCAAATTTCCTCTTTAACGCTGACCGGCTCCGATCCCGGACGGGTGGATTCGCCCCCCACATCAATCAGATCCGCCCCGGCGGATTGCATTTGCAAGGCCTGCGCCACCGCCGCCCCAATTTCTAAAAACTTCCCGCCGTCCGAAAAAGAATCCGGCGTAACGTTCAAAATCCCCATAATGTAAGCGCGTTTTTTAAAATCAAACCGCCGGGAGCCAATTTTTATAGCGGCCGGAAAACCGCAATAATTGTCCAGGGCAATTTTAATCTGCCCGGAAAGGCACGGCAGGCCAAATTGGTGCAGTGCCAGTTTTTTAAACAATTCCTCAAACATCCGCCGATTCCCCGTCACCAAAACATCCGTGGCCCGCTCGGACCAATTAACCGTCCCGTAAGAAACCGCCGCCTCCCCGCCCCGGGACAAAACTTCTTGTTTTAAGATATTGGCGGCCACCGTCCCCACGCCCAAAATTTTTACCGCAAAAAACTGCCCTTTCTTGCGCATGATCTTAATGCCGGCGGGATCCGCTCCAATCCTGGTCATTTCTTCTGAAATAATATCCGCGGCCGGGGTAATGACGCGCGGGTTAAAACAGCGGGAAACCGCACGGTTTTTTTTCATGCTTTTAGCTCTTCCAGGCGCAGCTCCAGGACGCGGCGGGTCGCCGGCGTAACCTTAAATTCTTCGCTGATGCGCAACCCCGCCACCCAAACAATCCGGCCTTCGGACAACACAATCGGAACCTGATCGCGCTCTTCCTGGGGGACTTTTTCGTCCACAAAAAAATCCTGCAGTTTCTTGGTGCCGGAAATGCCCAACGGATTAAATTTGTCACCGCTGCGCCGCCCCCGCACCTTTAAAATTCGGGCGACCCGGTCAAAATTCAAATACACTTTCTTATCCGTGGCAGAAGCAATGTCAATGTTATTGACAATATTAATCGGCTTGGCAATGAGGCGCACGCCGGCGGCTTCCAGAACCACCTGCCCGGGAATATGTAAATCAAACTCGCCGGTAATTCCCTGCGGCAGCACCGGCTTACCCTGCAGTAACGTTATATTATCTTTGGTCAATACTACTGTGATGCCGCCGGGGAGGTGCGCTTCCTTGGCTTCGGTTTGCCCCGCCAGCTTTAAAATATCCTGGATATGAATATGCGCAATCTCTTTTAAGTCACCTTTCACGGCCTGGATGGCCTGGCGCAGGACGTGGCCGCGGATTGGTTCGGCCAGCTCCAAAAACTTGCCGGTTTTAAGCACCACTTCCTCCGGGGTATTTTTTTTACAAACAGCCTTAAAGGCCTCTTCGGCCTGCAACAACAGGAACAGGTTATCCTGGGTCAGTAGCAAAATTGTGTTCAGCAAGACCTCGTTGATATTATTATTAAAAACTTTCAACTGAGGAATTAATTTAAGGCGGATGCGGTTGCGCAAATAAATGGTTTCGTAGTTGGTATAGTCAATCCGGGGGACTAATTTTTTCAAGGCGCAAAAGCGGTCAACGTCGCGGCGCCAAATCAAAATTAGTGGCCGGACAATTTTTCCCCTGATCGGGGGGATGCCGATTAACCCGGCGGTGCCGGACCCGCGCAGCAAGCGCATGATAAAAGTTTCGATATTGTCATCGGCATTGTGGCCCAGCGCCACTTTTTGGGCGCCGGTATCGCGCGCCATCTTTTCGTAAAAACTGTACCTGAAATCCCGGGCCGCCTCTTCTATCCCCTGCTTGTTTTTTTCGGCATAATCGCGCGCATTAAATCTTTCCACTGTAATCGGCAGTGAAAATGATTTGACCAGCTGCTGCACATATCTTTCGTCCGCATCCGAATCATCGCCCCGCAGCATATGATTGATGTGGACTACGTGCAGCGTGATGCCCAGCTCAACCCTGAAATCAGCCAAAAGCTGGAGCAGGGCAATGGAATCGGCCCCGCCCGACACCCCCACCAAAACCTTTTCCGACGGGTTAAACATCTTATATTCACGGATTGTGTCCAGAAATTTTTGCTCAATCATTTGTAGATCACACTTTCCGTCCAATCAGAAACAAACGGCAATCTGGGTGAATAATTAAAAAATAACAACACCGCAATGGTAACATTGGCAAACATCAACAACCAGTACGGCACAAACATAAAATCAAACGGCGGCAGAATGCGAAAACTATCGTACAAAACCATTAAAAGCAGGCGCAACCCAAAAAGACCCGCCGCCTCCAAAACCCACAAATAAAACGCGCGGGAGGCGTGGTGTGACAAAAATTCATCTTTGCGCGCATCCGATAATATAATGTATAGCGCCGGCAAAAAGCACACGTATGCCGCCGCCGCTAATAAACGATTATTGAATCTTCGCATAATAACCTCATTGATGTATGGCGGAGGACAGATTCGAACTGTCGACACAACGGGTATGAGCCGTTTGCTCTAACCAACTGAGCTACTCCGCCCGATTACTGGCTAATTCCTACGCCCAAACGACGCCAATTTTTAGTGTAGCGCCGCATACTAACACAATAAAATTACGTTTGCAATAAAGAGGGAGTTTTGTTAGAATTAACACATAATTTTCAGCATTCGAGAGCAAAACCTGCTCGGAGGAACCACATGCCAGGGGAAGAAACCGTAAAAATTCTGGTAATTGACGACGAACCATCCGTCCTCGAATCATTCAAGATGATCCTCAAAATCAAGGACTATGATGTTACCACGTTTGGCGATGGGCCGTCGGCTTTTGAAGTGGTCAAAGCCGGCATGTTTGACATGGCGTTCATTGATTTGAAACTGCCCGGCATGGACGGGATCACAATTTTAAAGAAACTAAAACAAGTGGACCCGACCCTCGAAGTGGTGATTGTAACCGCCTATGCCACCGAATCATCGCACGCCAACGCCATAACTTTAGGCGCGCTGGAATACCTGCGCAAACCCTTCCTTATGGAAGAGATTTACGAACTGGTGGAAAGAGCATTGCGCCGCCGCCGGGCCAAAGGGGTAAAGCGCGAAGGCGGCGAGGGACCCAAGCTGGAGAATATCCACTAAATTATCTTGATCATCTTCTCAATTGCCAAATAGGCTTTTGCGGCAATCTCTGGGGGCACCAAAACTTCATTTTTCATATCTTCTAGGGCAAACAGCACTTTTTCAGGAGTAATCAGCTTCATATTGGGGCAAACGCACATTTCACTGGCTGCATAAAAATTCTTGCCGGGGTATCTTTTATTTAATGTATACAGTAGCCCAACCTCGGTGCCAACGATAAATGCATTTTTATTTGGATCCGCAGCCCGCTTAATCATCTGTCCGGTGGAGAGGGCCGCGTCGGCCAGAGCAATTACTTCCGGCCGGCATTCGGGGTGGACCATCACGTAAGCCCCGGGGTGTTTTTCGCGCGCCGCCTGGATGTCTTCCGGCGTGATCCGTATATGCGATGGGCAATAACCGTCTGACAAAATAAACTTTTTTTGCGGGATTTTAGTCGACACAAAATGCCCCAGGTATTTATCCGGCACAAAAATAATTTCGTCTTGCGGCAGGCTTTTCACAACTTTTACCGCATTCGCCGATGTGCAGCAAATATCTGATTCGGCCTTTACTGCTGCCGAGCTGTTAACGTAGCAAACTACTGCCGCGCGGGAGTGGGCTGCCTTAAGCGCCCGCAACTGCTCCACATTAATCATGTCCGCCATGGGACAACCGGCGTGCGGATCCGGCAAGATAACTTTTTTTTGCGGGGATAAAATCTGGGCGGTTTCGGCCATGAAATGCACGCCGCAAAAAATTATCACATCGGACTTGGTTTTGGCCGCTTCAATTGACAGCCCCAGCGAGTCACCCACAAAATCGGCAATATCCTGCACCGCACCAATCTGGTAATTGTGCGCCAGAATAACCGCCTGCCGCCGTTTTTTTAGTTGGTTAATTTTTTCGGTAATGTTTGGCATGTTTTAGCAACTAATTTTTAACTTTGCCGGGCGCCGCGTTGACAATTTTCTGCGCGCAGATGCCGCGGCCCTCGGGAAGGAAGGCATCCCATACCACCAGGCAAGATTTGTCGCCAGAATCCCTCGCCAGAGCCGGCTGTCGGGCACTGCCATTTTTGCCAGAAACCAAAATTCCGTTTTGGTCCCAACCGGTTTGGCCCATCCCGTCAATTGACTGGGCATAGACCGCAAAGTTTTTTTGGGAGCGGTAATCTTCCCAAGCCACCAAATAACTATCTTGACCACTGCCTATCAAACGGGGGGAGGACTGCGTCCCCAGTTCAAAACAAACCGGGATGCCGTCCTCTTCCCAAAGTCGCCGGCCAAGCCCATCCAGATGCTGGGCAATAATGTTCCAGCCCTTCAGGCGGTAATCCTGCCAAACCGCCAAAACACCACCCATCCCATCCGAAAAAATCTGCGGCCCTTTCTGGTCGCCAAAGGTGCCGCAAACCAGCACTCCGTCCTCTTTCCACTGCGCCACCCCAGCCGCATTCAGGCGTTGGGCAAAAATATCGTAATTGCCGGTACCATTGTCCTCCCAAACAATTATGGCCCCATTAGCGTTGTCCGGAACCAGTTGCAGGTTTTGCTGCGTATCCGCCGCCCGGCATACTTCTACCCCATTTAATTCCCAAACCGTATTCCCTTCGCGGTCAATTTTTTGCGCATAAATATCAGCGTTGTTGATCCCGTTGCGATAATCAACCCAAGCTACCACCACGCCTCCTTCTCCGTTGGTAATCAAGCGCGGGACAACCTGATCCGCAATATTAGCGCTCACCAAAACCCCGCTATTTCCCCACATCCGTTTACCAATGCCCCCAATGCGCTGCGCCAAAATATCGTTCCTAAACCGCGGATCCTCGTATGCCGTCAACGCCACCAATATCCCGCCGGAGCCATCCGGAACCGCATCCGGGGAAAAATAACTTCCGCCCGCCGCAATTACAAAAACCCCGTCCGGGTGCCAGAGCTTTTGTCCCGCCCGATCAAGTTTCTGCGCAAAAGTCATTACCTTTTCTTCTGTACTCCAGCAATCCCAAACTATCCCCACTTCGCCCGATCCCAGATTAACCAATTTTGCCGTTTTCACTTCCGCCGTGGTTTCAATCACCTCCACCCCTTCCGCACCCCACAGCAGCTGGCCAGCTTTATTCAGCTTTTGAGCAACTAAAGACCGGCGGCTACCCCAACTGCAATGCCATAAAACCACAAAATTCCCCTCCCCATCACCCACGGCCTGGGCATTATGCGAAGTGGCATCAAGAGAAAAACCGCTGACCTTAATCCCACCTGCCGGCCAGGCCAGCTTGGGAGCCGCCGCGGCTTGGGCCGGGAAAAGCCAGGGTAAAAGCATCAGGCAAGAAATTATTGCGATGAAACGCACGCAGTTAACCCTTAAAGTGAAATCCATAATGGTGAATTTTATCATAAAATCAGTGCTGGATGGGGTTATCCGCTGGAGCTGCCGCCACCGCCGACATTTTCATCGAAATAACTTTAGAGATTCCCGGCTCTTCCATGGTGATGCCGTATATGACATCCGCTATTTCCATGGTACGTTTGTTATGGGTAATCACCACCATTTGGATGGTTTTGGCAAACTCACGCAACATCTTGGTAAACCGGCGCACGTTGGCGTCATCCAGCGCGGCGTCTACTTCATCTAAAAAGCAAAAGGGACTGGGGTGGGTTTTAAGCAAAGAAAACAAGATCGCGATGGCCGTCAAAGATTTTTCGCCGCCGGACAAAAGCGATAGGTTAAGCCATTTGCGGCCGCGCGGGCGGGCAATAATTTCAATCCCGGAAGAAAGCGCATCGACTCCCTCCCCCAAAACAATTTTGGCTTCCCCTCCCTCAAACAAGCTGGCAAATATCTCCTGGAAATTCCGGTTGACGGTTTCAATGGTCTGCAAAAAGCTCTCCAGCGCCCGCGCATCCAATTCGGCAACCAGGGTTTTTAAGCTATCTTTAGCCGCCACCAAATCCGCCTGCTGTGTATCAATAAAAGTGACGCGCTCGGAAACCCGTTTAAATTCATCGATTGCCAAAAGGTTTACCGGCTCCAGCTCGCGCAGTGAAAACCTTAAAGTATCAATCTCTTCTTTGGCCTTGGCGAGCGACGCAATTTCGTAAGGCGCGGCTTGCGCTTCCTCCGCAGTCATCCCGTATTCTTCCATCAACTTATTGACCACGGAGAGATTTTCTCCTTCCAGTTTGGCCAGGGCAATTTCGGCCTTCAAGATGCTCTCGTTAACCGCCTGCCCGTCGCCCGCTCCACCGGACCGGTCAAGGGTGTCCAGTTCGTTTTCCAGTTTTTCCCGCTGATCTGCCAGCTCCTCTAATTTTTGGTTAACCGCACTGCGGGAAAAAGACAATTGCGCATCCAGCTCGCCGATTTCCCTCTCCGCTTGGTTGATTTTTTCCAAAAGCTTGTTTTTCTCAACTTCTGCCTGGCCAATTTCTTCGCGGCGCAGTTCGCTGCCGCGGATCATCAAGCCAGCTTCGGCTACCGCGCGCTCGGCCTCACTTTTCAAATTACTCAAGCGCACTTCCTGCGCGGCCAGCTCAACCCGCAAATCGGCCTCATGCACGGCTTCTTCCCCCGCGACCTCCTTAAATTCCCGTTTCCGGTGCAAAAGTGCCTCCAGTGTATCCGTCCCGTTTTTCAATTCTTGCAGCATGCCGCCGATATTTTCTCCCAGTGATAGGATGGCCGCACTTTTATCCGATGGGCCTTCGGCGCCGGACAGGAACTTTTCCGCAAAGCCAGATGACAGGCCGGACAACTTGGCATAAATATCTTTAACTAACGTTAAAATCGATTCGAGTGTGCGTTCTTCCTCTTCTTCAAAACCCGCCTTTTGGGAAGATAAGCCCGCGGTGCGATCTTTGATTTCCCGCAATTTTGTGCGGGTGGACTCGACAAAAGTGGTGACCCCGGGGATTTCGCAATTTAGCGTGCGGGTACGCTCTGTTAAGCTTTGCACCGATCGGGCATTACGGTCAATTTCAAAATCGGCAAACCGTATTTTTTCTTCGATGTCGCGCAGGGCATTTTTTTGGTCCGCCAATTCTGCGTTAGCGTTTAAAATTTGCATCTTCAACGGCGCATCTAATTCGCCGGCCAATCCCGCACGCAAATCGCGTTCTTTTTGCTCAACATCGCGGATGGCCTGCCGCATTTCCAGCTTTTGCTGCTCAAGCTGGCGCTGTCCGGCTAAATTTTGTTCCGCTTGCTTTTTAAATTCTTCAATCTGCGATAAAAGCTGCGCCTTAAGCTCCCAGAATCGGCCCAACTGCCTTTTGCACAGCCCAATTTCAACTTCTTTCAAACGTGCTTTCAGCTCAACATACCGGCTGGCTTTTTGCGCCTGCTCTTCCAGGGTGGACAGCTGCTGGCTAACTTCGGATTTCAAGTCTGAGACGCGCAATAAATTTTGCTCTGCGGCTAAGAGTTTGCGCTCGGCCGCGCTTTTTCGAGTTTTATATTTATTGATCCCCGCCGCCTCCTCAAAAATAGCGCGCCGGTCTTCGGGCTTGGAAGACAGGATCGCATCCACCTGCCCCTGACTAATAATTGAATAGGAACCGCCCCCCAGTCCTGTATCCAAAAACAGGTCTTTGATATCCTTCAGGCGGCAAGGGGACTTGTTGATAAAAAATTCACTTTCGGAGTCGCGGAACACGCGGCGTTTGATGGAAACCTCGGAAAATTCAATCGGCAGGAGGCCGTCTTCGTTTTCAAGCAGGAGCGCAACCTCGGCCAGGGAAAGGGGCTTGCGCAAATTTGATCCGGCAAAAATAACTTCTTCCAGGTTTTCGGTGCGGATTGACTTGGAGCTTTGCTCGCCTAAAACCCAGCGGATGGAATCCACAATGTTGCTCTTGCCGCAGCCGTTGGGCCCGACAATGGCACACACGCCGCCGGTGGGGGCAAGCTCAATGTCGGTCTTGTCGGCAAACGTCTTAAAACCGCGGAGCGACAAGGTCTTAATGTACAAGTCCGGCCTCCCTTAAATTATTTTTTGCCCCATTTGGCAATTCGGTTGGCACTTACCCCACCGGCCTCGGTAAAGGCACCTGCGGCAAACAAATTTCCTTGGCTGTCAAAAGCTAACGCCCTAACGCTGCTGTTCATCCCGCCTCCTAAAGCCACCCAACTACTGCCGTCCCATTTAGCTATATAATTTACGCTGGTTCCTCCGGTTAAAGTAAAAGTGCCTCCCGCATAGATTCTTCCGGCAGCGTCCACGGCCAAGGCATCTACTTGCTGATTAAAACCACTGCTTAAAGCTAACCATTGGGACCCGTTCCATAACGCAATGCGATTCACGGTAATGCCGCCGGCTACAGTAAAACTTCCTCCGGCAAAAATATTCCCGGAGGTATCTTTCGCCAAAGCAGAAATAGTCTGATGTGAACTCCCGATTTCGCTGCCAAAAGATGCCCATGCCGAACCATTCCAAGCCGCCATCCTGCCTGCCGTTGAGCCTCCCGCAGATTCAAAAAATCCACCCGCATAGATTTGCTCTCC
>JBAZQH010000041.1:0-14188 GCA_041645285.1 Candidatus Margulisiibacteriota bacterium | reverse complement strand
GATTTTGGTTGGCTAACTGCCGCGTGCGCCGCGGGTTGCCTGAATGAGTTAATTTTGCTCCGGAAGGACTTTTAGCTTTGAGTTTATTGATTATCGGTTCAGTGGCGCTGGATTCTATCCAGACCCCGTTTGGCGAAAAAAAAGATATTCTGGGTGGATCGGCGGTTTACGCTTCGGTTGCCGCCCGCTTTTACTGCCCGGTAAAACTGGTGGCGGCGGTGGGTGAGGATTTTCCGGAAGAGCACGTCCGGTTTTTGGAGGGCCAAAAAATTGACGTGCGCGGCCTGCAGCGAATCCATGGCGGCAAGACCTTCCGCTGGAGCGGCTATTACGAATATGACATGAACCAGGCGCATACCCGGGATACCAAATTAAATGTGCTGGGTTCTTTTGATCCAAAAATTCCCCCGGAATTTTTGGATGCAGAGTTTGTCTTTTTGGCCAACCTGGATCCGGCGCTGCAGCTGAAGGTTTTAGCGCAGATTAAGCGCCCCAAATTAGTGGCTATGGATACCATGAATTTTTGGATTGAGAACCGGCGCGAGGACTTGCATAAAGTGATCAAAAAGGTAGATATCCTATTGATCAATGATGCGGAACTGCGCCAGTTTATGGAAACGCCCAATTTGCCCGTGGCGGCGCGCCGTCTGCTGGAGTTGGGAGTCAAGGCCGTCATCGTCAAAAAAGGCGAGCACGGGGCGCTTTATTTTTCACACGATGAACATTTTTCTGCGCCCTCGTTTCCGCAGGCACAATTCCGGGATCCAACCGGCGCCGGCGATAGTTTTGCCGGTGGTTTTATGGGATATTTGGCCAAGACCGATGATTTGAGTCACGCCAATATCCGGCGGGCCATCATTGTCGGGTCGGTGATGGCCTCGTTTAACGTTGAAGATTTTAGTTTGGACCGCCTCAAACGGTTGCAGGCGCACGAAATCGCCGAGCGCTTTGCCGAGTTCAAGCGATTTTCGCATTTTGATGCAGTAGAATTATAAAAGGAGGACCCATGAAAAAAGCAGACTTCGTGTACATTGGCCGCAAACTTTACGAGGAAGGATTGGTGGATTCGCACTCCGGGGGGATGAGCGTGCGGGAGGGGGATGAAATTTATATCACCCGCCGCGATATCAGTTTTTCGGAAATAACCGAAGAAGATATTATCAAAGTGCCGCTGTCGAATGAATCCCCGGCAGACAAGGAAGTTTCGCGCGAACTGCCTACCCACCGGTATATCTATGCCAACACCGGCGCCAAGGTTGTGGTGAATGCTTATCCGCCGCATGCCATTGGTTTATCCATTACCGAAAACAAAATTGTCCCGCAGGATGCCCGGGCGCAGGATTTGATCAAGGGCGCGCCGATTATCCGGGTGCGGGAGGCGGTGGGCTCTGTTGAATCCGGCAAATATTTGGTAAGCAATGCTTATAACAATGGTTACGTGGTGGCGATGGTAAAAGGTTACTGCAGTTTTGCCATTGGCGCCACGCTGGAGGAGGCCTACAAATATACTTCTTGCCTGGAAAGTTGTTGTAAAGTTTTGTTTGTGGTGAAAACGGTGGAAGGCGTACAAAAAAGTGCGGGCCGGCCGTCTTCAGACCTGGGGCCACGGGATCGCACCTCTCGTATGCCGTCGCCGGGCTCCCGGATGCACGTGGGACGGGATGAACGCCGCAGCGCAATTCCTCCGGGCATTGGGGTAATGGACCGGTCGCGCAGAGGACGGCAGTAGTATTAGTGGATGGGTTGGGCGGCTGGAAAAGTTGAAAGTAATATGGTTGAAAGATGGACATAGTTGTTGATAACCTAATCCAAAAAGCACAGAAGTACCTGCCCGCGACGGACCTGCAAAAAATTCGTCAGGCCTTTTCTTTTTCCTCTAAAGTTCATGCCGGACAAATGCGTCTGTCCGGAGAATCGTTTATTGTGCACCCTTTAGCGGTAGCCGAAGAGCTGGCCAAGCTGGAACAGGATGCCTCCACTATTTGTGCCGGACTTTTACACGATGTTTTGGAAGACACAAAGGTAACCAAAGAGGGTTTGATCGAGCAGTTTGGGGAAGAAGTGTATATTTTGGTGGAAGGGGTTACCAAGCTGGGCCGGTTGGTGTTTGAATCAAAAGAGGAACGCCAGGCAGAAAATTTCCGCAAAATGTTTTTGGCGATGGGGCAGGATCTGCGGGTGATCGTGATTAAGCTGGCGGATCGTTTGCACAATATGCGGACGTTGAATTTTCTGCCCAAGAGCAAAATCAAGGAAACCAGCCTGGAAACCCGCGAAATTTTTGCTCCCCTGGCGCACCGTTTGGGGATCTGGAGCTTGAAATGGGAGCTGGAGGACTGGGCCTTCCGTTATTTGGAAAGTGAAAAATACGAGGAAGTGCGCAGCAAAATTGCCGAATCCCGGGCCGAGCGGGAAGAATTTGTCGTGGCGTTTATTGCAGAGGTAAAAAAACACCTCAAAGCGGTGGCGATTTCATCCGATATTTACGGCCGGCCGAAGCACTTTTACAGTATCTGGTGCAAAATGGTTGAGCAAAATTTGGAGTTTGATGAACTGTACGACCTTTTGGCAATCCGCTGCATCGTCAATTCGGTAAAAGAATGTTACGCGGCGCTGGGAGTAATTCACGCGGCCTGGAAACCCATCCCCGGCCGGTTCCGTGACTACATTGCCATGCCCAAGTCCAACGGTTATCAGTCGTTGCACACCACGGTGATTGGCCCGCGCGGCCGCCCGGTTGAAATCCAGATCCGTACCCACGAGATGCACCGCACCGCTGAATACGGCATCGCCGCGCACTGGAAATACAAAGAGGGTAAAACCGACCAGGCCTTTGATACCAAGATGGCCTGGCTGCGCAAACTTTTGGACTCGCAGGAAGAATTAAAAAGCGCCAAAGAATTTTTGGAAAGCATCAAAGTTGACCTGTTTGTGGGCGAGGTTTTTGTGTTTACTCCCAAGGGTGAGGTTTTTGACCTGCCGCAGGGAGCCACCCCGCTGGATTTTGCTTACCGCGTGCATACCGAGATCGGCCACCGTTGTACCGGCTCAAAAGTGAACGGCCGAATTGTTCCCCTGGATTACAAATTGCAAAACGGGGATATCGTGGAAATTATTTCCGGAAAGATCGACAACCCCAGCCTGGACTGGATAAATTTCCTGGCAACTACTTCGGCTAAAAACAAAATCAAGGGCTGGTTCAAAAAACGCAAGAAAGAAGAAAATGTTAAACGCGGGCAGGAAAAAGTTGCAGAGGAACTGAAGAAAATGTTTCTGGAGCCGGCGGGCGCCGCCGTGGCCGCCGCTGCAAAAAAAATTGCCGCCGAGATGAGTTTTCCCAATCTGGATGAACTGTTGGCGGCGGTGGGTTACGGTGAAATCTCGGCTTATCAAGTTGCCCGTAAGTTGCGTGATCGCTTGCGCAAAGTCCAAGGCGTGCCCCAGATTGGGGAAGAAATTATCCGGCCGCTGCTGGTGAAGAAGAAAAAGGGAAAAAAGCAGTCGCAGGGAGTCAAGGTTGCCCAATTGAAAGACGTTTGGGTTAATTTTTCCAAATGTTGTAAGCCCTTGCCGGGAGATAAAATTGTGGGGTATATCACTAAAGGTCGGGGTATTTCGGTGCACCGTGCCAATTGTGCCAATGTAGTTTCCAAGGAAGGGAAACCTAACCGTTTGGTTGAAGTTGCTTGGGATCGCCAGGCAGAAGTAATGTATCCCGTCAGCATTGAAGTGGAGGCGTTTGACCGGGTGGGGGTCTTTAAGGATATTCTGGAAAAAATTGCCAGCTTAAAAACCAATGTGGCCAGCGCCAACGTGCGCACTAAACGCGGCTCCTCCGCCATCCTGAAGCTGATTGTAGACGTTAAAGACATTGAACACCTCTCCCAGGTCTTGCAGATCATTCGCTCGGTTTCAGATGTGTATGATGTTTATCGGGCGGATGTGAAGAAATAACTGCTCCAGGGCCAGCAATTTTGCCTAAATTTAATCGATATATATATAGTAATACAAATCAAGTAATGCCAGGAGTTTAAACCAATGGTTACGGATGCCCGCTTAACAACATTTCAAAGATTGGTAGTGCAGGGGCGGTTTAGTTTTACGCCTTATGGTGAGCCAGGTCGTATGCAACCGGCCGGAAGAGAACAATGGCAGCAAACTAGAGTTAGCGGCCCGCTTCCCCTGCCTTATTTAAATATTGGGACATATTTGCCGGTGCGATTATCTGATGCTTTTAGACGTCAAGAAGGGGTTGGGATAGCTCCAAACTTAGATCCAAAGGGAATGTTAGCCAATATTGGGAGTTGTCTTGAATTAAGAATGCTTGATAAGGGGTTGACCGCGCGAACTTTCCAGTGGCTGATGAATGAGGATCAAGCTTCAGCATATTTTGGAAGTGCGATGCGGGCCTTTGAACGAATTGCGAATGATGTGGCCATGTTGGATATTCAAATGTTTGCTTTATCATTTCAGGGTGCATCAATTGGATTGGTCTTAGCAATCGAAGGAATGGCTCTGCCAGGTGTAACTGGGCTAGCAGGTCAAGATTTTGCGGTTAATGTTTGTGAAAATTATGCTCGTCGGGATTTTACCGGCAGAAATAGACATGACCTGCGCGGCGTGATTATTCAGGCGGATTTTTGGGGCGTAAATGATTTTAATCGAGGACCATTAAGTAGGTTTGGTGGGGACAATGATGATGTCCTTAGTCTAGCGTCACAGTTAGCAAGTTTTCGCCTTGAAAATATTTTTCAGGCAGTGCGCCATGGTAATTTCTTTACGGCTAACGTTAATGGCCTGACGACTTTTTGGTATTCTCATGAGCAGTTTTCTCCTTTTATGCAAACTTTGGCGTTTCCTGTTGGCTAAGCTTAATTTTCAGCTTTTCAACTCATTCCCTTCCTTTTTCTGCCGTGCTATAATTCTTAAAAAGATTAATGGCCATCAGATTGAAACTAGGTGAAATGAAAATTGAAATCCAAACCTACCGAAAAAGTCTCTGCCAGCCCGCGCCTGGACAAAATTTTGGGCGGGATTTTGAAAACCGGGCGGGTGGCGCATGCTTATTTATTGGTTGGTCCCAACCCCGATGAAATTTTGGAGAGCGCGCAAAATTTTGCAAAAGCTCTGAATTGTGAATCCTCTGCCGCCGTCCCTTGCGGCCATTGTTTGCCTTGCACTTTAATTTCAGAAAATAAATTTGTGGACGTAATCAATATTGTTCCGGGCGGCGTTTCACTTAAAATTGACCAGATCCGCGCGGTGAAGGATATGGTCAAATTTGGCCCCAGCCATGGTAAATACCAGGTTGTAATTATCCGCGCGGCGGACACCCTGACGCCAGAAGCCGCCAACAGTTTTTTGAAAGTGTTGGAAGAACCAAACGCTAAGGTAGTCTTTATCCTGGTAGCGGCAACGGCGCGCGCAATTCTTCCGACGGTCAGGTCGCGCTGTCACCAGATTGTTTTTCCGGATGGTTTATTGCCCCAAAATATTGAGGATCCTGAAATCGCGGTTCTGTTGGATTGTTTGGGCCGCCGTGACCTGGTGGGTTTGCTGGCCGCCGCCAGGGATTGGGCGCGCTCCCCCAAAGATTTGGACGCCAAATTGAACCAATTGATGCTGGCCATGAGAGAAAATTTGCTGCGGCGGCAGGTAAAATTCGGGAAGGCGGCAAAAATTGTGATGCAGGCCGTGGAGTCGATTAAAAGAAAAGCCGCGGCCCAGCTGGCGCTGGATGCCATGTTCGTCAAGCTTTTGGAGGAGTTTTAAAATGTCTAAATTAGCCATTCGTCTGCGAAAATTTGGCCGGGTTTGCCCCATCACCGGTTATAACGAGCAGTCCATTAAGGTTGGGGCGCCGGTCATTGTTGGTACCGACCGGGGAGTTGAGTTTGGCTGGATCATTGCCTATCCTAAAGGGTATCCCCACACCTCCACCAAAGATGTTAGGCTGAAAAAGGTGATCCGCTATGCCAGTGAAGAGGACTTGAAAATTGCGGCGGGATTGGAAGGTAAAGAGGAAACCGCCCAAAAAACTGCCCTGGAAAAAATCAAGCAATATGATTTGCCGATCAAAATTGTAAACGTGGAAGTTATCTTTGATGGTGCCCGGACGGTTTATTATTATAAGGTTGAAGAAAACAAAAAAATTGTTCGGGGTACGCGGGATTTGGAAAAGGACCTGTCGCGCCTGTTGCAAACCCGGGTCGAAATGAAGCAGGTCAGCCCGCGGGACGTGGCGCGTATGTTGGGCGGCTTGGGTCCGTGCGGCAAAAATTTATGCTGTGCCACCTGGTTGACCAAGCCCAAGCACGTAACCGTAAAAATGGTGAAAGAGCAGGGCCTACAACTGTCGCCGACCAAAACCGCAGGGATTTGCGGCCGGTTGATGTGTTGTTTGGGGTACGAGATTGAAAATGTAGGGAAAAAAGCAGACCTGCGGGCCAAGGAAGGTCCGGGAAGATAAATTATGCCAGATTGTATCTTTTGTAAAATAGCCACGCATCAAATGCCAACCGAGCTTTGTTTTGAAGATGCGGCGGTGGTGGCCTTTGCAGATATTAATCCCAAGGCCCCAACCCATATTTTGGTGGTTCCTAAAAAGCACATTGGGCGGCTTTGCGAAACCACGCCGGAAGATGCCGGTTTGATTGCCAATATTTTTTTGGCGATCCAACATTTAGTGAAAAAATTAAACTTGGCACTGGCCGGTTATCGTGTAGTGGTAAATGACGGCCGGGCGGCGGGGCAAGCGGTTGACCATTTGCATTTTCATATTTTGGGCGGCCGCGAGTTTAAATGGCCGCCGGGGTAAGTGGCGCGTACAAGGTAAAAAAGTGATTACAGAAAGGAGGCAAAACTTATGGTACAAGTAAACGTAAGAAAAGACGAGGACCTGGACCGTGTACTGCGTAAATTCAAAAGCAAGCTGCGGCGGGAAGGCGTGATTGACGAGCTGAAGAAAAGGGAATATTACGAAAAACCCAGCCAACAGCGCCGGAAACGCGAAGAAAAAGCCAAGCGCAAGGAAGTGAGAAGAAGAACCCAGGATCAATGGTAAAACCTGCCTTTACCTTGCGTCTGATTGATCGTTATATCCTGAGTGAGCTGCTCGGTCCATTTTTTATCGGGATTTTAGGGTTTGTGATGGTCATGGTTACGGACCTGCTGTTCACCTATACCGACATGATCATCAACCGGGGAGTGCCTCTGCTGGCGGTCCTGCGGCTCCTGTTATTTAAACTGCCTTACATTTTGGTCATGACTTTTCCGGTTTCCGTGCTGTTTGCCACAGCCATGGCGCTGGGCCGCCTTTCCAAAGACAACGAAATTACCGCGCTCCGGACTTCCGGCATCAATTTTTTTCGCTTGAGCGCCCCGATCATAATTTTTTCGCTGGTGATTTCACTGGGATCTTTTTTTATAAACGAAAAATTGGTGCCTTATGCCAATAACGTTTCGGACGAAATTATCCGGAATATAATTTACCGCAACCCCCTGCCGCAGGTGAAGGAAGATGTTTTTTTTAAGGACGCGCAGAATCGTTACTATTACGTGAATAAAGTTGATACCCGAAATAATAAATTGTATGATGTTTTAATCTATGAATTTGTCCGCGGCGAAGCCGTGCCGCGGGTGATTTTTGCGGCGTCCGCGGATTATAAAAACTTGGCGTGGGATTTACAAGCGGGCCGGGTCAGTAAGTTTGACGCGCAGGGACGGCTGAATTACGAAGCAACTTTTGATCAGATGAAAATTTTTGTCAATGAGGATTTGATGAATTTTACCGCCGCGAAAACTCCTGAACAAATGAGCAGCACTGAACTGAAAGCGCGGATTACGAGTTCCGGGCGATCCGGCCGGGCGGTACTGGAGATGGCCACAGATTATTATATGAAATTTTCGGTGCCGTTGACCTGTTTTATTTTTGCCTTGGTGGGAATCCCGTTAAGTTTGCCGGCGGTGCGCTCCGGCCGGACCTGGGGAGTGACATTGAGCATTGTGGTGATGTTTACCTTTTATGTTTTTGCTTCGGTGTTCCGGTCACTGGGGCGGGGAGGGGTCCTGGATCCGCTGCTGGCGGCCTGGTTGCCGCAGTTTATTTTTGGGACTTTTGGCTTGGCGCTACTGTTGCGGGAAGGGCTGAAAAAATAACCAATGTCAGCTGATACTGAAAAAATTAAGAAGGCCTTGAAAGACCGGCCCAAAGATGCCGGCCTGTTGCGCCGTTTGGGTTTTCAATTGCTACTGGAAGCAAATTACAAAAGCGCAAAAGATCATTATCGGCTGGCGGTTTTTTACGATCCCCATTTGCTTTCCAAAATTATCTTGGATTACGAGCGTTTGTTATCCCGCTCCCTGGCAGAGTTGGAACTGCGCGTGTCGCTGGCCGAATTTTATTTATCCATCGGCGATTTGAACAATGCGGTGTTGGAATTTGAAGAAACGCTGGAAATGGATCCCGAATGCGTTGCGCTGTACAACGCGCTGGGGAAAATTTACCTGGGGCAGGGGCAGCTGGATCGGGCCATCGAATTATTGGAAAAAGCCCTGCACAGCCAGGTCAGCGACGTGGCTTTGACCGAAATGCTGGCCGGGGCTTATCTTGAAAAAAAACGTTATCCCGAAGCGATTGCGCTTTATCAGGAAGTCCTGTCCGTTGACCCCGCCAACAAAAAGGTGATGCGCATATTAGGCGAATTGAATCTGCGCATCGGCAAATTTGATGCGGCCGCGGATTATTTCTTTTCCATGTTTTCCGAAGATCCAGAGGTATCGCGGGAAGTGATTCTACACCTAGAAGAACTCTCGGCGCTAGCCAGTGCTTCGCAGCATATCAAAGAGCGGCTGGCAGATCTGTATTTCCGGTCGATGCAACCGGACAAAGCCATCGCCGTTTTCGATAAAATATTTGAGCTGAATCCATCCCGTTTGGATGATGCGATCCAAAACTGCCGGAAGGTCTTAAAAAGCTACCCCGCCCATCCGGCCGCGCTGTTGTCTTTGGCAAATTGGCTGGCCCAAAAGGGGGAATATTCGGAGGCGGCGGCCGAATACCAAAAATTGGCGCGCTTACTGCCCGAATATCTGGACCGCGCGGTGGCGGGTTACAAAAAGATTATCGCGGCTTGTCCGACCCAAATTTTGGCCCACCAGTACTTAGCGGAGGCCTATATCAAGCAAAACCAGCTGCCGGAGGCAATTTTGGAGTTTGAGGTTGCCTTGCGTACATCGTCGGAAATGGCGGATGAAATTATTGCCCGCTGCCAGGAAATACTAAAATCCCAGCCGGATTTTTTACTGGCCCGCCAGGTTTTGGGGCGGGCCTATCTGGTAACGGGTGATTTACGCCGGGCGGTGTCAAAAGCCGAGGAAATTATTGCGCTGGACAAAAAAAATGCCGCGGCTTACGGTATTTTAGGCGAGGCCTATGCCGGGCTGAAGTTGTCGCGCAAGGCCTCCGATGCTTTGCATACTGCCTTAACCCTGGATCCTCTCAACCGTTTCATTCACGAGCAGTACCAAAAAATCAAAGAAAAAGAAATCCGCCTGGAAATTGAATCCAACCAGGCCAAACTGGCCGAGGACCCGTGGAAAATAGCGCTGCACCTGGATTTGGGAAAGTTATATTTTACCCTTGGTGAAATTGATAAAGCAGTGGAAGAGTTTCAGATTGCGGCCAAGGACCGCACCCGGGCCCCCTTTGCGTATAATTTACTAGGTTGCTCCTTCCGTCTGAATGGGCGGTTTGACCTGGCCCAGAAAAGTTTTGAGAAAGCGCGGGAAGTCCTGCTGCCGGAACTTTACGAGTTAAAAAAGACCTTGTGGTTTAACTTGGGGACTACCTACGTGGCGCGGGGAGCTCTGATGAAAGCGGTGCAATCCTTCGAGGAGGTATTGCAGGAAGACCAGAATTTTATGGGATTGAAAGCCACGGTTAAACGCCTCAAGGCCAGCAAAATTGCGGCCCTGCGCAGCAAGAAAATTGTTTGCGTCTTAAAGGAAATCGGGTCCGGCCAGCTGATTGGCCTGTGGGGGACGGACGGAAAGCCGGAAGAAAAATCCTCCCGGCAGGAGGCCTTCAGCATGTCTTTTGGACAAAGCCACAATACCGGAGGGTTTGATTCATTTATGCAGGGGATGTTTTCTTCTGCCAAAGAGGAGTTTCAATTGTCGGCCGACTTGGATTCACGTTTTGCTCCGGGATTAAACAATTTAGCGGTGTGTTTGATGCTGGAGGGGAATTTGGACGCCGCCCTCATAAACCTGGAAGGGGCCCTGGATTGCGATATTGAGTCGTCCGTATTTTATAATAATTTGGGCATTTTGTATTACTTGCGCGGAAACCTAAAAGAAGCGATTAAGATTCTGGAAAAGGCAAAAAATTTTGACGAAAATTCTGCCGCGATTAAAATTAATTTGGGGACGCTTTATTACTTGGAGGGTGCAGTGGAATTGGCACTGCGTCTTTTTGCCGACATTCCGGAAGATGACGTTTTGGCGGATCTGGCAAAAAGACGGCTTCTATACAAAGTTCCGTAAGCAAATGTTATGCGAAAAAATTTCCTGCTGTTATTTCTGCTTTTTTGGGGGCAGGTTGGGGTGATGTTACCTTTAGCTTATGCGGCAGATCTTCCCGTTGATTTGAAAGCCGATTACCTGAAATACCGCCAGGATGACGGGGTGGTGGAAGCGCGCGGGCGGGTTTTGGTAAGCGTGGAAGGTTTTACCATCCAGGCAGAGCAGTTGCTGATTAACTTGAACCAAAATGTCATGACCGCCGAAGGGCATGTGATTTTGGGCGCCGATACCTACTCGGCGGATGCGAAGAATTTTACTTACCGTATTTCTGATGAGGTGGCGTCGATTGGCTACTTCAACAGCGTTATTTCTCCCTCCGAATTGAAAGGGAAAGTATACCTTAAGGCCAGCCAGGTGCACGACCGCGCGGACCAGTTTGACGGGCTGGAAGGTTCGGTCACTACCTGCAATCTGGATCATCCTCATTATCATTCACTGGCCCAAAAAGTTGAATATTATCCGGATGACAAAATTGTGGGATATAACGTAACTTTTTACGTGAATGACGTGCCGGTGATGTGGATGCCGTATTTGGTTTATCCGCTGAAGAAGCGCCGCGGCAAGATGCCGGTGACCGGCTATAACGATGTGGAAGGATTTTTTATCAAGACCTCCTGGGATTATTTTCTTAACCAGGGAGCTTACGGTTTGCTTTTTTTGGATTACATGGACAAGAAGGGCTTTGGCTACGGGGTAGAAGATAATTATAAATTAAACGAAAAAAATTCCGGCCGCTTTTATGTTTATCACGTGGAAGAGCGGGATACCGGCAAATCGGATTGGGTGGTGAAATTGGATCACAAGTACAAATTGAACCCCACCACCAACTTGTCTTACGGGTTGGATATTTCCAGCATCTATTTGGTCCCTTCCGGTTACCGTGACCGCACCATCAATCTGCTTAAATTAACGCATAATTCCGAACATAAATTGGACATCCGGCTTGCCACCCAAGATGATCGGGTTGCATTACAGCAAAATTATGACTTTTCCGTTTTGCATAAATATGAAAGTTATGTAACCGATTTTTATTATTCGGTCAGAAGAAGTAATATCGAGCCGCATTGGAACTACCTTTCCACCCGCATTAATCATTCGCAAGATTTGTTTTCTGACTCGCTGAAATTGAGAATTAGCGCTCCGTATTACTATAATGTTACCAGCGAAGGCATCCAGGGCGATGCCCGGCTTGAGCCGGCAATTGAATTAACCAACACCGGGGTTTTGCCGGTGTTGGGGGCTTACTCTTTGAGGTACTACGAAAATTGGTACATTGATCCGGACGGACCGCTTTATATGCTTGACAGCGCCGACCAATACGTGGAAAAGCTCCCGGAAATTTCTTTGTCGCTTGCCGGGTACCAGTTTCCATTGGCGGATTTGTCGACCGCCTTTTCTTATGGCTACTACCATGAGGTAAAATACGTTGATGCGCTGGGCCGAAACCGTGATTTTTCGGCTCAACGCGCTTCAGCCACCATCACTGCCGCCAAGACCTTCCCGCTGGGTTGGGGCACCAGCTTTTTGTACCGGGAAAGCATCAGCCAGTATCTTTACGGGCCGGGTGATGCCCGCTACCAGTTAAACGAATACGCCGGCTTGCATACCCATTCCGGTGTCTTGACCAACTGGCTGGATTTTAACCGTGCTTATGCCGAAGGCAACACCCCCTTTTATTTTGACCAGCAATACAGCTTTGCCAGTAATGTTAAAGAAAGGCTGACGCTGGATTATGATTCAAAAGTGGTCTGGAACCTTTGGGGCGGGTATAATTTTTTGGCGGCCGTTTATGATAACGTAAATACGGACTTGACGCTGTCACCAAACCAGAAGGTTAAGCTGACTTTTAAGGGCGGCTTTGATATTCAAAATCAGCGTTACCTCGATTTGACTACGCTGCTGACAGTTTTCCCCTGGGATCGGTTTCAGGCCAGCCTTAATAATGTTTATGACTTAAATTACGGATATTTAAAAAGTGCTAATTCGGCAGAAGAAATTACCATCGGCAATTGCTGGCAAAATACCTGGGGTTTCCGTTCCACGCAATCTTATGATTATTTTACGCAGCTGTACCAATTGCGGGAACTTTCCATTATCAAAGACCTGCACTGCTGGGAGGCAAAATATTCCTATTCCGATTACCGCAAAGAACACACCTTAACCCTGACCTTAAAGGCCCTGCCGGACCAGCCGATGGGGTGGTCTACCGGCAAAGGTTTCTTTTACGAAGGGTTTGACCGTGCATTTGACAGCATCAAGTCGGATTTTTTCAAGGATTCACCGAGTAGGATTTAGAGTATAATAGTTTGGATTTGGGATTTTGCGAGAATTGAGATTTTTAATATGAGAAAAAGCAGCATTATTTTACTGGCCGTTAGTGTGTTGGCTATTTGCCTTTTCGGTTGCTCCCGCACCGTAACCGAAGTTATAACCTACGGCAACGAAATGACGGTCACGGTTACTTTCCGGGGCGCGGTGGACCAGCCCAATAGTGATTATTTTATGATTTTGAGCTCACAGGAAGCTTTCCAGATCCCTTACGATCCCACCCAACCACAAATGGAGTTTATCGAACCTGGAATTCCGCCGACTGATCCGGCGATGGACTATTACCCGTACTATCGCACCTGGGACGGCTATGTCATTTTGGATCATTCAGGGAGCGGCGTGATTTGGCTGGTTAAAGGGCCTTTCAATTCTTCCGCCGAAACCTACGCCAGCTATTTCCGCGTTCAAATCGGGACTTTTACCGGCACATCCAACCAGTGGAGTTTCCATTTCACGTTGAGCACTTTGTACGGCAGCGCCGAGCTGCCTTCCAATATATATTTTGATATTGCCAGCGTTGGTACGGCGACCAACAGATTGCAGGATCATTTGACATCCGGGATTTACATCAAGTCATACCGTTATTCCACTGCGATTGGTTCGGATGCCGAAAATTCTGATATTCCTGCTAGCCAAGATATTTTAAGCTACGATGCACAAGTCAATTAGTACTTTTCGGAAAGGATGGCGGCGGACATGTGGATTTCCCTTATTTCCGGCTTATTAACCGGCGCTGCTTTTGTCAATCCGGCTTTTTTCCCGCTGGTGTATTTTTCCCTGGTGCCGTTTTTATGGAATTTGCGGCAAGCCCAAAATTATGGGCAGGCGGCTAAGACCGCTTTGCTGTTTGCGGTGCCGTTTTTTGCCGTGGTTTTGTGGTGGTTAAATGAATTGAATAATTTTGTTCCTTTTTGGTCCACGCTGGCTTACGCGGCGCTGGTGGGGTACCAATCCCTGCTGTTTTTGCTGTTTGGGGTGGTGGCGCATTATTTAAAATCGATCAAGCGTATTTCCTGGATTATGACGTGGCCGGCCGCCTTTGTAGTGGTTGACTACCTGCGCACGCTGGGCCCTTATGGGGTCTCGGCGGGTGGGTTAGGTTACAGCCAAACGTGGGCTTTGCCGATGCTGCAGATTGCCCGGTTTACCGGCGTGTTCGGGATTTCGTTTTTTTTACTGGTCGTGAATGGGTTGATTTTATCGTTGGTGGTTTCCAGGCGTTTTCGAGCCGTAAAACTTTTGGCTTTGGCGGCTTTGGTGGCGGCAAATTTTTCAT
>JBAZQH010000040.1:0-14494 GCA_041645285.1 Candidatus Margulisiibacteriota bacterium | reverse complement strand
CGGTTAACATTAATAGAGCGGTTTTCTTCGAATGCATTTTCATTTGGGGCCTCCCTTAATATTGGTCTAAGCGTTAGCTTTCACTAATTTAGACCAAGCCGGCGGGAAAAAGTTCCCAAAAATATTTGCCTGCGAAAGTGAAATTTTCGGGGGGGGGGGGACGATATATATGTAGGGAGGAAAAAGGAAAAAAGTGGCGAGCGCTAATCTATAAAGCGCCGGGGGATTTTGAGGAAAAGGAAAAACTTTTTAGGAGGGAAAAAATGGGCGTATCAAGCATTTTAAATAATGTATCAGTAAAAAATTCTTGGTTGTGTAGTAAAACCGGAGGCAGGGTTGGCTGTCAAAATGCAGATGAGATTTTGATTGCAGACATCAAAGCCGGCAAGCAAAGCTTGACTGCAGAAAATATTCAAAAACTCACGCAATCAACTGAAGGCAATGGTTTCCTTATCAGTTATGCAAAGGAAAGAGGGGTTGATATAAGAGGTAGTGTGGGGGGGGGCAAGATTGAGTCCGTTCTGCCGGAATTAACGATGTTATCTTCTGATTATCCTGGATTTTTAAGCCAGCTCTTGGCTCATATAGATAATAATCTAGGAGTTTATCCTCTGTATGCAGGATCGGGTCCTATGCGCGCGACGATTGCTACTGAGAATGGGACATTGATTGATTTGTATGAAATTATGTATTATTTTACATGCGGCAGTCGAGTGCCAATGCGTGAGGGAGAAGTGATCTTGGGCGATGATCTGCTTGCTGTAAATTTATTTTTAAATAAGAAACAGACAGCGTTTGATATTGCTGGTTCTTATAGTTTTCATGGATATGAACCTTTCCCACCTCGAGTAACAGGTAGTTGCCCATTACAATAATATATTCCAGTTTTTGCTTGATTATGAAAAGCCCCAGGGAAACCCGGGGCTTTTTTTATGCTCAGGAAAGCCGCTTTACTGCGGCAGCAGGATTTTTATCTTCACAATTTTAGTGTTTGGTAGTGAAATGTACTGGGCACTGGAATTAACTTTACCAAGTTTTTTCAGCTCTTTTAAAAACAATTCAAATTTATCCGCGGGAATTTCAGCATTAATGGCTGGCGGCTGATTTCCTGTGTTGCTTTCAATAGAGTTGACTTTGCCGCCGACTAAATTAACCAGGTTTTGAATTTGACTGGAAATCGACAGAGCTTGCTTATCACTGATTGATACTGTCCCGGCAGCGGTTTTAGCGGTTGAGATGGTAGCAAGGTTGGAGGGAGGCGCGCCCTTTTCTTCCGCTAGTTCCCCTTCGGATTGGATTTGATCTTCATCCGTTAAAACCAGTGCGATTTCAATTGGCTGATCGACGGGAGAGGCATTTGGCTTTGGAGACATCGCCGCAGCTAAAATTGGCGCGGCTTTGATTTTGGGTTGCGCTGGGGCTTTAGCCGCCAGCAATTTTGGCAATTTTGGCTGCGGTACGTTTACAATTTGCGGTGTTACCGAATTAAATATAAAAATCATAAAAATCAAGGTAGCGACGGCGCCCGCCAGCTCTAGCGGTAGTTTGACGTTTAACGGTAAAAACAATGCGGCAATGATGTTTTGTAAAATTGAACGCTTTTCCAGTCGGGCATGGACCGTTTCCAGAAAATCCTTGGGTGCCGGCTTGGCTTTCAAGCTTGAAAGCAAGTTTTTAATCTCTTCTTCCGGATTTTGTCGGTTAAAATTTTCAGGCATAAATTTTTCCTTTTAGCATTATTGCCAGCTGTGATCGCGCGCGCGCGATTTTTGATTTTACCGTCCCCAGTTTGAACCCGGTAATTTTCACGATTTCATCGTACGCCAATCCTTCAATGTCACTTAAAATTATTACCGTTTTCTGGTCCGGCGGCAAACGGTTTATAGCTTTTTGCACTATCGCATCCCTTTCGTTTTCTTCGAGCGCTTGGGCGGGCCCCGGCCGCGGATCGGGTAACTCAAAGCGGGGAATGTCTTGCGCTAAATCAGCCTCCGTTTTTAGCGCCTCGATCCGGACCAACTTTTTCCGGAATCGAAAGGCAAGCGAGCCGAGCCGACTTTTACAGGTATTGGCCGCAATTTGATAAAGCCAGGTTGAAAATGCGGCTTCCCTGCGAAATTTTTTCAAAGAGCGAAAAACTTTTACAAAAGTTTCCTGTGCCAAATCATCGGCTTCTTCTGCTTCCCCCATGAAACGGTAACATAAACTGTAAACTATATCTTGATATTTCAATACCAGCTGGTCAAAAATTCCTACATCACCGTTTTGGAAAGCCGCCACCATTTGTGCGTCGGCTTGATTGTTTTTATCGTTACATTCCATTAGACCGATTTGTCCTTAATAAGTTCCGTACTAAAGAAAATAGCTGTAGGCTTATTTGGCTTCCTCTTCCAGCCGGTTTTCCCATAAATAATGCTTGGTCTCTTTGACGATAACGCCCGAAAGCAACAAGAGAGAAATTAAATTGGGGATCGCCATCAAACCGTTGGCAATATCGGCGGCGTCCCACACCAGTTTCATAGAGAAAACTGCGCCGCAATAAACCACTATGCACCATGCGATGCGATACGGCAGGATACTGTGCTTACCGAATAAATACTCCATAGCTTTTTCTCCGTAGTAGGACCAGCCGATGATGGTTGAAAAGACAAAAGTAAAAAGTGCAATGGTTAAGATAAATTCGCCGATGACCGGGGGAAACTGGAAGGCCTCCTTGGTTAAAAGTGCCGGGGACAGGCCGCTTTTCCAGACACCAGTGTTTACTACTACCAAGCCGGTCATCAGGCAAACTACTACCGTGTCCCAAAACGTTCCGGTAGAGGAAACCAGCGCCTGGCGGACGGGGTTTTTGGTCTTGGCGGCGGCAGCAACAATGGGGGCACTGCCCATGCCGGACTCGTTTGAAAAGAGCCCGCGAGCTACGCCAAAACGCACGGCCATTAACCAGGATGCGCCGATAAATCCTCCGACCGCGGCCTGGGGAGAAAATGCGTCACGTAAAATCAGCATAATGGTTGCCGGCAGGGTGGGTGCCCTTAAGCTTAAAATGATGATACAACCCGCGATATAGAAAAAGGCCATAAACGGAACCAGTGCATTGCAAACCCGGGCGATAGTTTTTATCCCGCCCAAAATTACCAGCGCGGTACCGATGGCCAGGAAAATCCCGGTCACCTGTGGATTGATATTGAATGAATCCTTAAACAGCGCCGCGATGGAATTGGATTGGACGGAACAGCCGATGCCAAATGCGGCCAGGGCGGTAAAAATTGCAAAAAGGACCCCCAGCCATTTCATATTTAGCGCTCTCTCCAGTACGTACATTGGCCCGCCGGCCATGCTACCATCTGCGGTTTTAATCCGGTATTTTACGGAAAGTAATGCTTCGGCGTATTTGGTGGCGATGCCGAACACGCCGGTGATCCAGAGCCAAAAAACCGCTCCCGGTCCGCCCAGCGCCACCGCCGTGGCCACGCCAATAATGTTACCGGTGCCAATGGTTGCGGCCAGTGCGGTGGTCAGTGCGCCAAACTGGCTGACATCTCCGGCGGCATTATTTTCATTTGTTACGGAAAGTTTAATGGCGGTCCCCAGGTGTCTTTGGATAAATTTGAGGCGAAAGGTTAAGAAGAGATGGGTTCCCATCAGCAGGACTAGCAGAGGGATGCCCCAGACATAGGAACTGGCGACAGCGAGCCAGGCCTCAATTTGTTGCATGCGGGAAATTTTAGCATGGTTGTGGTTTTTTGTCGTGGGGATGGGTATAATAAAAATAACCAATGACCAATGGGGAGGTTATCAATGTCTAAACTTTTTGCGGTAAGTTGTGAGTTGTTGGCGATGAGTGGTTTGTTATTAATTGTAAATTGTGGGCTAGGTTGGTCGGTGCCGGTGGGTGATGTGGTGCCCAAGGGCCAAACGGTTTTTGAAATACTTTATTCGCATTCACAAACGCAATCTACGGTGACCAACGGTGTGCCGATGCGGATCGGGTACGGGATTGCAGATAAAGTGGAAATTAGGGGGGGCACCACTATTTCGGATACTCCAGGCGGGCAATCCTCTTCATATTTGTTATCGGCGAAATGGCAAGTTTCAACCCAAACGCCGGAAAATAATAATGCGGATGTGGCTTTTGCCGTGCCGGTAACTTATGCGGCAAATTCTGACTGGTATTCGTTTGGCCTGTTGGTGGATGCATCAAAGGATCTCGGGCAGTGGGTGCCTTACCTTTGTTTTGGCATGAGTGAAACGGTTTACCGCGACCACTCCGAACTGACTTATCCGGTTTATATTGGCATCGATTACCGCTGGACAAAAAAAGTTGAGGTTTACGCGCACGTGGGCTCCAGCGCCAGCAATGCCGGCACGGAAATGCCGACGCTGGTAGAAATTGGGACGGAGATAAAAATTTGATGAATGGGCCAGCTAAAGTAGTTGAGATTTTAAGCGGGACCGGACAGCCGGAAAAATTATCCATTGCGGGTTACCCGCTGGAATACTGGACGGAAAAGTTTGAACTGCCCGTACATATATATTATGCTCCGGTAATCCGCGCCAATTTACGCGCCTTCAAAGCGGTGTTTGCACAGTACTATCCTAAAGGACGGGTTTGTTTTGCCGCCAAGGCCTGCACCCATCAGTCAACCTTAAAAATCGTAAAAGAGGAAGGTTGCGGCTGTGATGTGGCTTCGTATAACGAAACGCGCTGTGCTTTTGAAGCGGGCGTGGCGCCGGAAATGCTGGATTTGAACGGCAACTGCAAGGAAGATTTTTATATCGAAGATGCGATCCGACGAGGCATGAACATTGTTGCCGATAACATTGAAGAATTTGAAATTGTTGCGCAAATTGCGTCCCGCTTGCAAAAAAGACCTAAGGTGTTGCTGCGGGTGAGTGGTTTTGAACTGGACGGTGTAACCGACGACAGTGTTTTTACTGCCGGCACCTGGACAAAGTTTGGGGCACAGATCCAGCACGTTCCGGCTTTTATTAAAACCTTGGATCAATATCCGCAGATTGAATTTATGGGTTTTCATGCTCATATTGGGTCGCAAATTGCACAGCTGGCGCCCTTCCAGGCAGTTTTGGGAAAATTTATTGAGTTAGGTCAGCAGTTGAATAAAGCTTTGGCTGGAAGGGGAGGGAAGTGCCAAATTCTAAACATTGGCGGCGGGTTTCCGGTGCGTTACGTGGAAAAAGAAGTTTGGAGTAATATAGTCAAAAGGATCCATGACGGTTATTTGCAGGCGCAAAAAGGTGATATGAGCCAGGTTTTTGTCTGGCATGATGGCTTGGCGGGTTTTGCCGGTGAAGGGGATACTCGCATTCATTTAGACCGTTGGACCGGTGAACGTTTTTATACTGAATATCCAAAAGAAAGCATGCTGGCCGCGCTTTTGAAAAGTGAAATTGTGGTAAACGGGAAATCGGTAAATTCGGTGCGGGCTTTAAAGGATTTGGGTGAACCCATGCTGACGATTGAGCCGGGGCGGAGTGTGGCGGAAGATGCGGGGGTAACTTTGGCTAAGGTGGGTTTGGTGCGTTGCGTTGCCGGGCAGCATAATTTAATGGCGCTGGAAATGGGAGTGACTAATCATGGTGAGTCGCTGATTGAAAAACCGGTAAAAAAATGGGAAATTGCAAATGCCTATCACAAAAAAGATGTTGAATTGTTTGAGTGTTTTGTGGCCGGAAACCTGTGCTTTTCAGGGGACATGCTTTCAAAGTATAAAGTGTTTTTGCAAAGGAGACCGGTGCGCGGCGATGTGATTTTAATTCACAATACGGGGGCGTACACTTCCAGCTTACTTACGGCTTGCAGTAATTCTTTTCCGCGACCCGCCCGGGTTTTGGTGGGGGATGGCGGAGAAATTACTTTTATTAAAAAAAGAGATCGTTATGAGGAGATATTTAATTGAAAATTGGGCGTAAACATTATCGGACCGTTTGGTTTGCAACCCCGGTGGTTTTTTTAATTGACCAAACTTTGCTGCCTTTTGAATTTAAGATTGTTCGGGCAAAATCGTACCGGGATACCTGCGCGGCCATCAAAAACATGACGGTCCGGGGGGCGGGGGCCATTGGGGCGGCGGCGGGTTTTGCCATGGCACAGGCATTTTTGGGAGCGCCGCAGAAAAATTTTTGGAAATTTGCGCAAAAAGCCCGGGCCGAAATCTGTGACACCCGCCCGACGGCGCAAAATTTGTTTTTTGCGGTGGAGAGGGTATTTGCGGCGGCAGGTTGTGCGGCAGGCGAGAGTGGCGCCGGCAAACTTAATGCCGGTTTTGCGGCGGCGTGGGCGGCAGTGGCGGAAGCGCAAAAAATTGCGGATGAAGATGCAGAAAATTGCAAGAAAATCGGTGAAATTGGATCCAAGCTGATTGTGCAGGGCATGCAGATTGAGACCCACTGCAATGCCGGCTGGCTGGCTTTTGTGGATTATGGTTCGGCCTTGTCGCCGATTTATCTGGCACACCGCGGCGGGAAAAAGATTTTTGTTTACGTTGACGAAACCCGCCCGCGCGGCCAGGGCGCGCGGCTGACCGCCTGGGAATTGAAAAACGAACGAGTGCCGCATGCGATTATCCCGGATAATGCGGGAGCATCCCTGATGGCGCAAGGGAAAATTGATATGGTAATTGTCGGTGCAGATCGGATTGCCGCCAACGGTGACACGGCCAACAAAATCGGGACGCTGGAAAAAGCCATTGCGGCACACGAATACGGCATCCCGTTTTATGTGGCGGCGCCCACCTCTACGTTCGACTTAAAATGTAAAAGCGGAAAAGATATCCCCATCGAAGAGCGCTCCCCCGACGAGGTGTTATACCAGTCGGGCGTGACGCGCAAGGGGAAATTAGAAGAAATTTTGGTTTGTTCGCCGGGATCCAGTGCGCTTAACCCGGCGTTTGATGTCACGCCGGCCAAATATATTACCGGGATTATCACGGAAAAAGGTTTGCTTAAGCCAACGACGGAAAACATTCGAAAACTATTTTTATAGATGGATACTTCTCCGGAAAACACTAATGTGCAACCCAAGTTTAAGGTTGTTTTTTTGGGCGATAATTTTCCGCCCGATCCACGTATGGAAGAACTGAAATATTGGTGCAACGAATTTAGCCGGGTGGGGTTGATGCCGCGCTACGCCGGTGGTGCGTTTGGCAATTTGAGCTTTCGGTTTAATCGGGGGCACGGTGAATTTATTATCACCGCCTCCGGTATGAAAGACACGGCCAAAGATGACAGCTTTGTAATGGTGACGTCAATTGATTTTGAGCAGGAAATTGTTTATTGCCATGGGCTGCGCGCGCCATCTTCGGAAAGCATGCTGCATTATTTGATTTATCAACAGCGCAAGGATATAAATGCGGTTTTTCACGGGCACTGCCAAAAACTGTTGGATTGCGCGGATAAATTGAAATTGCCTTGTACCCCCAAAGAAGAACCTTACGGGACGCTGGCGCTGGCGCAAGGGGTTTTGAAAGTGCTGGATAACCATCAACTGGTCATCATGAAAAACCACGGCTTTATTGCGGTAGGGAAAGATATGGCGGAGGCGGGAAGCGTGGCGCTGCAGGCGCGGGCTACTTAACCTTGCCGGGCCCTTTCGTTTTCTGTTAATAATTTTTTACGCATGCGAATGCTTTTGGGCGTCAGCTCCACCAGCTCATCGTCGCTGATAAATTCCAGCGCGGATTCAATTGTCAGTTTGATGGGGGGCGTCAATTTTATGGCTTCGTCGGCGCCGGCGGAACGGATATTGGTTTTTTTCTTTTCTTTACAGGGATTGACGGTCATATCGCTGGTGCGGGAACTTTCCCCGATCACCATCCCGGCATAAACTTCAATTACCGGCCCGATAAACAGCCGGCCCCGCTCCTGTAGGTTGTTTAAGGCATAGGACGCGGTTTTGCCAAAGTTTCCGGAAATTAATACGCCGTTTTTGCGTTTTGCAATTTCCCCTTTGTAGCGCTCGTAACGGTAAAAACCGTGGTGGAGAATGCCTTCACCTTTAGTGTCCATGATAAATTCGGCGCGGAAACCCAGCAAGCCCCGGGTAGGCACATGATAGGTAAGGTTGGTCGTGCCGTTTTTAACCTGCATATCCTGCATTTCCCCGCGCCGCGCCCCCAGTTTTTCAATGACGATCCCGGCAAATTCTTCCGGGACAGAAATATAGGCCTGTTCGATGGGTTCCATTTTTTCATTATGGATGGTCTTAAAAATAACTTTGGGCTGCGAAACCTGGACTTCATAACCCTCCCGGCGCATTTCTTCCAGTAAGATGGAAAGGTGCAGCTCACCCCGGCCGGATACTTTGAATCCTTCACCGTTTTCAAATGGTTCCATGCGCATTCCGACATTGGTTTCCAGCTCGCGCTCGAGCCGTGCGCGCAGATGACGGGTGGTAACATATTTACCTTCGCGCCCGGCAAACGGGGAGTTGTTGACCCAAAATTCCATATCCAGCGTCGGCTCGTCAATCACCAAAAGGGGCAGGGGGCGGGGATTATCGGCGGTACAAATGGTTTCCCCAATTGTGATATCCGGTATGCCGGCGACGGATACGATATCCCCGCAGTCGGCAGAGTCGATTTCAACCTGTTTGAGGCCGACGAAACTGCAAAGTTTGGTGATTTTTGCTTCCTGGACGGACCCGTCCCGCCGGCAGACAACGATATTTTCACCTTTTTTTAAGGTGCCGCTGGTGACGCGACCAATGCCGATGCGTCCCACATAATCGTTGTAATCCAGGTTAGCAACCTGGAGCTGGAGTGGTTCGGTGGATTTGTCCGGGTAGGGGGTAATGTGTTTGAGGAGGGTTTCAAAAAGCGGGGTAAGGTCATGGCCTTCGTCTTCAAGGTTGTATTTTGCGATCCCTTCACGCGAAACGGTATAAATAATCGGGAAATCCAGTTGTGCATCGGTGGCATCCAGCTTTACAAATAAGTCAAAAACCAAGTCGACTACTTTGTGTGCCCGCTGGCCTCCTTTATCAATTTTATTGATGACCACAATCGGGCGGATCCCCAGCTTGAGTGATTTGGCCAGGACAAATTTGGTTTGGGGCATGGGACCTTCTTTGGCGTCAACCAACAACAGTACGCTGTCCACCATTTTGAGGACGCGCTCAACTTCGGAACCAAAATCGGCGTGGCCGGGGGTATCAACAATATTGATTTTGTAATCTTTGTATTGGATGGAGCAGTTTTTGGAGAAGATTGTAATACCGCGCTCGCGCTCCAGGTCATTGGAATCCATCACCAGCTCGGGCACTTCTTCACGCTCACCAAACGCGCCGCCCTGGCGCAAGAGATGGTCGGTTAACGTGGTCTTGCCGTGGTCAACGTGCGCAATGATTGCAATGTTAATAATTTTGGGCATTGCGGTAGTATAGCAAATTTTACCCTTTAACTACCACCAACGGTTTTAGTCGCGCTACTTTTTTAGCGATTTGTGCGCTAATTACCACTTCAATTACGTCATCAATATCTTTATAGGCCAAGGGGGCTTCTTCAGCTAGGCCGCGCATTGAGCCAGCCATAACCTGGATGCCGGCATTTTTTAGCTCGGATTTTAGTTGCGTTAGGTCAACGGCTTTTTGCGCGGCGTGGCGCGACATCCTTCTCCCGGCGCCGTGGCACGATGAGCCGAAAGTTTCCCGCAGGCTGTTTTCGGCGCCGGCTAAAACATAGGATGATGTTCCCATACTGCCAGGGATAATTACCGGCTGTCCCACGGCGCGATAGGCCTCGGTTATTTCCGGGTGCCCCGGGGGAAAGGCCCGCGTTGCTCCTTTGCGGTGGACAATGACTTTTTGTTGCTTACCGTTAATTTCGTGCTCTTCGATTTTTGCAATATTGTGCGCGACGTCGTACAGAATATCCAACTCTCCTCCCGATTTTCCCAGAATCTCTTGCCAAGCTTCACGAATTTGGCAGGTGATAAGCTGGCGATTGGCCCAGGCAAAGTTGGCGGCGGCAGACATGGCTTTGAAATAGGCGTGGCCTTCGTCAGAAGAAAATGGTGCGCCGGCTAATTCTGTGTCAGGTAAATTGATGCCATGTTTGGGCAGGGCTTTTAAGATTGACTGAATGTGGTCGGTAGCTACCTGGTGGCCCAAGCCCCGCGATCCGGTATGGATCAAAATTACAATTTGTCCTTTAAAAAGCCCGAAGGCGGCGGCAGTTTGTTCGTCAAAAATTTCTTCTACTTTATCAACTTCGACAAAATGGTTTCCGGCACCCATGGTGCCCAATTGATCGCTTCCCCGGTCTTTGGCGTGTTTTGAAACCATGTCGGGGTCGGCATCGGCCAAATGTCCACTAGATTCAATATAAAGCGCATCCTCGGTTTCGCCAAAGCCCTGTTTAATTGCATAGGTAACGCCTTTTTCAAGATAGTTGTCCAATTCCCTGCTGGACAACTTTAATTTTCCGCCGCGCCCGACTCCTGCCGGAATTTGTCGGAAAAGCGCGCCCGCCAAATTTTCGAGATGTGATTTGATATCATTTGCGGAAATTTGCGATTTCAAAAGCCGCACGCCGCAGTTAATGTCATAGCCGATGCCGCCGGGGGAAATAATCCCGTCGGGATAAAGTGTTGCCGCTACTCCGCCAATGGGAAACCCGAAGCCCTCATGGCAATCGGGCATAGCCAGGGCATAACATAGGATGCCGGGGAGCGACGTGATATTGACTAACTGCTCCAGTGAACGGTCGCGTAAAATTTCTTTGAGCATTTTTTCGGAAGTGTAGACGCGGGCGGGAACGCGCATATTGGCGCGGTAGGTTTTAGGGATTTCCCATAAGAATTCGGAGATTTGGGTTAAATCGGCGAGGTTGATGGACATGGAAGAATTATACATCAACGGGGCAAACCAGGAGGCGGCAAATATCTGGCAAAAACCTTTTTTTGCGGCAGGCAATTGATCTGTTTACGTCATCGGGCAAAATCAGTTAAAATTACCTCTGCTGATCTAATATCGAAAAGGGAAGAATCTTCAAGAAAGCTTTCAATTTCCCCTTCCGCTGTTACCCTGTGCGCCTTTGATACTCCTTTTAGCGGATCCTTGTCTCTTATTGCCCAAACTATAAAGCCATTGCCAAAACCTAATCCAAGCTCTTTCCTTGCCTGAACCAGAAGTTGCAATTGGGCTGTAGTTAACTCACACATTTGATGACTTAGGATATTTGTCGGGTCACTTGATCCTGGTATAGCACACAGGAAGTGATCATAACTTTCAACCGCAGCTAAAGAAACCAAATCTTTAGCTTGTTCGAGGGTATAACCAGAAGCAGCTTGGCGAGCTACCCAACTTCTATGCCTGGAATCACTAACCATCCAGCAATGATCGCGTAAATGCAGCATTTGAAAATTATTGGCGGGGAAGAGATCAATGACGGCTCCCCTTGTAGCATCGCTGGCAAAAGACAATCTGGTTAATCCCGAAGAAAAGGCAATTGTAGCTTTCGAAAAATCAATTGGTGGAGTCCCAATTTCGGTTTCAGCATGCTCAAATAAAATTTGACGAACTGCTGCATCCTCTTGAGCAGCAGCATCAAATATTTGACTCGCAACTTTTACTCTCTGCGCTGGATCAAATGACCACATTATGCCAATTAAATTCTGGCGCAAATCATTACTAGCTGCGAGTCTTTGCGGCACATCTTCATCTCTAAGCGGTGCGCCATCAAATGGTCTTATTTCTCGCAAGAATTGCCTTACCCCGCCCCTTGGGTTACAGCCATTTCGATCAATCCCGTCTAATAATTGCGGCAATCGTCCTGTTCTATGCGCCAGCTCCACGATTGCTCTCGCATGTGCCCGAACCCCTAGAATCAATTGAATTTCGCCTATCATTGTTCGCCTCCCAGTTTTGAATATTTTTAACTCTAGCTTATCTCTCGCCTTGCACCTGCCTGCCGTCAGGCAGGAGCCCGAGAAATTTCCATCACTAGGTTTATATCGGCCACCAGTTGATAAAATTTCAGAATTAGAGGAGATTATTTTTGCGGTAATCCAAATTTCTCAATTACAGCATAATCTGAACCTTTAGGTGATAAATGCGATTCCATAAGGTAAAAGGCGGAAATTTCTTCTTCCCAGTTAATTTTTTTGTCGAGGGGTTGGGTTTTGAAATGCCGAAAATCTTCTCCACGAAACCGGGCGACGGTTAAGTGTAATTTAAAGGGGCGTTTTTCGCCGGCGGCTGGCTCTCCTGGCGCCGGCGCGTTTGCCAGACATTGTTCGACTTTGTTTTTAAGATCAAACAGCGCTGGCGGGGTTTCGCCGGATAACCAAATTAATCGCGGTTCATTTGGCTTTGGCCCGAAAGTAATCTGGTTGAAAACTACAGTGAACGGCCGCGGCAAGGTAGGCGTAAGATTTTGCAGATGATGGATTAATAGAGAGATTTCTTCTTTTGTTGCGTACCAGGGGGGGATGAGCGTGAGGTGCAGGTTTTGCGGAGCAATCAGGCGAAGCTTTGCGCCGTCTGCGGGGTTGCGTTTATTATAATTTTTCTGCCAGTCGCAAATTTTTTGCTGTAATTGGGCGGAGGTGCCGATCGCCAAGAAAATGCGGGATTGTTTAGAATGATTTTGTGTTTCTTCCATATTGATGTATATAACACGCAGCGCGATTATTTTTTGTTTTGGATTTCCACTTCGAATAATTTTTGATTAAAGGGATTACGCATGGTAATGAATGCTGTATCCCCGTTAATCCAAATATCCGCAAAACAGTTTTCTGTGGTTTCGTACCAGATGCTGGCGGGTGAAACGTAAGTCCGGGGCTGGGCCATTACCCCGCCAAAACTGCCGGCTACCACGTAGGTTATGCCGTTTTTTTGCAAAACTTCGGCGTGGTGCTTGTGACCAGACAGAACTAAGTCGACACTGAATTGTTCAAATACCGGCACTAAACTCTCGATGACGGTTGTATTATCGAACCAATCCCAGCCGTCTGCGTGCCGCCCGGAGCAGAAATAAAATGTATGGCTCAGGATAATGCACCAATCGTTTTTAGGAATGGATTTAAGCTGTGTGATCAGCCACTTTTGCTGTGCTGGAGTATAGAGTTGCTTCAGCCATTCCAGATCCAATAAAATAAAATGGATTTGGCCGCAGTCAATCCTTTTCCAAAGCTGTGGTTTAGACGGGTCGGCCAAATATCTAGCAAAAAGCTTTTCGCCGCTAAAAATTGTGTCGTGGTTGCCCACTACGTAGCCCGTGGGGACAACTTGAGTCAACCGCGACAGGGTACCTAACGCCTGTTTCCACTGGGAGTCGTTATTGCCTAATTGCACCAGGTCGCCCAGCAGGAAAAACGCGCCGTATTTTTCTGACGGATCTTTTATGAGATTAATCATTCGGATGGTATTATCGATCCGGCTGTCATAAGCTCCAAAATGAGTATCGCCGCCGGCGGCAAACCTCAAACTTTTCCCGCTGGCGGGCGGAGCGGTGAAGTTGGCAATTTTTTGTTGGTTGATTGAATATTCATATTTGGCACCAGATTCCAACGGCCCCAAATCAAACCAATGAAGGTGGGTGGGGCGGGCTTCGGTTATGTTTTGCGGAATTTGGCCGGTTTTTCCATAGGTTAACTTGTTAGAAATTTTTTTATCGGTCCAAAAAACCACCGCCAGGCCGGGCGAGGGATTGGTTATACTGGCAATGGAACGGAACGAAGATGATGCGACAATATTTTTTCCGGAAAAAACCAATTGCGGCTGGATATCCCCGTGGCGGACAACAAATGGGATATATAAGTATGCAAAAAATGCAGTCGTGCCGATGATGCTGATACCGGCGATAATTAAAGTAATTACGGTCAGACGGTTATGGGCGGGAGCGGGTTTTCTTTTACCTCCGTGCCAATTTAAAAGCTGGCCGACCAGGGCTAAAGCTAAAACTACCAGGCCGGATCCAATTAATAAGATCAATTCTTTTAGGAACGGAGCGTAACACTTAAAAAAATCGATCCCGCCGTGCATGGAGAGAAACCAAATTGCGAGCATTTCGGGAAAAAGAATACCAGCGATAATGATGGAATCAATCAGGCCGCGCAATAATTTGGCTTTCATGGTTGGATTATACTGCGGAAGCGAAAGTCAGTGCAATGGCAACTCTTCTTAAATGTTTCATTGCCGAAAAATCAACTTAGTGTTAAAATCGGTTTAATCAATCATGCCTGAACTTAGATTCAATCCAGCAACCCGGGACTGGGTGATAATTTCTACCGAGCGGGCGAAGCGTCCGGAGGATTTTGCTGCCAAAGCTTATGCGGTAGACAGCGATGCCGCCGCCCATTGCCCGTTTTGTGCCGGCCACGAAGATAAAACCCCACCCGAAATATACGCAATCAGAGAACCGGGAACCCAACCCAACACTGCTGGCTGGAAAGTTCGCGTTACCCGTAATGCATTTCCCGCTCTCCAACCTGTCGGTGAGGTACGGCGGGTAAAAACCCCCGCCGGCTTTAT